>NZ_BLWJ01000004.1:0-401391 GCF_013374055.1 Cobetia sp. 5-11-6-3 | reverse complement strand
GCGACTGCCGGCACGATCTCCGTGAGTGACCTGGATACCACCGACGAAGTCACGCCGAGCGTCACCGCCGTGACCGCCACCGGTGACACTGATGGCTTGAGCAACGATCAGCTGCTGAGCATGCTCTCCGTCGATGCCGACGCGATCATCGATGGCGTCAGCAACGACGGCACGCTGAACTGGAACTTCGACAGCTCAAGTGTTGCTGGCGAAGCCTTTGATCACCTCGCCGTCGGCGAGAGTCTGGTGCTGGATTACACCGTGGTCGTCACCGACAGCCAGGGCGTGACTGCCGAGCAGGTCGTCTCGATCACCATCAACGGCAGCAACGATGCGCCGGTCATCGCCCTCGAAGGCGACGACAGCGCCGCCGAGTCGCTGACCGAGACGGACAATACGCTCACCACCTCAGGCACGCTCTCTGTCAGCGATCTGGATACCACCGACGACGTCACGCCGAGCGTCACCGCGGTGACTGCGACCGGTGACACCGACGGCCTGAGCAACGACCAGCTGCTGAGCATGCTCTCCGTCGACGCCGATGCCATCATCGATGGTGTCAGCAACGACGGCACGCTGAACTGGACCTTCAACAGCAGCAGTGTCGCTGGCGAAGCCTTCGATCACCTCGCCGTCGGCGAGAGCCTGGTGCTGGATTACACCGTGGTCGTCACTGACAGCCAGGGCGTGACCGCCGAGCAGGTTGTCTCGATCACTATCAATGGCAGCAACGATGCCCCGGTGCTTGTGGATGGTGAGCAGCCGGTCGATCAGAGCGGTAATGATGGCGATCCGATCACACCATTCTCTGTCGCGGATGCCTTCACTGATATTGATAACGGAGCAGAGCTGAGCTTCTCTGCTGACAACCTGCCGGACGGCCTGGTAATCGACCCGACCACCGGCGAGATCAGCGGCACGCTGTCTCCGGATGCTTCCACCGGCGGTGATAACGCTGACGGCATCTACACCGTCACGCTGACCGGCACCGACGAGAACGGTGCTGAGGTCACCACGACCTTCACCTGGACCGTGGCCAACGTCGCGCCGGAAGCCTTCGACAACACTGCCGAGCTGGATGAGGGCGTTGCGACCAGCGACACCAGCACTACGACCGGCAATGTGCTCAGCGATGGTGACATCAATGGGGACGTCGATGTCGATGGCGGCAACGACACGGATGCGCTGGTCGTCAGCGGCATCGGTGCTGGCGCCAATGCCGGTACTGACACCGCCGCAGGCACGCCGGTCACCGGCACCTACGGCAGCGTCACCATTGCCGAGGACGGCAGCTACAGCTACACGCTGGACAACAGCAACGCAGCGGTTCAGGCGCTCGCCGACGGGGAAGTGCTCACCGAGACCTTCACCTACGAGATCTCCGATGGTCAGGGCGGCACCGACACGGCATTGCTCACAGTCACCATCAATGGCACCAACGATGCACCGAGGGCCACCCTTCGTGCACCGGTCATTGAAGCGGGAAGTGATGGAGAGCAGATCGCGCCGATCGGCCTGCAAGAGGCATTCCAGGATGTCGATGGCGGCGCGCAGCTGAGCTATACGGCCGAGAATCTTCCGAGTGGATTGGTCATTGATTCGGTGACGGGGGTCATCAGCGGCACACTTGCTGACGATGCCTCCCAGTTCGGCAATACCACGACGGACGGTCGCTACTCCGTGACGGTGACTGCCACGGACGAGCAGGGCCAGTCGGCTGATGTCACGCTGAGCTTCTTTGTCGTCAACCTCGCACCACAAGCCTTCGACAACGCCGCCGAGCTGGATGAGGGCGTCGCGACCACCGACACCAGCACCACGACCGGCAATGTGCTGAGCGATGGCGACATCAATGGCGATGTGGATGTCGATGGCGGCAATGATACGGATACGCTGATCGTCAGTGGCATCGGCGCAGGCGCCAACGCAGGCACTGACACCCCCACAGGTACGCCGGTCACCGGCATCTACGGCAGCGTCACCATCGCCGAAGACGGCAGCTACACCTACGCACTGGATAACGGCAATGCAGCGGTGCAGGCGCTGACGGAAGGCGAGGTGATTACCGAGACCTTCACCTACGCGATCTCCGATGGTCAGGGCGGCACCGACACGGCGCTGCTCACCGTCACCATCAACGGCACCAATGATGCGCCGGTGTTGGTCGATGGGGCGCAGCCGGCCGATCAGAGTGCCAATGACGGCGATACGATCACACCGTTCACCATTGCCGGCGCCTTCACCGACGTCGACGAGGGTGCGGAGCTGACCTACAGCGTCGACAACCTGCCGGACGGTCTGGTGATCGACCCGATCACCGGCGAGATCAGCGGCACGCTGTCAGCGGATGCTTCCACCGGCGGTGTCAACAACGACGGCATCTACACCGTCACGCTGACTGGCACTGACGAGAATGGCTTGGTTGTCACCACGACCTTCACCTTCGAGATAGGGAATCCTGCGCCGCAGGCATTGGATCAGAGCGCTGACGTCTCCGAGGACCGAGAGACCACTGCTGAGGGCAGCCTGCTGGTCGATGCTGATGGCGAGCCGGTGACTGTCGATGGCGATGGCGATTCACTGCTCATTGCGAGCGTCAATGGTAAGGCCGTCGCTGACAGCGACACCGTGATCCAGGGCACTTACGGTCAGTTGATCATCGCTGCCGATGGCATGTGGAACTATGTGCTGGACAACGCGAGTGATGTCGTCCAATCCCTCGACGATGGTCAGCAGGTGACGGATGACTTCAGCTACGTGGTCAGTGATGGAGAAGGGGGCACGGCAGTCGGTGAGTTGACGATCCGAGTGGCTGGTCTCAGCGACAACATTGTACCGGAGCCCGTGGTGACGGTGGCGCCAGTGCAAGGCTTCTCTGGTAACGGTTCCCCGGCGGGCGGGGCAAGTGCTGGATCGGATGAGGGCGAAGCGACCTTCCTTCCGGAGTCTGATGGAGAGCTCTTCCAACCGCTCAGCGATTCCACCTTGGTGGATATTCCGAGCATTCAACCGGTTCAGTTGACCATCATCCTGCGTGATGTCGTGGCCAATGAATCCGTGTATGAATTTGCGCTGCCGGCGGGCGCGTTTGAAAGCACCAACAATGAAGAGATCAAGGTTGAAGCGACGAGAACTGATGGGTCGCCGTTGCCCGACTATGTCGCGTTCGACAGTGATTCCCTTAACTTCCGTGTCAATCGGGCGCTGGCCTTGTCTCTCGGCGTTGAGCGAGTCGACGTCAAGGTCATCGGTCGCGATGAGTCCGGCAACGAGGCCAGTACCACCTTTGTCATCTATCTGACGCCTGAGCAGGAAGAGGAAGAGAGCCTCGAGTATTACCGCAACCTCGCCAACGACGGTGAAGAGCAGCCGCCGGCAGAAGGGCATCAGGAAGATGAAGCAGAGCCGAGCACTGAAATCACTGGTACACCTGCTCCCGACAATGGTGAGGATCAGGCCAGCGTACCTGGTGCCGTGCCACTCTCCGAGATGCTCAAGGTGGCCGGACGTGACGGGTTCAGTCACGACCATGCAGACGTGCTGGCCGATCTGATGGCGTTGTTGAGTGATGATTCAGAAATTTCTTGATTATCGTTAACAGAATAAACCGCACCAAGCTCTCGATAGCGCGAAAGTGAGCTTATCTAATACAAGGTGTCTGCCTGCCTCATACCAAGGGGTGGGTGAACAAGAGCAAGGGAACAAGGCGATATCATGACGGGATACAACACAGCTGGATCCACCCGAGCACTGCCTGAACCACGCGGACAGGGTCGTCTCAAGACTCTGGCGACGATGGTTGCCATCAGCGCGGCAGGCTTGGCGCTGTCAGCTTGCGGCACCGTACAGCCTGAGCCTCTGGATCGTCAGGATATCGCGACCGCCATCCAGAGTGATGAGATGCTCTTCGAGCAGATGACACCGGCCATCACCGAGCCACTTGATCTCAATCACGCGATGGCGCGCGCGCTGAAGTACAACCTCGACAATCGCGTCAAGCTGATGGAACAGGCGTTGGCCGAGCAGAGCTTCAATCTGGCCAAGATGGACATGCTCCCGGTATTGGCGGCAAATGCCGGTTTCACCAGCCGCAACAATGAAGATGCCTCCTCGAGCGAGAACGTGCGTACCGGCGTGCAGAGCCTTGCCCAGTCGACCTCTGTCGACAAGGACCGTACCGATGCCGATCTACGTCTTTCCTGGAACGTGCTGGATTTCGGTGTCAGCTACCTGAAGGCCAAGCAGGAGGCGGACCGCTTCCTGATCGTCAAGAATGCCCGGCGTGACATCATGGCCAAGCTGCTTCAGCAGACGCGCAGCGCCTATTGGAAGGCCGCGGTGACGCAGAAGTTGAAGCCGCGCATCGATGCCTTGCTGATAGACACCGAAAAGGCGCTCGCCCAGCTGGATCAGATCCAGCGCGAACGACTCCGGGCGCCGTTGGATGTCCTGCAGGAACAGCGCCAGCTGCTCTCCATCATGCGCAATCTCAAGAGCTTGCAGCGTTCCGTTGAGACTTCGCAGATCGAACTGGCCAGCCTGATCAATCAGGCCCCCAATGTCGAGATCCCCTTGCAGGCGCCGAGCCAGTTGCCGGCACTTCCACCGTTGCCTTCCAATGACCTGGATGTGCTGGAGCGTGTCGCGCTGGCCAACAGTGGGGAATACGTCGGCCAGCTCTACAATGCCCGTATCGCGCAACGTGAAGCGCGCAAGAGCATGGTGCGACTGTTGCCGGGGCTGGAGTTCTCCTACAGCGCCAATTACGACAGCAACAGCTATCTGTACAACGATACCTGGGCACAGGCAGGGGTGAGGATCAGCTGGAATATCTTCCGTCTGTTTGCCATCGATGAGATCAAGGCTCAGAACGAGGCGCGTGATCAGATGGTGGAGGCTCGTCGTCTGGCCAGCAACATGGCGACGTTGGCCCGCGTCAATCTTGGCTGGCAGCAATACCATAATTCGCTGGAGAGTCTCAGTATCGCCCAGCGATTCCAGGCACTGGATGAGCAGATCGCGGACTTCAGCAAGCAGGCGCGGGCAAGCCGTGCGATCTCGGGGACGCAATCCCTGCTCAACCAGGCCAAGGCATTGAACTCGGTGTTGAGCAATTCATTGGCCTATGCCGATGCGCAGGATGCCTATGGAGGTTTCCTGTTCAGTCTGGGCTTCAATCCGGTGCCCGAGGATTATCAGCGTTATGACGTGGATACCCTGGCCAGCAATCTGGATGCCTCCTTCCAGCAATGGTCCGGTGGCAGTCTGCCGTTGCAGGATCCGGCCCTCTGGCTGGAAGTCCAGTCCGAGACAACCAATGCACAGGACGGTCAGGCCAGTCTCTGAACTAGCCTCCCATCTTGTTTCAACAGGGATGCTGATGATGACCGTTGGACACCAAGTTACCCGTTACCTGCAGATCTTCAGTGGATCTCTGCTGCTCGCGGGGACGAGCCTGATGGGTCAGGCTCACGCCGCGGAGCAACCGACCGTTCGCGGGCAGGTCAGTGCCGTCAACTCCACCATGCTGGCAGCGCCGCTGTCGGGGCGCTTGCTGGAGGTCAATCGACGCGTTGGGGAAGAAGTGAAGCAGGGCGAGGTCCTGGTGCGTTTTGATTGCCGCTCCCTGAAGGCCGAGCGAGCGGTCGCGAGTGCGCGCCTGTCGGGGGCCAGCTCACAGTACAAGGTCAACAAGCAGTTGGCGCGTTATGACAATGTCAGCCAGCTGGATGTCGATCTCTCACGAGCGGCAGTCAATGAGGCGAGTTCTTCCGTCAAGCTCTCTGATGTCTACCTGAGCGACTGCACCATCACTGCACCCTTTGATGCCGAAGTCATCTCGCGCGTCGTCAACCCCTATCAATTCGTCTCCAATGGAGAGCCGATGCTGGAACTGGTCAGCTCCGACGAGCTGGAGATCGAAGCCGTGATACCTGCGATGTGGCTGGGGCAGGTAGGAAGCGACACGCCCATGACGTTCACCGCAGATGCGACAGGCGCCGAGCTCTCCGGCAAGATCGTCCGGGTCGTGGACAGCATCGACCCTGTCAGCCAGACCCTCAAGGTGATCGCGAGGCCGGATGCCAAGCCGGGGGTGGGTATCAAGCCCGGCATGAGTGGTGAGGTGCGCTTTCCCTCTCTGAATTCATCAGGCCTTGATGCCGAAGAGAGTGGAGAGGCATCACGATGAATCGGCGGGTCGAGATGCCAGGCAGTGTCACCACGGATCGCCTGGCCGGCCTCATCACGCTGCAAAAGCGTCTGATGAGCGCTAAGGGGCGCAAGGAGGCCGAGTATGTACTGGTCAACGACACCGGTTATCTGTTTCCGGCGCGCCAGATATTGCTGGTTGCCAATGGCAAGCTTTCCGCTCACTCAGGCGCGACGGATGTCGAGCAGCAGAGCCCCTATCTGCATTGGGTGAGGCGAGTCCTCAAGACGTTCGAGCTTGATCGACGTGATGTCTCCAGACGCGTCGATGACGCCTCTGCTTCCTCGCCGGATCAGCTGATGCTGCTGACGCCCGAGCGTCTCGCCGAGCGGGATGCTGCATTGGGGACCGACTGGAGTGAATACTGGCCGCGCGAAGGTATCTGGATTCCCATGGTCTGGCGAGGTCGGCTCGAGGGCGGTTTGTTGCTGTTGCGGGAAAAGCCGTGGAACGAGGCGGAGCAGCGACTGCTGACCCACTGGGTGCAGGGGGCTGAGCATGTGCTTGCGCGTCATGCCGGGCGCAAGCGCTCTCCGGTGGGCAAGCGCCTGCTGACGGGAGCTATCGTGGTGATGCTGGGCTTGCTGATGTTGATTCCGGTGCGTCTTTCGGTACTGGGGCAGGCCGAGATCGTTCCTCAGGTCAGCAGTCTCATTCGTTCACCGCTGGATGGCGTGCTGAAGGAATTGGCCGTAGCGCCCAATGATCCGGTGGAGAAGGGCCAGCTGCTGGCCAGGCTGGACGATGCCGAACTCAAGGGACGGCTTGCGGAAGCCCGGCAGGCACTGGCCGTGGCGCAGGCGGAATATGCCCGTGCCCGTCAGCGCGCCTTCACTGATCGGGATGCCAGCGCGGAAGTGCCACTGTTGCTGGCACGAGTGGAGCAGACGCGTGCCGATGTCGACTTTCTTGAGCAGCAATTGACGCGAGTCCGTGTAGAGGCGCCTCGAGCCGGTGTGGCGATCATCGGGGATGCCAGCGATTGGGCAGGGCGGCCTGTCCAGTTGGGCGAGCGTCTGCTGGAAGTCGCCGACACTCGCGGGGCTGAGGTGGAAATCTGGCTGCCGAGTGCCGACAACATCCCGCTGCCGGAAGGCGCGAAGGTGTCCTTGTTCCTCAATGTCGACCCCTCCCAGGTCCGCGATGCCAGTCTGACGCATGTCAATTATCGCGCAGAGCTCGCACCGGACGGTGAGCTTGCCTACCGCGCGCGTGCCCTGTTGAACGATGCCGAGAACCTGCCACGCGTCGGTTGGCGCGGGACAGCCAAGGTGGAAGGCGAGCAGGTCACGCTTGGCTATTACCTCTTCCGTCGCCCCTGGGCCACGCTGCGTAGTTGGATCGGGTGGTAGATCATGATCTCTCAGACTCCCCCCCTGGCGGTATTGCGTGAGGACCTCAAGCTTCATCCCGTCGAGCAGGATCGGGATGGAAAGCGTCGCTGGTTGCTGCATGACCCGGTAGCACAGCGCTTCTACCGGTTGGGAGAAGCGGCCATCGAATTGTTGCCGTTCATACGCGGCGGCCAGGAATCGGTCGCCGCTAAGCAGGCCAGCGAGAGTCTGGGGCGTGACGTTCCCGGAGAGCAGCTGCGTGCCCTGTCGGACTTTCTGCGGCAGCACGATCTGGTGCGGGGCGATCCAGGACAGCAGGAGCGATACCAACGGCGTCTCGAATCTCGCCCCAAGGGCCTCAAGTGGTTGATGCATCACTACCTGTTCGTGCGCATTCCGCTGGCAAATCCTGATCGCTGGTTGAGTCGCCACGTCAACAAGGTACGTTGGCTGGGCAGCAAGGGCTTCTTCTGGAGTCTATGCGTGCTGTGGCTTCTCGGCGTGTGGTTGACGATTCGGCAGCTGGATACGTTCATCGCGAGCTTCTCCGCGCTGGGCGCTGTCGGAGGATGGCTGACGCTCGGGGCGGCATTGGTCTTCGTCAAGGTGTTGCATGAACTGGGGCATGCCTTCGTGGCCAAGGCCAAGGGAGTGCGCGTCCCCACCATCGGGGTGGCCTTCATCGTCGGCTGGCCGGTGCTGTATACCGACACCAGCGATGCCTGGCGCCTCACCGATGCCAAGGATCGCGTCAAGGTGGACGTCGCGGGCGTGGCGGTAGAGCTATCCATCGCGGTGCTGGCCCTGCTCAGCTGGCATCTGTTGCCCGAGGGGATGGTGCGCACTCTGTGTTTCTGGCTGGCGACGACGACCTGGATCATGTCGGCACTGGTCAACTTCAATCCCTTGATGCGATTTGATGGCTATTACCTGCTCTCCGATGCCTGGCGACAGCCCAATCTTGAACCCCGCTCACAGGCGCTGGCACGTTGGCAGCTGCGTGAGTGGCTGTTCGGGTTCAAGGAAGTGCCTCCGGAACGTCCGCAACGTGCGTTGGTCGGCTTTGCCATGGGAGTCTGGGTATATCGCCTGCTGCTGTTTCTCGGGATCGCGTTGGCGGTCTATCACTTCTTCTTCAAGCTTCTCGGCATCGTATTGTTCGTCGTCGAGATCTGGTACTTCATCATGCGGCCAATCGTGAATGAAATTCGGCGCTGGTTCAGTGAAGGTCGCAAGCCACGTGCCAATCTGGCGTTGTTGAGGACCTGTGTGATCTTGATGGCGCTCGGCGGACTGCTGGTGTGGCCGTGGCAAGGTGAATTGGGTCTCCCTGGCTGGCTGGAGCAGCCCTCGGCACGCCTCGAAGCGCCCTTTGGTGGGCGTGTCAGCCTGGAGGTCGCTCAGGGAGATGATGTGACCGTCGGTGAGGCTCTGGCGGTGGTCAGTGCGCCGGAAGTCGCCCAACGGCTTGCCACTGCCAGGCGTCGCGTGCAACAGCTCGACTGGCGTCGCTCTGCCAGCGGGCTGGATCGCAGGTTGTTGCAGGAGAGTCCGGTCATCCAGGCCGATCTTGACGTTCAGCGCCAGCGTGTCAGTGCTCTGGAGGCCGAGCAGGCGACAGGGCAGCTGGTGGCCTCATTCACCGGCAAGGTCCATTCGCTCAATCCCGCCTTGAGGGAGGGCGGCTGGGTTGGAGAGGGGGAATGGGTGATGACGTTGCGCAACCCTGAAAAGGTGACGCTCACGGCCTGGGTAGAGGAAGAGGAGGTGTTGCGCATTGCACCGGGTGCCAGCGCCTGGTTCTACCCCCTCGCGCCAGTAGGGGCGCCGATCGAGATGCGTGTCGTCGGCGTGGACCCCCAGTCGGCCGCGATTCTGGAGCAGCCCGAGATGGCGGTGCCCTACGGTGGGGAGTTGAAGGTACGTGAGGGAAAGGAAGGTCAGCTGGAGCTGGTTCGCAGTCTGTATCGAGTGACACTGGCGCCGGTGGACGCCGCCAAGGCACTTGCCCAGTCGATTCCCGGACGCCGCGGTGTCGTCAAGGTCAAGACTCAGGCCCGCAGTCTGTTGAGTCGGACCTGGCGTGAGGTAGTGGGGGTCTGGCGCCGCGAATCAGGCTTCTGAGGCAGGAGGGGCTGACGCCCCGGGGTCGGCTTCAACGAGACACGCACTGACGGCATCGCTGTCAGTGCGTGTCTCGTTTCAGAGGCTTGTCCGGACTCCGCCTTCATGCGTGAGGGGCCGTGTCGAGTGGCCGTGCCGAGGGCTGCCACATGATATCGAAAGGACCACAGCGTGATCGCTATCGTCGCTCAAGATGTGAGCTGCGTCCCCGGGCGGTTGTTGGCGATGCCTTGCGACGTCATCACGCAAGCCTTGTGAGCCTGCGTCGAGTTCTCTGCCACCAGCGGTGAAGGCTTGCCGATGGCATAGCCCTGGACGTGGTCGACCCCGATGGACGTCACGCATGCCAGTACCTCCTCGCTGCCAACGAATTCCGCGATGGTCTGCATGCCCATTTCGCGGGCCACCTCGGCGATGGCGCGCGCGATGGCGTAGGAGACACGATTGGTGTCCATGTCACGAATGAAGGCACCATCGATCTTGAGATAATTCACCGGCAGGCTCTTGAGATACCCGAAGGACGATACGCCGCTGCCAAAATCATCCAGTGCGAAGTAGCACCCCAGCTCTCCCAGAGTATCGAAGAAGGTGCGAGCATCGCCCAGGCGAGTGATGGCCACGCTTTCCGTAATCTCGAAACACAGCTTGTGGCCGGGAATCCCGCTGTCACGTACCAGGCTGACCAGCATGTCGCGGAAATTGGGACTGCTGATGGAGTGACCCGAGAGGTTGAGCGACACCCGTGTCAGGCTGGCCAGGTGGGCAGGTTGCGACTGCAGCCAGGCCAGATAATGCCGGATGACGTATTCATCGATGGTGGCAGCCAGCCCATAACGCTCTGCCGCGGGCAGGAAGGCCCCGGGGGCGATGATGCTGCCGTCACGCCCCAGCATGCGCACCAGCACCTCATAGTGCTGCTCATCAGGGGTGCCCGGCCTGGTGCGTGTGCTGGCGATGGGCTGGTGATAGAGCACGAGACGTTGCGCTTCCACCGCGGCGGTGATTTCGGCGACCCAGTGCATTTCCTCCATCCGCTGAGTGACTTCGTCTCCGCTCACGCTATGGCGATGCACGCGGTTGCGCCCAGCGTCCTTCGCTTCATAACAGGCGGCATCGGCAGCGCTGAGCAGATGATGCGGATCACTCTGGCCGTTGCTGATGCTGACCAGGCCGATGCTGGCGCTGACGCTGAACAGCTTGTCGTCCCACATGAATCGGAAATTGGCCACGCTCTGGCGCAGTCGCTCCAGCAGCGGTTCCGCTTCGTCCAGTGTCATGCCGGGTATCAACAGACCGAATTCGTCGCCCCCGAGACGGGCCAGAAGATCCTGTGGGCGCAGATCATTGCCGATGACGTCAACCAGCTGGATCAACAGGGCATCGCCCGCGGAATGTCCGCAGGTATCATTGACGACCTTGAATTGATCAAGATCGATATAGGCGAGGCAATGTTGCGAGTGGTCCTCGCGCACGACGTCACAGAACTGCGTCAATCTGCGACGGAAGGCGGCGCGGTTCAGAAGTCCTGTCAGGCTGTCATGGTTGGCTTCATGGATCAGTCGCTGGGACATGGTGTGACTATGGGTCTTGTCGACCAGAGCGACCAGCGTATAGCCGTCCTGCACCGGGGTGGTATCGACGGAGGAGACGCTGACGTCGGCATGCACCGTGTTGCCCCGTGCATGAAGGAAGCGGCAGCGTTGGGTGAAGTGACTGATACCGCCCTCGATCAAGGCAAGGTGGCGGCGTTGCAGCGATGCCAGGTCTTCCGGCTCGATCAGTTCGCGGATATAGCAGCCCTCGAGCGTGGTGCTCGGGTAGCCGAGGATGTCCTCGAGTCGCTGGTTGACCCTCAACAACTGGCCCGCCTTGGACATGTGCGCCATCCCGACGGCGGAGTGCTCGAAGGTGGCGCGATAGCGACGCTCGCTGGCACGCAGTCGCTCCTGGGTCGCGTGACGCTCAAGCTCGGTGGCAAGCTGTGAGACGTGATCACAGGCCGAGCTCAGGAAGGCGAGCTCATCCTCCGCCCATTCGCGTGGACCGCCACACTCCGTGCAACAGATCACCCCGCGAATCTTGCCGGAGATGCGCACGGGGCTGTCGAGAATTGCCTGGAGGTCCGTGCTGAAATAGCCATTGAACAACAGCCCACTGCTGGCCTGCTGGGTATCGCTGATCGCCAGGATGCGCTCGGATTTCAGGGCGGTGAAATACTCTCCCAGCTGGCTGTCACACAGCTCTCGGGGGTATGCCCGAGAGGTCGCATCGTGCGGGGCAGGCAGTTCACCGTCGTGTACATGACTCAGTGACAGCCGGGTTCCCTCGGGATTCATCTTCCAGAAACTGACCTTGCGTACCTGCAGGGCATCCGCCACCTGCTGGCAGATCCATGGCATCAGATCTTCGAGCCGAGCGCCCTCGGCATGGTGGGCGTTGCCGAGTCGTATCAGCACGGCCTGCTGACGTTCGTAGCGACATAGCTTGTCGGCCTGTGCCACGGCGGCCATGTGCTGCTGATGGATGTCGAGCAGAGAGCCGATGAAACGATAGGGCGCGTCATCACGCACCTGGAACTGCGCACGCAACTTGAACCAGCGGTAGTCTCCCTGGCGGGTGCGGATGCGCAGTTCAATGCTGAACGGGGTTTCCTGCAGGCGCTGTATCGCGAGAAGCGCCTGGAACTCTTCGCGCATCTCGGGGGCGACTCTTTCATGCAGCGCCTCGAGTCGGCTGTCCAGGGTTCCGGCGCTGTAGCCCAGCTGCATTTCCAGGCGTGGCGATATCGTCAGGCGTTCATTGCCTAGCTGCCATTCGATGATGCCATCGGAAATGCTGCGCAGTATCCAGTTGGCGCGGGTATAGCTGTCGCGCAAGGCTGCACTGAGCTGGGCACTCTGCATGAGGCGCTTCAGCGCCTCGCTGATCATTCCAGCGAGCTGATCAAGCCGCGCCAGGGTGTCATCGTCGGGCAGCGACTGGCGTGGAGAGGTGTCGAACATGCTCATGCATCCGACCACAGCGCCAGTGGCATCATGCAGTGGCAGTCCGATATAGAAGCGTATGCCATCCCCCTTCACCGAACAGGTATCGCGCAATTCAGCATGCTGATAGGCATCGCGCGTCACCAGAGGCCTTCCCTTGATGACGGCCAGACCACACAGGCTATCGTGCAGCGGAAGGGTATCGGGAATGCTGTCGTCCAGGCTTACCCAACGCTTGAGATGACGTGCGTTGCGCAAGCTGATCAAGGCGAGGGGAGTCCCGGCGAGATCTGCTGCCAGCTCCAGCAGCATGCGGGCCTGATGGTCCTCTTCGCGTCGAAGTGTCTCGACCCATTCCGAAGTGATGGAAGTATCAAGCATCAAGGATTCTGGCATCGCGTAGGCGTGTCCTTGCCGGAGAAGGTAGCGGTTCAGTCGAGTCAGAACACTACCATAAGCCAGCGTTGCCGCCACTGCCGGGCTTTCGACGTGCATCCAGGGCTGCGCCATGCAGCCCACGTCGCGCCCATGGCGGGTACGGCTCGGTATCACCGTGCCGTGATTGGGCATCTATGGCACAATTCGGCCTTTTACCGCACGTCAGATGAGTGCCTTGATGGGGGAGACTGGCCGGAGATGGAGTTGATCAAGGGGTTCTGCATTCTGCTGACATGTCAGTTCGTGGGCGAGGTGCTGGGACGTGCCCTCGTATTGCCGGTGCCTGGACCGGTACTGGGCATGCTGATCCTGCTGCTGGCGCTGATGGTGCGTGGCCGTCTGCGCAAGCGATTGATACCGTCGCCGGACAGGGAAGGTGACGCCGTACGCATCTCGGACAACGATGCCGGTCAACGTCAGCTGCTCCGCGCCATGTTGCGTGAACGAGTGCCCGGCAGTCTCAGGCTTGCCAGCAATGGCCTGCTGGCGCATCTCTCGCTGTTGTTCGTCCCGGCAGGCGTCGGGGTCATGGTGCATCTGGACCTCATCGCTCAGGACCTGCTCGCCATCGCGGTGACCCTGGTGGTGTCCATCGCCGTGACGCAGTTCGTGACAGCCTGGCTGTTGCAGCGGCTGATAGATCGTCGTTCATCTTTGCAAGGCCCGGTGGCCGGCAAGGGAGGGGAACAGTGAATCTCGCCCCTCTGGATGCTCTCTGGGTCTATCTCAGTGCCTCTCCGCTGCTGCACCTGTTGCTGACGCTGGCGGCCTTTCTGCTGGCGACCGTGATCAACCGCCTGGCTCGTGGCGCGTCTCTTGCCCATCCGGTGCTGGTGTCGATTGCCTTGATCATCGGCTTTCTCTGGCTGACGGATACCGACTACGCGACCTATTTCGAAGGCGCCCAGTTCATTCACTTCCTGTTGGGGCCGGCGACGGTGGCACTGGCGGTGCCGCTGTTCGATCATCTTGACCGCGTCAAGCAGATGCTCTGGCCTCTGCTGACGGCCTGTTGCGTCGGCATCACCACTGCAGTGACCACCACGCTCGGTCTGGCCCTGGTCCTGGGGGCGCATACACCGGTGGCGCTGAGCCTGGCACCCAAGTCGGTGACCTCGCCGATCGCCATGGGGATCGCGGAAAAGCTCGGCGGCATTCCCTCACTCACGGCAGGACTGGTGTTGTTGACCGGGACGCTTGGCTGTGTGATCGGACCGCTGATGCTGCGGCTGTCAGGTGCGCGTGATGATACCGTCAAGGGCTTTACCATGGGCCTGTCTGCCCATGGGATCGGCACGGCTTACTGCTTCTCTTCACTCAGCACCCTGGCCGGTGCCTTCGCGGGCATGTCCATGGGTCTGACGGGGCTCCTGACGGCCTTCATTCTGCCGCCGCTGGTCCATCTGTTCGGGTTGTAAGCCTTGGGCATCGGCGTCTGGCGCCGGCAAGGGACATCAAGTCTTCCGTCAGAGGGTAAGGAAAGAGTCGCTGCTTAATCTTTCGTTAAGCGTTGGTCGGCATCGTGTAGGTCATTCAGCCTGGCATGGTCGAATCGACGATGCCCCGACCAAGGATGTTGCCATGTACCGTCCGTTTCGCTCCCGTGGTGGTTCTGTCGAAAGTTCTCGGCTGGCCGGTCATCGCTTGCTCGTCGAAGCGCCCATGGCCTCGAGTTGCCGGGAGATATGCTGGCAGCTGGCGGGCCATGGCGCCACGCTGACACTGGTGGAGCGCCCGGGAGATGATCTCGCGCTTCTGTGCCAGCTGCTGCCGACTCCTCTGGGGCAACGGCATCGCTGTCTGACCCTCGCCGTCTCGGACGTCACCGGCGAGTCGCTGTGTGAGCAGCTGCTCGGCATCACGCCCGCGTCGCGTCCTCACACCCTGGTGAGCTTGCCGGGTGATGGTGAGTGGCAGCTGGAGGCCGGGCGTGCCATGCATGTTCTGCATGGCTCTGGCTGGCAGCCTGGCGTGCGCCAGCGGGTACTGGAATGTCTCTCGGCCTCTCTTGTCACGGCGGGGCGGGAGGAATTGGTCGAGTTCATACTGCAGCCGGATGGCCACTTGTTCGCCCCGGTCTCCGCCTGTGCCCACCAGCATGTCAGGCTTCACGTTCCCCCTCTGATCACCGGGGAAGAGTCCCCGCTACTGATGCAACTGGCGCGGCATCAAGGATGCCACCCCATCAGCATCGAGCGTCAGGTCGAGCAGATGGTGTATCCGCTTTGCCTGTTGCGAGCACCGGGGGCGTTGGCTCGCATGAGACTTCGAGGTGGCTGGGCATTGCGCCGCATTCTCGGCCAACCGGAACGCATGCTGGACTCGGGCCTGGAGGCCATTCGCGAAGCGCTTCAACGCATCGTGTTTCGCCGCCAGGAGCGCCGCGCTGTCCTCGGCGCAAGACGACGGGGCAGGGGATGGGGCTTGCAAAGGCCATGGGCGGAGAGAGCCGGGAATCGCGCCTAGTCGATGATGCTGCCATCCCGCTCTCGTCATCTGTCATCAGTGGGGCATGGGATATCCCCTGTTCCCTCTCACGTATCGCTTGTCATCAGGAGACCCCATGCGCGTGCTGCTCGTGGAAGATGATCCACTGTTGGGTGAAGGTATCGGTCATGCCTTGAGTCGTGAAGGCATGAGCAGTGAATGGTTGCGGGTGGGGGGCGATGTCGTGGCCACTCTCAAGCATTCCTCCTTTGATGTCCTGGTGCTGGATCTTGGCTTGCCGGACATGGACGGTCTCGAGGTGCTGATCGCGCTGCGCCGTCGGGGCCACACTCTGCCGGTGCTGATTCTGACGGCACGAGATGATATCAGTGACCGAGTGCGTGGCCTGGACAACGGGGCGGATGATTATCTGGTCAAGCCCTTTGACATTGCCGAGCTGGTGGCCCGATTGCGCGCGCTGGTCAGGCGTCATGCGGGTCAGGCCAACGGATGCCTGCAACTGGGGGCCCTGAGCATTGATCAGGCCGGTCGTTCCGTCACCCTGGCCGGCGCCGAGGTGACGCTGGGGCGGCGCGAATTCGATCTGCTGGAGTTTCTTCTCCTCCATCCCAGTCGTGTCTTCAGTCGGGACCAGCTCGTCGAGCAGCTATACGGTTGGGATGGGGATGTGGAAAGCAATGTCATCGAGGTGCATGTGCATCATCTTCGCCGCAAATTCGGGGCCGGCGTGGTGAAGACCGTACGCGGGGTCGGCTATCGACTGGGTGAGTCCGCGTGAAGTCGATACGCAGTTTTCTGCGGCGCAGCCTCATCGGGGGGGTGATCATCGTGCTGGGGGCAGCTGCCACCTGGAGCTACTTCGATGCCCGTGAGCAGATCGATGAGCTGTTCGATGCACAGCTGGCCCAGAATGCCCGCATGCTGGGCCGCCTCTATCAATCCGAGCTGGCCTCGCTGTCGCCGGTGGCGCGTCAGCAAAGACTTCAGGAGATGACCTCGGGGCAGTTCAGTCTGCGACCGCCATCCCTGAGCTTCGCGGATGGGCACGAGAAGTCGCCCCTCGGTCATGTCTATGAAGACAAGCTGGTCTTCCAGATGTGGGATGCACTCGGTCAGCCCTTGCTGGGGCTCTCCACTCCCTCGGTCATGCTCGACTATCTGCCGTTGCCCGGCTATGCCAAGCAGCACACGGATCATCACGACTGGTTCACCTTCACGCTGTATTTCCCTGACAGCGGCATCTGGGTCACGGCCGCTCAGCGGGAAGACGTACGAGATGAATTGACGGGGCAGATCGCACTGCACAACGTGCTGGCGCTGGTGGTCGGGCTGCTGGTGATCGCCTTGCTGATCGGTGTCGCCGTCTCTCGGGGATTCCGTCCCGTGCTGCGCATCAGCCGACAGATCACTGCCCGTCAGCCCGGCTATCTAGAGCCACTTGATGCCAGTGAGGCGCCGGACGAGATTCGCGGGATGGTGGATGCGCTCAACGGCTTGCTGAGACGCTTGGCCGACACGCTCGACAAGGAACGTCGCTTCACCGCCAATGCGGCACACGAGTTGAGAACGCCCCTGGCCGGCATCAAGGTGCACGCCCAGAATGTCGAGGCGGATGCCACCGATGAGAACTCGCGGCGTTCGGCGCGCATGATCGTCGACGGTGTCAATCGCATGACGCGTGTCGTGGAGCAACTGCTGACGCTGTCGCGGCTGGAGAGTGGTGCCGAGGTGCCGCGCAGTCACGTCGATCTCGGGCATCTGGCGCATGAACTTGCGCGGGATCTCGGCCCCATGGCGCGCCAGCGTGGCGTCGGGATGTCCGTCGACGTCACGCCCGACGCGCAGTTGATCAGCCACGAGAACGGCCTCTATGTGCTGCTGCGCAATCTTCTCGACAACGCGCTGCGCTATACGCCTGAGGGGGGGGAAGTGCGTTTGAGCATTCGGCGCCGCGAGACCTCTCTCGGCGATGGTCTGATCATGGAAGTCATGGATACCGGCCCCGGCATTCCGCCCCGTGAGCGTCAGCGGGTCCGGGAGCGCTTCGTGCGTCTGGCGGGGCAGAACACCTCGGGGTCAGGGCTGGGCCTTTCGATCGTCGATGAACTGGCCGAGCGCCTGGGAGCGGAACTGACCCTGGATGACAGTCCGCTGGGGAGTGCGGCGTCGCCCGGTCTGTCAGCTCGATTGCACTTCGGCTGAGCTCGCGTTGCATGCTGCGCCCTGGCGGTTGCGCAAGTGGCATCACGGCTCTGGCATGCAGGCTCCAGGCGGTTCAACGCCATGCATGCTGTCGCCGGCAGGCCAACAAGGCGATGGTCGGGTGGCGAAGGTGGCTTTATTAGCGCTATCTTCACTATATGTTGCAGAGCAGCATCCGATGCCACCCGGTCCCTGTCTGGGGCCGGGCATTCCTGCGGCATGACATCAGCCCGAAGGAGACCTTCATGAGTGAACAACAGTCAGCCCCGACCCGCGTCGCCCTTGTCACGGGGACTGCCAGTGGTATCGGCGCCGCCATCATGGAAGCGATGTGCCAGGCCGGTCATCAGGTCCTTGCCGTGGATTTCAGTGACGATGGGGCAGAGGTCGCCGACAAGGCAGGCGCTGCATTCTTCAAGGCAGACCTGACGGATGGCGAGCAATGTCGGGCCGCTGTCGAGGAAGCGGTGTCACGCTTCGGTCGCCTGGATATCCTGGTCAACAATGCCGGTATCCAGCACGTCGAGCGCATCAAGGAGTTCCCGCAGGCCAAGTGGGATCAGATCATCGCGCTGATGCTGACGGCACCTTTCACGCTGATTCAGGCTGCCTGGCCGCACATGGAGAAGAATGGATATGGCCGCATCGTCAACATGGCCTCCATTCACGCGCATGTCGCCTCGCCCGGCAAGGCGGCCTATGTCAGCGCCAAGCATGGTCTGATGGGGCTGACCAGGACGGCGGCACTGGAAGGCGGCGAGAGTGGTATCACGGCCAATGCCATCTGCCCGGCGTATGTGCGCACTCCGCTGGTCGACAAGCAGATCGCCGAGCAGGCCAGGCTCAATGACATGCCCGAGGATGAGGTGATCGAGAAGATCATGCTCAAGGGGGCCGCCATCAAACGCATGATCGACCCCGCCGAAGTCGCTGACATGGCGGTGTGGCTGGCCTCCGACAAGGCAGGCTCGGTGACGGGCTCCAGTTTCAACATGGATCTCGGCTGGACGGCACAGTAAGTCGCGTGACACCTCGCGTGGGGTCGGCAGCCCGCCTGCCCGCTGTGTGAACCACCGGCAAGACCGACAGGCCCTTGTCTCTCCCGCCGCATGACGCTGCACGGAGGTCAAGGGTCTTCTCGTATGCGCGAGCCGACAGGCCCCCCTTGAGGACCCTCGCTCGTGACGGCCATCGATGACGCCAGGAATCCGCCATGACCGCTTCGCCACATGACACGACTCACGACGCTGCTCACGACGCTACTCACGACGCCACCTCATCCCCACGCGATTCCACTGACGCCTGCTGCGCCCGGCAGAGGTCAACGGCTGCACCCGTGCCCCTTGTCGACAGTCACCTAAGTCTCGAGCACGGTGTCGCCGTCATGACCTTCGCCCGTCACGACGTGCGCAATGCCCTGACGGGGACTGCGCTGGTGGAGGATCTGCTGGCAGTGGCCGAATGGGTCAATGGCTGTGACAGCGTGGGTGCCCTGGTGATCACCGGCGAGGGCAGCGCCTTCTCTGCCGGAGGCAATGTGCAGGACATGGCGCAGCGAAAGGGGGATTTTGCTGGAGATGCCGCCGAGGTCGCGGCGCGCTATCGCCGCGGTATCCAGCGAATGACACCTGCGGTGCTGGGCATCGAGGTGCCCGTGATCGCGGCGGTCAATGGTCCGGCCATCGGGGCCGGCTTTGATCTCGCCAACATGTGTGACATTCGCCTGGCCAGTGACCAGGCACGTTTCGGCGAGACGTTCCTGTCGCTGGGGTTGATCCCCGGTGATGGGGGCGCCTGGCTGCTGCAACGTCTGATCGGCTATCAGCGTGCCTGTGAGCTGACCTTCAGCGGGCGTATCGTCTCGGCGCAGGAAGCGCTGGCACTGGGGATCGTGCTGGAAGTCTGTGCAGAGGAGGACCTGATGACACGCGCCCTGGAGATGGCACGTCAGATGGCGAGTCAGCCGCGTCAGGCGACACGGCTGACCAAGCGTCTGATGCGTCGTGCCCCCGAGATGCGGTTGGACGACTTCCTGGATCTGTGTGCCAGTTTTCAGGGCCAATGCCATCAGGATCCGGAGCATCATGCTGCCGTGGCGGCCCTGCTGACCCGAATGAAGCGCTAGCGCTTTACCGGTCGCTTCTGCAGTTTGCGCTGCAGCGTGCGGCGGTGCATCCCCAGGGCGCGAGCCGTGGAAGAGATGTTGCCGTCGTGCTCGTTGAGCACCTTCTGGATGTGTTCCCAGGTCAGGCGATTGACCGAGGGCGGGTTGTCGGAGATCTCGGCTTCCGGATCACCTCCCTCGCGCTTGAAGGCGTGAAGTATCTCGTCGGCATCGGCGGGCTTGCACAGGTAGTTCACGGCACCCAGCTTGATGGCTTCCACTGCCGTGGCAATGCTGGAGTAGCCCGTCAGCACCACGATGCGTGCTTCCGGCAACAAGGCGATCAGCTCGGGCAACAGCTTGAGGCCGGAGCTCTGTTCGAGCTTCAGATCCAGCGTGATCAGCTCGGGGCGATGGCTGCGCGCGATACTCAGCGCCTGTGCCTCGTCCCGGGCAACCTCCACGGCATAGCCGCGGCGTGTCATGGCACGTGCCGTCACCTGGCAGAAGAATTCGTCATCGTCGATGATCAGCAGTCGGGTTTCTTCGCTCATCAGGGGCTCACTTGGGCGGTCTTTGCCGCCATCAGTTCAGATAAAGAGGGAGGCGCACTTCCGTCAAGGTGCCGCCGTCTTCGTGGTTGTACAGGCTGACGCCGCCACCGAAACGATTGATGGTGGCGTGGGTCAGGAACAGGCCGATGCCCATCCCCTTGGATTTGGTGGAGATGAAGGTCTCACCGAGCTGGTCCGCGACCGCCATGGGAACGCCTGCACCATGGTCACGAATGTCGATGGTGACCTCGTCATCCCGCCGTTCCAGGGTGATCTCGATGTCATCGGGGCAGGCATCCGCGGCATTGTTGAGCAGGTTCATCAGCGCCTGCTCAAGCGTGGTATCGACCAGGATCTGAGCCTTGCGGGCGGAGGCATCCACTTCGACGCTATGTTGCACATCCGGGCGTACCACCAGCCAGCGCTGCACGATTTCCTCCAGCCAGCGCGCGGCGTTGAGCGCCTGGGGCTGCTCCATGCGACGACGGTCGGCCGCGGCCACCATCGCTTGCAGGCGCTGCTTGCAGGTGTCGACCTGGCTGCGCAGCAGTGCGAGATCCTCTTCCAGCTGAGGGTCGTTCTTGTCCTTGGCATCCTCGCGCATCTCGCTCAACAGCACCGCCATGGTCGAGAGCGGGGTGCCCAGTTCGTGCGCGGTGCCGGCGGCCTGGCTGGCGACTGCCAATACCTGTTCGCTGCGCAGAGCCGCTTCTCGTGTGGTGGACAACGCCTGGTCTCGCGTGCGCAGGGCATGAGCCATCTTGAAGATGAAATAGGTCACCAGCGATGCCGACAGGCCGAAATTCAGCCACATGCCGATGACATGCAGACTGATGCGCCCGCCGAGTTCGTAGGTGGCCAGCTGCGGGACGGGTTCGTAGAACACCATCAGGAAGCTGTAGCAGCCCATGCCGACGGCCGCGATGATCCAGGCATAGCGCCAGGGGAGGGTGGCGGCCGCCATGGTCACCGGCACCAGATAGTAGGGCACGAAGGGGTTGGTGGAGCCGCCGGTATTGAAGAACAGCATCGTCAGACCGGCGATATCCACCAGCAGATGCAGCAGGTTCTCGGTGTCAGTGACCGGATGCGTCTGACCCAGACGCCACCAGCTGGCGACATTGACCAGGCCCATCGCGATGATGATCGAGATGACGGGGAGGACATTGAGCTGAAAGCCGATGATCTCGATCCCGAAGATGATCAGGATCAGGAAGCCTGTCCAGGTGATGCCGCGCGCGATGGTCAGACGAATGAGATTGCGGTGCGGTGTGGACAGTGGCGGCGGTAGCGGCTGATTCATGACGACTCCTGCAAGGAATGCGGCCATGATAGTGAATAAGGCCGGTAAAGTGCAGTCCTGACGCCCAGTTAGCGTCAGTGGCCCGACGGCTTGTGTCCGCTGACAGTCTCCTCTCAGCCCCGTTCGAAGGAACCACTCAGCCATGGCTTCACACGTGTCGGTGTGACGTCGCTGAGATGGGGCTGCCAGGCATCGACAAGGTGCAAGGGCTGGCGCGGGTAGCCGGACTGCGTCGTCCCGTTGATGCCTCCCGACGCCCCGGGCGTCACGCGAAATGACCAGGCAATCCAGGGAGCATGGCGTTGCATGCCGGCCGGCAGCGTTTCCAGTTCGGGTATCCAGCGGGTGACGTGATGGCCGAGCGGGTCGTGCTGGCGAGCCTGCTTCATCATGTTGAAATGACGGTCCGCACGCGGGTCGCGTCCCACGCCTGCCAGGTAGCGCCAGTTGCCCCAGTTGGACGCGACATCATGATCCAGCAGCTGATGCTCGAACCAGGCGGCACCCAGCCGCCAGTCCACGCCAAGATCCTTGATCAGATAGCTTGCCACGTTCTGGCGCATGCGGTTGCTCAGCCAGCCGGTGGCGGCCAGCTCGCGCATGCCGGCATCCACCCAGGGCACGCCGGTCATTCCGGCCTGCCAGCGTGCAAGCGCATCCGGTATCGCAGCGCACGCCTCGTGCCGCAGCGAGTCTGTACCGGGCCTGCCTGCCAGAAAGACCTGTCTCCCCAGCTGGCGGGTATCCCAATGAAAGTACTCCCGCCACAAGAGCTCGACGCGAATCCAGTCGCTGTCCTTGAACGCCGCCTGTGGGGTCTCGCAGAGCTCAGGCAGTGTCTTCTGGAAGGTGTGCAACCTGTCGAGTATGCGTCGTGGTGAGAGACACCCCAGTGCCAGCCAGGCAGAGAAACGGGTCGAGAAATCTGCCCCGCTGAGGCGATTGCGGGTGGTCTTGTACTGGCCGGCATGTTCAGGACTCAGATAATGCTCGAGTCTCTGCAGCGCTGCGGGCTCACCCCCAAGGAAGGCATGCTCTCCCCGCGGGTCGGTCTGCCAGTCCCTGGCCGCATGGAGTCGTCTGGCGCTGCCCTGCATGCCACGCGGCGCCTGTGCCGGCCAGCTCGGCAGTGCGCAAGGCGCCGCCACCGGAGTGGGCATGGCCTGGATATCCGGATAGGCCTTTTCCAGCTTGCGACGAAAGGCGCTGAAGGTTTCAGGAAGCTCATTGAGCGTGAAGGGCAAGTCATCCTCGTCCAGGAGCAAGCCGCTATTGACCTGCCGCAGGCGACAGCTGGCGGCCACTGCCTGCTGCTGGCGTCGCTCCACCAGACCTGTGGCGCGTCGCGCGATGACGCCTTGGCACGCATGCTGCCTGGCGAGTTCGGGTATCAGATGTGCAGCGTCACCCTGGAGGATCAGCAGATCACTGCCCAGGGCCTGAAGCCCTGCCTGCAGGGATTCGAGGCTCTTCAGCAGGAAGCGCTGACGTGCAAGGCTGAGTGGCTGCAGCCTGGCAGCATCAGGGCTGACACTGCCAACGGGCTGGAAGGTCGTCTCCGGCAGGATGTATACCACCAGCAGGTGCGCCGGGTGTTCCTCGAGCGCGGCCTGCCACAGGGGGTTGTCGTCGAGACGCAGGTCATCGTCCAGCCACACAAGCCAGGTATCAGTGCTGGTCATGGTGTGTCTCCCGGGCTGCCTGACGCGCATTGCGTCGGCAGCGTTGACTGCAGTGACGTACGTCTTCCCAGCAGTCCTGCCACTTCTTGCGCCATGTGAAGGGGCGCTGACAGGTCTGACACAATTTGCTTGGCAGGTGCGGTTTGCGATGCATGCGGGGGCGACTCCATAAAACCAGTACGTGATTTATACCATACTTGTACGAAGTGCGAGTGTCCTGTCGAGAATCTCATGGTGCACAAGGTGGCGCACCTGCTGCCTCCCGCGAGTCTCAGTCGTTGCCTGGCAGCTGATCCAATTGACGCTCCAGGGTCTGCATGGTGAGCAGCAGATCCCGGTATTGGCGTGCATTGACGGCGCTCAGCAACTCATCCTCGAAGCGGCGGGCCTTGGGGATCAGCTCAGCGAGCATGGCCTCACCCTCGGCGGTGAGGGCGAGCAACTGCGCACGCTGATCCTGCTCGCTCGGCCGGCGCAGGATCAGTTTACGGCTTTCCAGAGATTTGACGGCCCGAGAGACGCGCACCTTGTCCATATGAGTCCGTTGACTGATTTCCCGGGCCGTCAATGGCGAGCCACGGCTCAGCCAGGCCAGCAGACGCCACTCGGCGACATTGATGGCGAAGCGCTCACCATAACGGACGAACAGCGCCTCACTGGTTCGCTCGGCCAGACGGTTGAGGCGATAGGGCAGGAACTGGTCAAGATCCAGCTCGCAGCGGGATGTGTCCTGTGGGGGTTCCCCGTCAAGGGCATCGCGAGCTTCGGGAGTGTCATCAGTGCGTTGCATCGAAAGTTACCTGACTCGGTGAGAGGGTTGGCATACTGAGTCGCATTGAAACGTTTCAGGTGAATCAGGTTACCGATGTTACCACCTTCGAGAGCGAGCAAGACAAAAGTCTAGCAATTCGGCGATTGTCAGGGTGTGGGTCTGCCTATATGGTTTCATATGTAACCAGTTAGGGCGTTGGCGGCATGTCGTGCCGTGGATGCCCCAGATCTTCAGGAGCCGCGAGCCCACAAGGAGATGAATCGTCATGCGCGAGCGCAACGCTGAGTGCCATTATCACGCCGGTTTTCGTAATCATGTCTCCACCGAGGCGTTGCCTGGCGCCTTGCCGCAGGGCCAGAACTCTCCCCAGCGTTGCCCCTATGGCCTGTATGCGGAGCAGTTGAGCGGCTCGGCCTTCACGGCACCGCGCAGTCACAACCTACGCAGCTGGCTTTACCGCATTCGGCCCTCGGTCGTGCAGGGCGCCTACCAGCCCATGGAGATGCCGCAGGTCGCCACTGCACCGTTGGCCGAGAGAGTGCCGGACCCCAATCCGATGCGCTGGGACCCCATTGCATTCTCGACAGGGGACTTTCTGGACGGCCTGATCACGTTGGCGGTCAATGGGGATGTCCAGGCGCAGCAGGGCTGTGCCACGCACCTCTATACCTTCTCTCGCGGCATGCAGCAGCGCTTTTTCTACAATGCCGACGGCGAATTGCTGATTGTGCCGCAACAGGGTGCCATCGAGGTGCGCAGCGAGCTGGGCCTGCTGGAAGTCGCCAGCGGCGAGATCGTGGTGATTCCGCGTGGTATCAAGTTTCAGCTCAATCCGCTGGCGGGGCACGCGGAGGGCTGTCGAGGCTATGTGGCCGAGAACTATGGCGCGCCTCTCGAGTTGCCCTCTCTGGGGCCCATCGGCAGCAATGGACTGGCCAACCCGCGTGATTTCCTCGCACCTTCGGCGCGTTTCGAGGACGAAGCCGGTGACTTCACGCTGGTGGCCAAGTTCGGCGGGCGTTTCTGGCGCGCGAGTCTGGATCACTCACCACTCGATGTCGTGGCCTGGCATGGCAATTACGCGCCCTACAAATATGATCTGGCGACCTTCAATACCCTCAACACGGTCAGCTTCGATCATCCGGACCCCTCGATCTTCACCGTGCTGACATCACCATCGGACACCGCTGGGGTCGCCAATCTCGACTTCGTGATCTTCCCGCCGCGCTGGATGGTCGCCGAGAACACCTTCCGCCCCCCATATTTCCATCGCAATCTGATGAGCGAGCTGATGGGACTGATCCATGGTGAATATGATGCCAAGCGCGAAGGCTTCCGCCCGGGTGGCGCGAGTCTGCATAACGCCATGACCCCGCATGGCCCTGACGCTGCCACCTTCGAGGCCGCCACTCAGGCGGAACTCGCCCCCCGCTATCAGGGCAATACGCTCGCCTTCATGTTCGAGAGTCGCTATCTGTTCCAGCCCACCCCACAGGCCCTGTCGTCGAGCGCTCGTCAGCGCGACTACGGCTCGGTCTGGCAGGGGTTGGCGTCTCATTTCACTCCCCGAAAGCGCTGAGATTGGCATGTGCATGCCATCCCGCTCTGGTCTACCCACGTTCTTTCATCCCTCAAGCTTCTCAAGGAGGCAGTCATGAAATTCGCCACTCACCAGGATGGTTCCCGCGATGGAACACTGCTGCTGGTCTCGCGTGATCTGACCCGCGCCGTGAAGGTCGCGGATGTCGCCACGACGCTGCAGGCGCTGCTGGAGGACTGGGCTTCGCTGACACCAGCGCTCGAGAAGCGTTACGCAGCGCTCAATGATGGCACCTTGGCTGATGCGTTCGATCTGGACATGAAGACTCTGCATTCGCCGCTGCCACGCGCTTATCAATGGGCAGACGGCTCGGCGTATCTGAATCATGTCCAGCTGGTGCGTCAGGCACGCGGCGCCGAGATGCCCGAAACCTTCTGGCACGACCCGCTGATGTATCAGGGCGGCAGCGACAGCTTCCTGGCCCCCAACGCCGATATCGTGTGTGTCAGTGAGGAGCATGGCATCGATTTCGAAGGCGAGATCGCCGTCATCACCGATGATGTGCCGATGCAGGTCAGTCCGGAGCAGGCCGAGAGCCACATCCGCCTTGTGATGCTGGTCAATGACGTCAGTCTGCGTGGGTTGATCCCCGGTGAGCTGGCCAAGGGCTTCGGCTTCTTTCAGGCCAAGCCGTCGTCTAGCTTCTCGCCCATCGCCGTGACGCCGGATGAGCTGGGGGATGCCTGGCAGCAGGGGCGCGTGCATCTGCCGCTGAGCGTGCATCTCAATGGTGAGACGTTCGGTGAGCCAGAGTCCGGGCCAGACATGATCTTCAGTTTCCCGCAGCTGGTGGCACATGCCGCCAAGACTCGCCCCCTGGGGGCCGGTGCGATCATCGGTTCCGGCACCGTATCCAATCCCGGCAAGGATGGCGGGCCCGGCAAGCCGATCAGCGAAGGGGGCGTGGGCTACAGCTGTCTGGCGGAGGTGCGCATGGTCGAGAAGATCCTGTTCGATGAGATTCGCACGCCCTTCATGCGTTTCGGTGATCGTATCCGCATTGAGATGTTCGATCGCGATGGCCAGAGCATCTTCGGCGCCATTGATCAGCAGGTGACGCCGTTGGACGCCTGAAGGCGGCCTCATCAGGTAGAACTTCTCAGAGACACGTCTCGGGAAGACGTCGTGTGCCGGTAAGCTTCAAGCCAACTGGGTGCGAGGCAGTGCGGAGGAGCGGCCGGCTTCCAACCGCGTCACAGGGGAGTGCAGCATGAGTTCAATGAGCCTGTATGGCTATTACCGTTCATCTACCAGCTATCGAGTAAGAATCGCGCTGGCGCTCAAGGGGATTGAGGTCGCTCAGGTGCCGGTCAACCTGCTCAAGGGCGAACAGCGCAGCGAGGAGTATCTGGCCATCAATCCCCAGGGGCTGGTGCCGACCCTGATGGTGGGAGATACGGAAACACCTGCGGCCCTGACCCAGTCGCTCGCGATCATGGAATATCTGGAGGAGCGCTGGCCCGCCCCGGCGCTGCTGCCCTCAACGCCGGAGGCGCGTGCGAAGGTGCGCTCACTGTGCCAGTTCATGGCCTGCGAGATGCATCCGCTCAACAATCCGCGCGTGCTCAATTATCTGACCGATCGCCTTGTGGTCACCCAGGCGCAGCGCCTTGAGTGGTATCGACACTGGGTTGCCGAGGGTTTCACACGCCTGGAAGTGTTGCTGGCGGAAAGTGCAGGGCGCTTCTGCCATGGCGATAGCCCGGGCATGGCAGATGCCTGCCTGATGCCCCAGCTCTACAATGCGCGCCGCTTCGAGTGTGAACTCGAGAATTACCCGAGGATTCTGGCCATCGAGGCGGCCTGCCAGTCACTGAACGCTTTCCAGCAGGCGCATCCTGAGCGTCAACCAGATTGTCCGGCCCCCTGACCCCGGTGATAGCCAGACTCGACAGCGCCTCACCCGACACGGTGGGGCGCTGTCGTTTCAGGCGGACTGCACGCGGATGATGGCATTCGACGGCATGTCAGTGGCTGGGCAGAGCGGCGGGAATGACACCTGAGTCGTGTCAGATAGAGGTGTTTCCACCACCGCCCTTGCCGGAACAGCAGCCGCTGGCGGGGGACTGTTCGACCACGGTGGCAGCCGTGGGCGGTGCACAACAGCTGCTGGTGGCGCAGGACGATGCCTGATCGCTGGCTGCCTGCTTGTCTGATGCCTGCGCGTCTGTGGCCTGTTTCGCCTCGCGCAGCTCAACTCGTGCATCGCGAATCACCTGCCAGGCGGATTGCAGGAAGAGTGCGGCGATCGCAGCGCCCAGCAGCACGTCCGGCCAGCGAGAGCCTGTCCAGCCCACCAGTATCGCAGCCCCGAAGACCGAGGCATTGGCGATGATGTCATTGCGTGAGCACAGCCAGGTGGAGCGCATGTTCAGATCATCCGACTTGAAGCGCCACAGCAGGCCGAAGCAGATGAGATTCACAGCCAGCGCCAGCAGGGCGAAGGCGCCCATGCCATGGGCGGCCGGTGCCACGCCGTGCAGTGCCTGATGCCCCGCCTCGCCAAGGACGATCACGCCCAGCACCAGCATCACGATGCCCTTGACCAGCGCGCTCAACGCCCGTGCGCGTACGCTGCGGTGCAGGACATAGAGGGTCAGGGCGTAGACGCTGGCATCGCCGAACATGTCGAGGGAATCCCCCAGCAGCGCGGTGGAACCCAGCCACCAGGCCGCGGTGAATTCGACGAAGAACATGCTGGCATTCAGTGCCAGCAGAATCTTCAACACCTTGCCCTGAGAGGCTCTGAGCTCTGCCAGTTCGCCGGATTTGCTTTCGCAACAGCTTTTCATGGGGTCTTGGCCTCCTGTCGTGTTGCTGACAGCATGGGGGTTATAGTGACTATAAGGTCAAGTCGGCTGACGAAACGGCTGATGCATCGACATGCAACATATCGCGAGAGGAGGAGCCATCGATGACTGCCAGAGAGTCTGCTCGGGAAGGAACGGCGCATCCTTCATCACACGGTGAGGCGGCAATGAGCATCGGTCAGCTGGCCAGCGCCTCTGACGTTCAGGCGGTGACGATCCGCTATTACGAGAAGCAGGGCCTGTTGTCTCCGACGCGGCGGGCCGCCAACGGGTATCGCGAGTATGGCAGTACGCAACTGCGGCGGTTGACCTTCATCCGTCGCTGTCGGCGGCTGGGGTTTTCGCTGGATGATATCCGCGCCTTGCTGGGGCTGGCGGATCAGCAGGCGTTGCCGTGTCATCAGGTCGATGCGCGTATCGAGGCGCAGCTGGCCGAGGTACAGCAGCGCCAGCGAGATCTCGCTGCCATGGAAGAGGAATTGCAACGTCTGACACACTGCTGTGCCGGGGGAGTGATCGCGCAATGCCGTATCGTCGAGCGCTTGTCGGCCGTCGCGGAGACAGAGGAGTGATTGTCGAGTGAGATGGGCCCGCCTCTGTTGCCGAGCCTCGCCAGCCGCTACAATGCGCGCCATTCGTTTCGTTCTGCTATTCACCTAACAGTGCGCGCGGCGTGCCTCACGTCGAGCCGGATGCCTTTCAGCCCATGTCAGATTCCCAGATTGCCAAGGCGGCGGATGTTCGCCGTACATTTGCCATCATCTCTCACCCGGATGCGGGCAAGACCACCATCACCGAGAAGCTGCTGCTGTTCGGGAATGCCATCCAGATGGCCGGCTCGGTCAAGAGCAAGCGGGCCGATCGCCACGCGACCTCCGACTGGATGAAGATGGAGCAGGAGCGTGGCATCTCCGTGACCACCTCCGTGATGCAGTTCCCCTACAAGGACCGCATGGTCAATCTGCTGGATACGCCCGGGCACGAGGACTTCTCGGAAGATACCTACCGGACGCTGACGGCCGTCGACTCGGCGCTGATGGTCATTGACGGTGCCAAGGGTGTCGAGGACCGTACCATCAAGCTGATGGAAGTCTGTCGCCTGCGCACCACGCCGATCCTGACCTTCGTCAACAAGATGGACCGCGAGACGCGTGATCCCATCGAGGTAATGGACGAAGTCGAGACGGTCCTCAACATCCAGTGTGCCCCGATGACCTGGCCGATCGGTGTCGGCAAGGGCTTTAAGGGGGTCTATCACCTGCTCAATGACGAGATCCATCTCTACAAGCAGGGCCAGGGCAACCGCATCCCCGATGATGTGCGCATCAAGGGCCTCGACAGCCCCGAAGCCATTGAAGTGCTGGGCGAAGATCTCATCGAAGAACTAAGCATGGAAGTCGAGCTGGTGCGCGGCGCCTCTCACGAATTCGATCTCGAGGCCTATCGTCGCGGTGATCTGACACCGGTCTACTTCGGGACCGCCATGGGCAACTTCGGCGTACGCGAGATGCTGGATGGCTTCGTCGAATACGCGCCGCCGCCCCAGTCGCGTGATACCGATACCCGTGAAGTCACGGCCCATGACGAACGCTTCACCGGCTTCGTGTTCAAGATCCAGGCCAACATGGACCCGAAGCACCGTGACCGCGTGGCCTTCCTGCGCGTCTGTTCCGGCAAGTACGAGAAGAACATGAAGATGCGTCACGTGCGCATCAACAAGGACGTCAAGATTCCTGACGCCCTGACCTTCATGGCGGCGGACCGCTCCCACGTGGAAGAGGCCTGGCCGGGTGACATCATCGGTCTGCACAACCACGGCACCATCCAGATCGGCGATACCTTCACCATGGGGGAAGACATGCGCTTCACCGGCATCCCTCACTTCGCGCCGGAACTGTTCAAGCGGGTACGCCTGAAGGACCCGCTGAAGATGAAGGCGCTGCAGAAAGGCCTGCAGCAGCTCTCCGAAGAGGGCGCGACCCAGGTCTTCCAGCCGTTCGACAACAATGACCTGATCGTGGGCGCCGTGGGCACCCTGCAGTTCGATGTGGTCGCTCACCGTCTGAAGGAAGAGTACAAGGTCGAGTGCATGTATGAAGCGGTGAACGTGCAGACGGCGCGCTGGATCTATTGCGATGACACCAAGATGCTTGAGGACTTCAAGCGCAAGGCCAGCGCCAATCTCGCCTACGATGGCGGCGGCTTCCTGACCTACATCGCGCCGACTCGCGTCAATCTGCAGTTGACGCAGGAACGTTGGCCGGACATCACCTTCCGCGCCACCCGCGAGCACTGATACGGTTCAGGGGGGGGATGCCCGAGTGGCTCGCATCCGAGTGGCTCGCACCCGAGTGCCCTTCGGCCTGACGAGGCCATCTCCGAGGCCCCCTGATCGATTCAGGATTGATGCGAACGCCGCCCCTTGGGGCGGCGTTCGTGCTTTCGGGCTGAACGTGTCCTCAAGCGTTAGCCACACCAACTCAAGATCGATGACTTTGGCCGCATACTCCCTTGCGAAAGACATGGGGATGGCCAGCGACTCAGGCAGTCACAGGGCGCATGCCTTGGCCTGACAGACGCATGCCCCTAAGGGACATGTCGGTCGCGACAGGACAACAACAATCATCAGGAGGTGGGGCTATGGCCGGTTTCATGAAGGAATTCCGCGATTTCGCGGTCAAGGGCAATGTCGTCGACATGGCGGTGGGCATCATCATCGGGGGGGCGTTCACGCTGATCGTGAAGAGCCTGGTGGGTGACATGCTCAATCCCTTGATCGGACTCTTGATCGGGGGCGTCGATTTCTCCAACTTCTTCTTCGTGCTCAAGGAAGGGGCTCAGGCGGCTCCCTATGTCAGTCTGGAGGCTGCGAGGGATGCGGGGGCCGTGACACTGAACTATGGACTGTTCATCAATGCCATCATCAGCTTCGCGCTGGTGGCGCTGGCCGTCTTCGTGTTGATCCGTCAGATCAACAAGCTCAAGAAGGAAGCCGAGGAAGCGCCGGAAGAGATCACCGACAAGGACTGCCCGTACTGTCTTTCCAAGGTGCCGCTGGCGGCGACCCGTTGTGGCCATTGCACCTCCGAGCTGGCGCCGGTAGCGCCGGTGGAGGCGGCCTAGGCCATCTGTGCCAGTCACGATGGCTGACAGAGCGACATCGACAAACGAAGGGACCGGCCACCAGGCCGGTCCCTTCGTTTGTCTGTCACTGGCTGATATAGCACGATGGCAGTACGACCATCACCGGGATATTGCATGTTGATCGACAGCCATTGCCATCTGGATTTTCCCGTCTTCGCTCAGGATCGTGACGCGGTCATCTCACGTGCCGTGAATGAGAGTGTGTCGAGGTTCGTGGTGCCATCCACCACGGTGGCCAGCTTCGCGGACGTGCTGGAACTCGTGCAGTCATCCCCGCGTATCTTCGGTGCCCTGGGGCTGCATCCCTATTTTCTGTCCGAGCATGGCGAGCGCGCGCTGGCGGCGCTTCATCAGGCCCTCGATCAGCATGCTGGCGAGATCGTCGCGTTGGGCGAATGCGGCTTCGATGCGCGACTGGCCGATCATGACGCCCAATGGCAGCTGTTCGAGGCCCAGCTGAGCATGGCACGCGAATTCTCCCTGCCTGTCATCGTGCATTGCGTGCGTGCCAATGACGAAGTGGCCAAGCGGCTCAAGAACGCGCGCCTCACCCGGGGCGGCATCATTCATGCCTTTGCGGGCAGTCAGGTTCAGGCTGAGCGCTTTCTCGAGCTCGGTTTCGTGCTGGGGCTGGGCGGCAGCGTGACCTACCCGCGTGCCCGCAAACTGCGGGGAGTCGTGGCGTCGCTGCCAAAGGATGGCTTCGTGCTGGAGACCGACAGCCCCGACATGCCGTTGCAGGGCTTTCAGGGGCAACGCAATGAACCGGCCAGGGTGGCGGAGGTGGCAAGGAGTGTGGCATCGCTGCGTGAGTCCACTCTGGAGGCCATCAGCGAGACGACCAGCCGCACCGTGCAGCGTATTCTTCAACTGAGCGCCTGATCTAGACTGAACCCAGCACCTCGGCAGCACTGTGCCACGGGATTCAGGAGATCGCGTCATCATCGGTAACTCAATGCCTCGTAGAACGTCTGCTCATCCGCGACCGGATTCTGACAAGTCCGTACGCGCCTCCTTGAGGCAAGGCCCGCCCCGGGAGCCCCGCCATCGTCTGTGGCTGATACCGCTTCTGCTGATTGCCTCTGTTCTTGCCACCGCCTGGCTGGGCATCAGTCAGATACAGCAACTACGAGCAGGAGAGCAGGACGCGGCGCGTCAGCGCGTCACCATGTGGGCCCAGGCCAGCCAGCGAGCCCTGGAAGGTCAGTTGCGCGAGCATGGCGATTGGCAAGAGGCCACCGAGGAGTTCCTGCGTTTGCCTGCCCCGAACCCTGAGTGGCTGGACTACATGTACGGGCCCGAGTTCTCGATCAATACGGGGATCCATCTCGTCGGGGCCATCAGAGGAAATGGCAAGGCCGCTGTCTGGCAGGAGCGACGTCCGGGGCTTGAGTCCGATGATTGGCAGGGGGCTCAGCCGCTTGCGTGGCGCCGCGCCATGGCCCCCTTGATCGAGAAGGCTCGCCAGACCCCGACGCGATCCGTCATCGCCTGGTTGGTGCTGAACGGGCGGGCCTGGCTGGTGGGCGTGCACGGGCTCTATGCGGATGAAGACGCGCTTCCTTCACGGGAGGAGCAGGGCATGCTGGTGTTCGGGGTCCCCATGCGCCCGGAGTTGCTCAGCGAATCATCCGCTTCCCTGGGAGTGGAAAGACTGGAAGTCGTCAGTCAGTCACGCCAGATAAGCGGGGAAGCCGCTCTCGTCTGTAGCGACCTGCCGGCCATGAAGCGCTTCGATGAGCATGCTGCCATGGCCTGCTGGCAGGATGCAGATGACGTCACCGCGATGCTCAGGCAATTGGGAGCGCCCTTGGGCGCCTTGAGTCTGGTCATCGTGTTGGCGAGTATCGCGACAGGCGTCATGCTGTGGCGCGATCAGCGCCGTCGTCGAGATTGGGCAGCGCAGGGCCTGCAGCGTGAAGCTCAGCTTGAGCAGCATCTTGCCCTGAACGAGCGGTTTCTGGCATTGCCGCATGAAGCGCACAATCCCCAGCACGCCTTGGCTACCTTGTCCGGCTATCTGCGTCGGGTACGAGAGATGACGGGAGCAGAAGTCATCATCTATCGGCGCGAGGTGGGCAACCCCAACGCAGGTTACCTGATCGTCGAGAGTCGTGATGAACGGGAATGGTTGAGTAGTGTCTCGTTGCGGCGTGACCCTCTGTGGCGATTGCCGGCCGGGCGGATCGTGGCCAATCGTGCCACGAATGTGGACGCGTCCACCGAGGAGAGTGCCCAGCTGCTGTGTCAGCGTCTCGGGGCGACCCAGCTGCTGGGCTATTCCGTTTCGCCGCATCCCGGTCGCAGCGAGCTGCTGCTGGTCGCCAGTCGTGGTCAGGCGCTGGAGGAAAGCCTGATGATGCCGGTGCTGGACAGAACCCTGAATGCCTTGATCATTCGTGGACTGGAGCAGGAGCGCTTGCTGCTCCAGCAGCAGGTGCTGCAGGAGCGCGAGACGGATACCGACACCGGGCTATTGAGTCGTGAAGGCATGCTGCGCTTGATCAAGCTGCGTATCGATCAGTTGGGACGTGTCTCGGGGCTTGATGGTTTCGTGCTGATGGCATTGCGTATCGGCGGGCTGCAGGAGCTCTATGAGCATGCGGGGGCGGAGGCGGGCAATCGCCAGCTGGAGTTGCTGCAGCGTCGACTGGACCCCTTGCTTGGCACATCAGGCCATGTCGCACGTCTGGAGACGGATCGTCTCTTGATCATGGTGCCACGACGGCTGCTCGAGGCCGCGCGGGGCGGCATCTGCGGCTGGCTGGATATGCTGCTGGTGGCGGTACGTCACAAGGTGTCGTTCAACGGCGAGGATATCTATCTGCTGCCCAGCCTCGGCATCAGTCGCTTTCCCGAGGATGGTGAGCAGATGGATGCGCTGGTCTACCGCTGTGAGCGCGCATTGCACGACACGCTTCAGCTCAATCGCGAGTGGCACTTCTTCGATGAAGAGGCCGAACGAGAAGTCAGGCGTCTCAAGCAGCTCGAAGCGGAATTCGTCGAGGGATTGCAGCAGGACCAGCTGCGGCTTCATCTGCAGCCGATCGTCGATGGACGGGATGGATCCCTCGTGCTTTCCGAGGCGCTGGTGCGTTGGCAGCATCCGGAGCATGGTCTGCTGGGCTCCGGCGACTTCATGCCGATCATCGAATCCGCCAACCTCGATGTGGCCCTGGGGCGCTGGGTCATCAAGGAGAGCATTGCCACCCTGATCCGTGTGCATGACGCCGGTCATGCGCTGCATCTCAGCGTCAATGTCACGGTCAGACACATGATGGACGAGCGATTTATGGCGGATCTCAAGAGGCTGTTCCAGCGGCCTGAGCTGTGTCGCCAACTGACCATCGAGCTGGTGGAGAGTCAGCTGCCGGAAGATATCCAGAGTCTGGCCATCCTCTTCCAGCGCATTCGCTCACAGGGTGTCGCCCTGGCACTTGATGACTTCGGGACCGGGTACTCGTCCCTGTCGCAATTGCAGCAACTGCCGTTCGACAAGGTGAAGATCGATCGGCAATTCGTGGTCGCGATGGATACCGACAAGGGGCGGGCGATGATTGATGCGATGCTGGGACTGGGGGAGGCCTTCCATCTGGCCGTGGTGGCGGAGGGTATCGAGACCCCTGAGCAACGCACGGCGCTTCTGGCACGCGGCTGTCATCTTCATCAGGGCTATCTCTACTCGCGTCCTCTGCCGTCCGAGCAACTGATCCAGCATCTCAAGGCCGGCAAGCACTGGTTGCCGGCCAGCGTCACTGGCGAAATGGGCTAGCGGTCTCGGCTCTCGCGCTTCGAGATGCCCAGGCCTTGACTCAGCCGGATGCTGCCAAGGTCAGCCTCTGATACAGCCAGGCATTGATACAGACAGGCCCCGACGAATCGCTTCGCCGGGGCCTGTCTGTCATGACGCCGCAGGCGGCTATCCAGGCCAGCCGTGGCGTCCGTGTCACGGCTGGCAGCGCTGCCTGGTGCTCATGTCTTCAAGCTCATGTCTTCAAGTTCACGCCTTGAGCTGTTCCGGGTCACGTCGTTCCAGCGGATAGGGCAGCGGGGCGCGGTGCAAGGGCTCCCCAGTCTCGAGGGTCAGGGGGGCTTCCTCATCGCGCAGGCTCACCACCGCCAGCACTTCCAGGCTGCCATCGGCATTGTTGGCGACCCGCAGGATCTCACCCATGGCCTTGCCTTCTGGCGAGACCACCTTGCCGCCCGGCTGCGGCAGAGGAGTGACCGGCTCTGCCGTCAGGCGCTGCAGGCGCTTCTTGACCTGACCACGGAAGTGGGCGCGGGCCACGACTTCCTGACCGGTATAGCACCCCTTCTTGAAGCTGATGGCCGCCAGCGCTTCCAGGTTGAGCATCTGCGGCAGCCAGGCATCCGTCTGCTCCGAGTCCACCCACTGCAGGCCGGCACGAATGTCCTCGCGCGCCCAGTGATTCTCGTCACCGGTATTGATGCCGCCATCGAGCAGTGCACGGCTGAGTCGGGTCACCTGCGCATCAGAGCCGACCAGTACGCCTCGTGCCATCTCTGCCCCCGGCTGGCGGGCAAGCACGGCATCCGGGGTTGCCAACATGGCGAAATCATGCGGGCCAAGCGCGGTGTGCTGTGAGGAGGCAGCATCGGCCAGTTGCTCGGCCGCCCGGGTCAGGGCGGGCTCTCCCGTGAGCCCCACGACCACGCTATCCTCCCGGACCTCGAGACTCACCTTGTAGAAGGGCGCGAACTTGGCAAGGTGCGCACGCAGGGGCTCCGCCGTACCCGTCGGCATCAGCAGCCACAGGCAATCCTCGCTGAGACGCATCAACTGGGCCATCGCCAGAATCCGCCCCTTGGGTGTGCAGAAGGCGGTCAGCGGAGCGAGTGAGCCATCCACCAGCGCAAGCTGCTGCGAGGTCTGGCCCTGGAGAAAGCGCTCACCATCCGCGCCATTGACCGCGAGTACCTCGAAGCAGGAGAGGGGCGTGAGACTCCCGGCGCCATCGGTCTCGGGGGCAAGCGGCGACTCGGGGGCAAGCTTGCCCGCCTGTGTCGCGTGAAAGCCGTGGGCTTGCATCAGGGTCTTGAAATCAGTCATGTCGCGCTATCCTGTCGCAAAGGAGGGGTCCGCCGCAGGCGGTTCAATGCCTGAGAATTGCCAGCGGTACATTCGATGCAGGCATTGTCACGCGGCAGTGGTCAGCTGTCAGCCCCCGGCAGGGCAACACGGCATCTTTCGGGGGCATCCACTGGCATGAAAGCCTGAGACGACTCGCTGGCATGCATGGGGGAGCCCTCGTCAAACGTGGTATTCTTGGCGGTTTGATCGCGCCTGCGATCCTTTTTATCCAGCGAGACAGGAATCACGAGATGGCCAGCTTTTCCCTTACATTGATCGGTGTCGAGAGCGTCAAGGATGTCAACAAGGTCACCACTGCCTTGATGATGATGGACGGGGTCAAGGAGGCCGAGGTCGGGCGTGGCTTTGCCGAGGTCGAAGGGCAGGTGCGGTATGACGCCGTGGTCAAGACCGTCGAGAAGGCGGGTTACAAGGTGAAGTGAGCGCTCTGCTCGCCAGCAGGCTCGGATGCGTCTCGCGAGAGTCCACGACAAGGAGGTAGTGCATGAGCATCGAGGTGATTACCCGCAAGGCTGGCAGCTTCGTCCATCGGGTTCAGGTCGCGAGCTTCGAGGAACTGCTGGTGGATGTGCCCACCGTGGTGGGTGGCGAGGACAGTGCGCCGGACCCGCACGACTACTTTGATCTCTCGCTGGGTGCCTGCAAGTCGATCACCGTGTTGATGTATGCGCGGCGCAAGGGGCTGCCACTCGCGTCCATCGTGACCACGGTGGACCGTGATGACAGTGATGAGCGTCGCGCAGGTGAGAACGCGGAGTATCGTCTGAGCGTCAGCATGCACTTCCAGGCTGAGGATGGTGCGGAACTCGATGAGGTGACGCGTCAGCGCCTGCTCGAGATTTCCGAGCGTTGCCCCATCCATCGACTGATGACCAGCACCCGGGTCAGTGTGACGAGTCGCGAGATATCACCCGAGTAGGGCGCGGTGTCCTTTCGCAAGTCTGGCCGCCACCGTCAGTTGAAGAGCGGCATGACCGCCACCATTGAGAGCGCATGAGCAAACCATTTCGCATCAATTCCAAGTTCAAGCCAGCCGGTGATCAACCGGCTGCCATCGAGAAGCTGATCACTGGCCTGGAAGCGGGTCTTGCGCATCAGACGCTTCTGGGTGTGACCGGCTCGGGCAAGACGTTCACCGTCGCCAACATCGTGGAGCGTCTGCAGCGCCCCGCGATCGTGATGGCGCCCAACAAGACGTTGGCAGCCCAGCTCTATGGCGAGTTCAAGTCGTTCTTCCCTGACAACGCCGTCGAGTACTTCGTCTCCTATTACGATTATTACCAGCCCGAAGCCTATGTCGCGTCCTCGGATACCTTCATCGAGAAGGACGCCTCGATCAACGACCACATCGAGCAGATGCGCCTGTCAGCGACCAAGGCGCTGCTGGAGCGGCGCGATGCGATCATCGTGGTCTCCGTCTCGGCGATCTACGGCCTGGGTGACCCGGATCAGTACCTGAAGATGCGTCTGCACTTCAATCGTGGTGAGCAGATCGACCAACGCGGTTTCCTCAGGCGCCTGGCGGAGCTGCAGTACACCCGCAACGACATGGATTTCCGGCGCGGTACCTATCGCGTGCGCGGCGACGTGATCGACATCTTCCCGGCGGACTCCGAGGAGCAGGCCGTGCGTGTCGAGCTGTTCGATGACGAGATCGACTCCATCCGCCTGTTCGATCCGCTGACTGGCGAAGTGGCCGAGTCGGTGCCGCGCATGACCATCTACCCCAAGAGCCACTACGTGACGCCGCGCGAGACCATCGTCGCCGCGGTCGATCACATCAAGGAAGAGCTGGTCGAGCGCCTCGATTACCTGCGCAAGCACGACAAGCTGGTCGAGGCGCAGCGTCTGGAGCAGCGTACCCTCTACGACATCGAGATGATGATGGAGCTGGGCTACTGCAACGGCATCGAGAACTACTCGCGCTATCTGTCCGGGCGTGATCCCGGCAATGCGCCGCCGACCTTCTTCGATTACCTGCCCAAGGACGCGCTGGTCTTCATCGACGAGTCCCACGTCAGCGTGCCTCAGGTCGGCGGGATGTATCGCGGTGACCGTTCACGCAAGGAGACGCTGGTCGAATACGGCTTCCGTCTGCCGTCGGCGCTGGACAATCGCCCGATGAAATTCGAGGAGTGGGAGAGCATCCTGCCCCAGACCGTCTTCGTCTCGGCGACGCCCGGTACCTATGAAGAAGAGCATGCCGGGCAGGTGGTGGAGCAGGTCGTCCGTCCCACGGGGCTGCTTGATCCGGTCATCGAGGTGCGCTCTGCCTCGACCCAGGTCGATGACGTGCTTTCCGAGATCAAGGCGCGCACCGAGGTCGGTGAGCGCGTTCTGATCACCACGCTGACCAAGCGCATGGCGGAAGACCTGACCGAGTATCTGGGAGAGCACGATGTTCGGGTGCGCTATCTGCACTCGGATATCGACACCGTCGAGCGCGTCGAGATCATCCGGGATCTGCGTCTTGGCAAGTTTGATGTGCTGGTCGGCATCAACCTGCTGCGTGAGGGCCTTGATATCCCGGAAGTCTCGCTGGTGGCGATTCTGGATTCCGACAAGGAGGGCTTTTTGCGCTCCGAGCGCTCCCTGATCCAGACCATCGGCCGTGCGGCGCGCAACGCCAACGGCAAGGCCATTCTGTATGGCGATCGCATCACCGATTCCATGCAGCGTGCGATAGCCGAGACGGAGCGCCGCCGTGAGAAGCAGATGGCCTTCAATGAAGAGCACGGCATCACGCCGCGTACCATCACCAAATCGGTGGCGGATATCATGGAAGGTGCCCAGGCACCGGGACGCAAGAGCAGTCGTCGCAAGGGCAACGAGCGACAGGTGGCGGAAGAGACGCCGGACTATGCGGCTCTGGCGGCTCAAGGCCCTCAGGCACTCGAGAAGGAAATCAGCCGGCTGGAAGATGCCATGTTCGCGGCGGCCAAGAATCTCGAATTCGAGGAAGCCGGTCGACTGCGCGATCAGATCAATGACGTGCGCAATCGCCTGCTCGCGCTGGGCTGACGCTACTCTCCATCCCCCAGCATTCGCGTTGCTAAAGGCATGACCCTGCGCGCCCGACGATGTCACCCATCGTCGGGCGCGTGGCGTTCAGGCCTAGCGGGTATCTGACGGGGAGGTGCCATCAGCAGGTTATCCCGTTATCTTGTCTATTGCGTCGCAGATCATCATATTGCAGCTCAGTGCATGGCTCAGGGGCAACCGGTTGCCTCGGGAGGGCGGCAGGATTGCTTTTCCTACAACCTTGGGCGTAGCCGGGGTGGGTGCAGCAATGCGACCTGATGGTGCAAGTGAAGAGGGAATTCCTGTCAACTGCGTCTTCACATACGCCAATGACTGGCTTTCATCGTCAATGCCAACGATTGTCTGGCCAGAATGGAAAGCACAGTCTTTTTCGCTATTGGTAGGGCCTTGGCCTGCATTCATGAGCGCTCAAACGGTCGCTTTACATGCGTATTCGCTGCTGCCAATAATGCTTTCAAGGCATTCCTGGCGTGGCGAGTCGCCTGCCTGCAGGCTGGCAGCGGCGGACAAGGTCAGTGAATGACAGCGATTGTCGCCAGTCCTTTACGGGCAGCGCAATGCTGCCGCAAGGCACCCGTCAGGTCTGCCCGGCCGTAGTACAACAATAGTAGTACAACAATAATCGGGAACAGGAATTCTCATCATGATGCGCAGGTCTCTTCTCGCTCTCGGTATCGCCGCGGCGATGTCCACTCAGGCTCAGGCAGATATCACCATCGCCATGGCAGGCCCGGTCACGGGGCCGGTCGCCCAGTACGGTGACATGCAGTTCATCGGTGCCGAGATGGCCATCGAGCGGATCAATGCCGCCGGCGGCGTCGACGGCGAGATGCTCAAGGGCGTCAAATACGACGACGCCTGTGATCCCAAACAGGCGGTGGCGGTGGCCAACCAGATCGTCAATGACGGCGTCCAGTACGTGATCGGCCACCTGTGCTCCAGCGCGACGCAACCGGCCTCGGACATCTACGCCGAGGAAGGCGTGATGATGATCACGGCGGCGTCCACCAGTCCGACCATCACCGAGCAGGGCTATGAGCTGGTCTTCCGCACCATCGGCCTGGACTCGCTGCAGGGGCCGGTTGCGGGGCGCTATATCGCCGAGACGATCAAGCCCAAGCACATGGCCGTGATCCACGACAAGCAGCAGTACGGGGAGGGTATCGCCACCGGCGTGCGCGATACCGTCGAGGAAGCGGGTATCGATGTGGTGCTGTTCGAGGGCATCACGGCGGGTGACAAGGATTTCTCGGCGCTGATCTCCAAGCTCAAGAAGGAGAACGTCGACTTCGTCTACTACGGCGGCTATCACCCGGAACTGGGCCTCTTGCTGCGTCAGTCGCGTGAACTGGGCTTCGACGCGCCCTTCATGGGGCCGGAAGGGGTCGGGAATCCGGACATTTCCAAGATTGCCGGCCAGGCCTCGGAAGGCCTGTACGTGACACTGCCGCCGGCCTTCGAGAATGACCCGAAGAACGCGGATCTGGTCGCGGCCTTCAAGGACAAGGAGCAGGACCCTTCCGGTCCGTTCGTCATGCCCGCCTACACCGCAGTGGAGCTGATCGCCGATGGCATCAAGGGCGCCGACTCCACCGACCCCTATGATGTCGCGGAATATCTCAAGGCCAACAGCTTCGACACGCCCATCGGCAAGGTCGAATACGATGAGAAGGGCGATCTGAAGGACTTCAACTTCGTCGTCTACAACTGGCACGCCGACGGTACCAAGAGCGAAGCGGCACATTGATCAGCGGCTGATATCAGCACTCGCTGCGGTCTCGTGACCTGTCATGAGGCTCGGCGGATCAATGCCGACACGCTGTCCCGTCATGCCGCGTGGCATGGCGGGCCTCTCCGTTCGGTCGAGTTCATGGCGATGCAACATCGCCGTGCCTTCCCGTCGTCGTCGCGCATGCGGCATTTCCCTGACAGTCTCCGGCCACAAGCCGAACACTGTCGCGGCCAAGGGTCGTTTCAATGGAAGACATCCTCTACTTCCTGCAGCAGGTCATCAATGGCCTGACCATCGGCAGTACCTATGCCTTGATCGCCATCGGCTACACGATGGTCTACGGCATCATCGGCATGATCAATTTCGCCCACGGCGAGATCTACATGATCGGCACCTACGTGACCTTCATCGTCATCGCGGCGCTGGGCATGCTGGGCATCGCCAACCCCTTCTTCCTGATGGCGGCCGCCTTGCTGGTGGCGGTGCTGGTGTCCTGTGCCTACGGTTTCGCCGTGGAGCGGGTGGCCTATCGCCCGGTGCGAGGCTCCAAGCGTCTGATCGCGCTGATCTCGGCGATCGGCATGTCGATCTTCCTGCAGAACTACATGCGTCTGGCCCAGGGCTCGCGGGACATGGCGATCTCCAGCCTGATCCCGGGCGGCTGGGAGTTCGGGCTGGAAAGCTTCGCGGTCAATCTGTCCTACATGCAGGTGATCATCTTCAGCGTCACGCTGGTGTGCATGCTGCTGCTGTCGTCGTTCATCTCGCGCTCGCGCCTGGGGCGTGCCTGTCGTGCCTGCTCCCAGGATGCCGGCATGGCGCGTCTGCTGGGCATCAATACCGACATGATCATCTCGATGACCTTCGTGATCGGGGCGGCGCTTGCCGCCGTGGCGGGACTGCTGCTCGGCATGTACTACGGCGTGGTCAATCCCTACATCGGCTTCCTGGCCGGGCTCAAGGCGTTCACGGCGGCGGTGCTGGGCGGTATCGGCAGTATCCCCGGCGCGATGCTGGGTGGCCTGCTGCTGGGCGTCGCGGAGGCGCTGACCGGCGGCTATCTGTCCACGGAATACAAGGACGTGGTGGCCTTCGGACTGCTGATCCTGATTCTGCTGTTCCGTCCCTCCGGGATTCTCGGCAAGCCCGAAGTGGAGAAGATCTGATGCCCAAGCTTGCGAAACAGACTCTGAAGACAGCGGGCACCTCGCCCGCCGAGACGATTCCGCCACAGCCTTCCTATCGTCGTCCCTGGTGGTCGGCACTTGCGGCCGCCGTGTTGACTCTCGTGCTGGGTGGCTCGGTACTGGGGGTGCAGCTCGAGTCCACCGGTATCACCACCACGGTACGCTTGATGGGCATGGACACCTGGGGCTGGTTGCTGGCCGCGTCACTGGCCGTCTTCCTGCACCAGCTGGTGCGGCCACAGATCGAGGAATGGCGTGCGCGTACCCGCAAGCCATCACGTTTCCGCGTCCCCGACGTGATGAGCGGTCAGAAGCGTCAGCTGTGGATCATGCTGGCCATCGGTGCGCTGCTGATCTTCCCGTTTCTGTCCAACCGCTCGGCGGTGGATCTCGCGACCCTGACGCTGATCTACATCATGCTGGGCCTGGGGCTCAACGTGGTGGTGGGTCTCGCGGGACTGCTGGATCTCGGTTACGTGGGCTTCTATGCGGTCGGTGCCTATACCTACGCACTGCTCAATAGCTACCTGGGCTTCAGCTTCTGGGAAGCGCTGCCCATCGCGGGGTTGATGACGGCGCTGTTCGGCTATCTGCTCGGCTTCCCCGTGCTGCGGCTGCGGGGTGACTACCTGGCCATCGTGACGCTGGGCTTCGGCGAGATCATCCGTATCCTGCTCAACAACTGGACGGAGCTGACCGGCGGCCCGAATGGCATCGCGCGCATACCCAAGCCGACCTTCTTCAATCTCGAGTTCTCGCGGCGAGCCGATGAGGGCAACATCGCCTTCCATGAGTTCTTCGGCATCGACTACGACCCGGCCTTCAAGGTGATCTATCTGTACCTGCTGGCCTTGATCCTGGTGCTGATCACGCTGTTCGTGATCTATCGGCTGTTGCGCATGCCCATCGGGCGGGCGTGGGAGGCGCTGCGCGAGGATGACATCGCCTGTCGTTCACTGGGCATGAATCCCACCGGCATCAAGCTCTCGGCCTTCACGATCGGGGCGAGTTTCGCGGGCTTCGCCGGTGCCTTCTTCGCCGCGCGTCAGGGCTTCATCAGTCCCGAGTCCTTCACCTTCATCGAGTCAGCGATCATTCTCGCCATCGTGGTGCTGGGCGGAATGGGCTCGCAGCTAGGAGTCATCCTGGCGGCGATCGCCATGACGCTGTTGCCGGAGCTGGCCCGTGAGTTCAATGAATATCGCATGTTGCTGTTCGGGCTGATGATGGTGCTGATGATGGTGTGGCGTCCTCAAGGCCTGGTGCCGCTCAAACGACCGCAGATGGAGCTCGACCGTGGCTGACGCACATGACAAGCAAGCATTCGACAATGAGGCGCCAGCCACTTCCTCACACCGCCAGGCACGCGCCGAGGGCGGGGCACCGCTGCTGGACGTACGTGATCTCACCATGCAGTTCGGTGGCCTCAAGGCCGTGGACGGCGTGACGCTTCAGGTACATCCGGGCGAGGTGGTATCGGTCATCGGGCCGAATGGTGCGGGCAAGACCACCGTCTTCAACTGCATCTCCGGCTTCTATCAGCCCACCGGCGGCGAGGTGTATTTCCAGAATCGCGCCATGCATCGCCTGCCGGGGTACCGGATCGCCCAAGCTGGCATGGTACGCACCTTCCAGAACGTGCGGCTGTTCAAGGAGATGACGGTCATCGAGAACCTGCTGGTGGCGCAGCACATGCACGCCGAGCGCAATCTTCTCAAGGGCCTGTTCAAGACGCCGGGCTATCGCCGCAGTGAAAAGGCGCTGATGCAGCATGCCGGTGACTGGCTGGAGCGAGTCGGTCTGCTCGAATTCGCCAATCGCGAGGCCGGCAATCTGGCCTATGGCCAGCAGCGGCGACTCGAGATCGCGCGATGCATGGTGGCCAGGCCACGGCTGCTGATGCTGGATGAGCCGGCGGCCGGCCTCAACCCCAACGAGACCCGGGATCTCGATGATCTGATCGTCAGCCTGACCCGCGATGAGGGTATCTCGGTGCTGTTGATCGAGCATGACATGAGTCTGGTGATGGGCATCTCGGATCACATCTACGTGGTCAATCAGGGTCAGCCGCTGGCGGATGGCTGCCCGGATGACATTCGACGCAACGATGCCGTGATCAAGGCCTATCTGGGGGAGGAATGAGCATGAGTGAGCATGTTGATGCAGTCATGCCAGAGACCGTGCCTGCCAGCGAGGCACTCGCGCCGCGGGATGCCATGCTGGCGCTCGAGCACCTGACGACACATTACGGGCCGGTGCAGGCGCTCAATGATGTCTCGCTGGCCGTGGGGCAGGGCGAGATCGTGACGCTGATCGGCGCCAACGGCGCCGGCAAGACGACGCTTTTGATGTCGATTTGTGGCGATCCGCGCCCGACCAGCGGGCGGGTGTGGTTCGAGGGCGAGGAGATCACCGGCACACCCACGGCGCGCGTGATGCGCGGTGGGCTGTCGGTGGTGCCCGAAGGTCGCCGCATCTTCACCGGCATGACGGTGGAGGAGAATCTCGCCATGGGCGGCTATTACCAGAGCAAGGAGGAGAACGAACGCAGCATCGAGCATGTGCTGGGGCTCTTCCCGCGCCTCAAGGAGCGCTTCCATCAGCGCGGCGGCACCATGTCCGGTGGCGAGCAGCAGATGTTGGCCATCGGGCGTGCCTTGATGAGTCGGCCGCGACTGTTGTTGCTCGATGAGCCTTCGCTGGGACTGGCGCCCATCGTGATCGGGCAGATCTTCGAGATCGTCGAGCAGTTGCGCGAGCAGGGCACCACCATCTTCCTGGTGGAGCAGAATGCCCATCGCGCCTTGTCGATCGCCGATCGCGGCTATGTGCTGGAACACGGTCGCGTGGTGCTGGCGGACAGCGGCAAGGCGCTGCTGGCCAATGACGAGGTCCGCCGCGCCTATCTTGGCGGCTGAGAGGTCTGGCACGTGATTCGCTGTCGCGTCTCACCGGAGGAAGGCAATGCAACAGAACGCGCCCCTGTCACTGAACCCTCGGTGGCAGGGGCGCTTTCTTGAGGACGCGATGCAGGGTGCGAGCCAGGGGGCGGGTAAAAGTGGCGTGAATGGCTTACGCCGAGAGAGGTGTCACGAATTCTTCCGGAGCATAGGCGACGCCGTCATGGATACGATAATGATCGGTAGGGCCGGAGACCTGGCAATTGCTGACGCAGGCCTGGCTGGCGGGAAGCTGGCGCAGCGGATAGCGCACACCGGATTGACACAGTTCCAGCATCTTCTTGAGCGCGCTGCGCTCACAGAAGCCGCACAGGCATTCAAGGGCATTGTCGAGACAGTCTTCCTCGCTCATGCCTGCCCCATAGATGCGCTTGTCATCACAGACGACGAACCCGAGCGCTCCGGGGAGAGGGGTGGTTGGCATGTCGTCTGCCGTATCGGGTACTGCACTGAGAATGTTATCGGCCATGATGAACCTCATCGTGATGGGGGTTCCGGCGTCTCCTCGCCAGTCGCAAGCGTGTGGATCCATGACCCTCTCTGGTCATGTCTGTACCCAGAGTAGACGGCCGTTGGCAAAGTGCCATGCAACACCGCTCCAGGTGTCAGGGAAGTGTCGATGCTGCGGCAGCAATGTGACAGATGAATGACGATTGGATGACGGAAATTCCCCGGTTCACCGGGCCTGACAGGGCGTCGATTGGCGATAGCGCATGTTGAGGGCCAGCAGGATCGCGGCGCTTTCCGCATCAAACTGGCCACTGATGGCCCCGGGGCGAAAGTGCGCCTGGAACGCGGCGATCGCCATCCAGGGTCGCTCGGCCTCCACTGGATAACCATAGTGGGCGAGTGCCGCGATCAAGGTCTTCTCTGCGGGCAGTCCATCGCTGGCCATCTGTCGTCGAAAGCAGCTGACGTCGGCATCCCGTGGCCAGGCCCCTATGCCGGCTTCATGCAGACGGCGCCAGGGGAAGCGCGGGCCCGGGTCGGTCTTGCGGTCCGGGGCGATGTCGGAGTGTCCGACGACATCCACTGCCTTGATGTCATGGCGGTGCACAATGGGGGAGGCCAGCGCGATCAAGGCCGCGATCTGCTGCTCGTTCCAGGCCGCGAAGTGGCGATCAGGGGACCAGCGCCTTGCCACGCCGGAAGCTCGGGTCTCCGTCTGCCCGGGTGCCAGGGGCGTGAGCGCTTCGGGCCCGGCATTGACCATCTCGATGCCGATGGAGGTGTCGTTGAGGTGGCCGCGTTCATCCCACTGGCTGATGCCGGCGTGCCAGGCGCGGCGGTTCTCTGACACCAGCGGGTAGACACGGGGAAGCGCTTCGCCATCTGCAGGTGCCGAGAGCAGGTAATGCGCGCTGACGTCAGCGCCGGTGAGGCTGATCAGAGAGCCTGTGAGATCATCATCGGTGTAATGCAGAACCAGATGGCGCACGCGAGAATTGCTTTGACTCTCGGTGCTGGCCTCCATCCGCTGATAGCTCCCCGAGGCCTCGTCAGTGTCCGACCGGGAATGCTGCATGCAGCCCGACAGCAGCGTCAGCGAGGCTATCGTCAAGCAGGTGAGAGGGCGAAACGCGTTGAAGCCTGATGTCATGAGTCGCTCGCGAGGGGAAGTGGCAGTGAAGAGGTGGCAGTGAATCGGGGGTCATCGCGCGGGGCATGATGGCAGTCTCCACGCCCGTCATTTGCGCTGGATGAGCTGGGATGTCCTGACATGCGGGTTGCAGGATTCGCTCTGCCGCCGCGTGCTCGCTTGAGGTATAATCCTGGCCACCTGACCCGGCGCCCGCCCCATGGTGGCGCGATTTCTGTCCCTGACAACAGTAATCGGCCTGACGCCCTGGGCGCCAGTGTGCCTGTCTTTTCCATCGCTTGCCCTTGAGGAGCCGATCCTGATGACCGTGATCCGCCAGGATGACCTGATCCAGAGCGTCGCCGACGCGCTGCAGTACATCTCCTACTACCATCCGAAGGACTTCATCGACGCCATGAACGCGGCGTACGAGCGTGAGGAGAATCCGGCCGCCAAGGATGCCATCGCGCAGATTCTGATCAACTCCCGGATGTGTGCCCTGGGTCATCGTCCCATCTGTCAGGACACCGGTATCGTCACCGTCTTCGTCCATGTCGGCATGAACGTGCGCTTCGAGGCCGAGATGAGCCTGGATGACATGGTCAACGAAGGCGTCCGCCGCGCCTATCTGCTGCCGGACAACGTGCTGCGCGCCTCCGTGCTGGCAGACCCGGACGGCAAGCGTGCCAACACCAAGGACAACACGCCGGCCATCATCCACCACAAGCTGGTGCCGGGGGATACCGTCGAGATCCACGTCGCGGCCAAGGGCGGCGGCAGCGAAGCCAAGTCCAAGTTCGCGATGCTCAACCCGTCCGACTCCGTGGTCGACTGGGTGCTGGAACAGATTCCGAAGATGGGCGCTGGCTGGTGTCCGCCTGGCATGCTGGGCATCGGCATCGGCGGTACCGCCGAGAAGGCGATGCAGCTGGCCAAGGAATCCCTGCTCGAGCCGATCGATATCCAGGAACTGCAGAAGCGTGGTGCCTCCAACCGCGCCGAAGAGATCCGTCTCGAGCTGTTCGAGAAGGTCAACGCGACGGGGGTCGGCGCACAGGGCCTCGGCGGTCTGACCACCGTGCTCGACATCAAGGTCATGGATTACCCGACCCACGCGGCCAACAAGCCGGTAGCGATCATCCCGAACTGCGCGGCGACCCGTCACGTGCATTTCACCCTGGATGGCAGCGGCGCGGCAGAACTGCCGGCACCGAAGCTCGAGGACTGGCCGGAAATCACCCGTGAAGCGGGCGACAGCGTCAAGCGCGTCAACCTCGACTCCGTGACGCCCGAGGAAGTACAGAGCTGGCAGCCGGGCGACACCCTGCTGCTCAACGGCAAGCTGCTGACCGGGCGTGATGCGGCCCACAAGCGCATGACCGAGATGCTGGCACGTGGTGAGCAGCTGCCGGTGGATCTGAAAGGTCGCTTCATCTACTACGTCGGCCCGGTCGATCCGATCCGTGACGAAGTCGTCGGTCCGGCTGGCCCGACCACCGCGACCCGCATGGACAAGTTCACGCGTACGCTGCTGGAAGAGACCGGCCTGTTGGGCATGGTCGGCAAGGCCGAGCGTGGCCCGACCGCGATCGACGCCATCCGTGACAACAAGTCCAGCTACCTGATGGCGGTCGGCGGCGCCGCCTACCTTGTCGCCCAGGCGATCAAGAAGTCCCGCGTGCTGGCGTTTGAAGACCTGGGGATGGAAGCGATCTACGAATTCGAGGTCGAGGACATGCCGGTCACCGTGGCGGTCGATAGTGCAGGTGTCTCCGTGCACCAGACCGGCCCGGCCAAGTGGAAGGAAATCATCGCCAGCCGCGCCTGAAGGCCGTCTGCGTGATGTGTACGTCATGTCCGTGAGGACATGAGCCAGGAACCCCGCCCGTGTCATGACATCGGCGGGGTTCTGCGCATCTGGACTCTGCCACGCCGAGGCATCGTTGCCAGCGCAGCTGTGGCATAATCTGGCGACCCTGACGCCTGCAATGGAGCTGCAATGACCGCCTGGTTACTTGGCTTTCTGCTGTTGAGCAGTCACATTCTGGGTGCGATGACCGCCGTCATGGCCCTGATGTCCAGTCGTACCTCACAGGGTGCGATTGCCTGGATTCTGTGTCTGCTGACCTTCCCCTACGTCGCCCTGCCGCTTTACTGGGTATTCGGGCGTCCCCGTTTCTATGGCTATGTCAGTGCCCGCGAGGAGCGTGACTCGACGATGCGACGCGTCTTGATGCGTTTTCGTCCCAAGCTCTCCCCCTGGCTCTCGCGTCCGCTGGGCGGCAACCCCACACACCTGGATGCCATCGAACGTCTGGCGATGATGCCGGTGACCACCGGCAATCGCGCCAAGCTGTTGATCAATGGCGAGGAGACGTTCGATGCCCTGTTCGCGGCCATCAAGGCGGCCGAGGATTACATCCTCATCCAGTTCTTCATCGTGCGAAATGATGAGCTCGGTGTACGGCTCAAGCAGGCTCTGATGAAGCGTGCCGAACGTGGCGTGCGGGTCTGTTTCCTGTATGACGAGATCGGCTCGCGCAAGCTGCCGGATGGGTACCTCAATGATCTGCTGGAATCCGGCTGCGAGGTGAGTGCCTTCAACTCTTCGCGGGGCTGGCGGCACCGCTTCCAGATCAACTTCCGCAATCACCGCAAGATCACCGTCATCGACGGCCGAGTGGGCTTTGTCGGCGGACTGAATGTGGGCAATGAGTATCTGGGCCATTCCGAGCGCTACGGCGCCTGGCGCGATACTCACCTCAAGCTGGAAGGACCCAGCGTGATGGGGCTGCAGGAGGCCTTCTGGGAGGACTGGCACTGGGCGACTGGCGAGGTGCTGTCGCTGGAGTGGGAGCCGCGCATCAGCTGTGAAGAATGTCAGCACGTGGTGATCGTGCCTTCCGGCCCGGCGGACCGTCGCGAGACAGCCAGTCTGCTGGTTCAGCAGGCCATCCACTCCTCGGTCAGCCGCATCTGGATCACCAGCCCCTATTTCGTGCCGGACCAGGGCGTGCAGGATGCCTTGAAGCTGGCAGCGCTGAGAGGCGTGGATGTGCGGGTGATGATCCCCGAACGTCCCGATCATCTGCTGGTGTTCCTGTCGGCCTTCTCGTTCCTCTCCGACATGATTCGCTCGGGCGTGCGCGTCTTCCGCTATCAGCCGGGCTTTCTGCATCAGAAGGTGATGTTGATGGACAGTCACACGGCGACCATCGGGACAGTCAACCTCGACAATCGCTCCTTCCGTCTGAACTTCGAGGTCACGGCCTTCGTGCCGGATCACCAGTTCGCGGCAGAGGTGGAGGCCATGCTCGAGGAGGACTTCCGTCATTGTCGCGAGATCAGCTGCGAGGAGCTGGAGGCGAGGCCCATGTGGCGCAAGCTGGTGTCGCGGGCGGCCTATCTGCTGGCCCCGATCCAGTGACCCCGCGCACTGCATGAACCTGCCGCCTGCCGAGTTGAACGAAACTCACTCGGCAGGTCTTGTCATTCGTGGCCATTGCAGGCATCTTCTCGCTATAACTGATCGCCTGTTTATTTCTTTTTGGAATAAACTGAGAGCCTGGATGCTCCTCTCGCCATGCATTGGAGAGGGCATTCAGGACGGCGGCTTCATGATTCCGCGCTGAGACCTGCCATGACCGTTCAAGACCCTCACGCCAGCCAGGCACCTTCCATCGAGTATCAATTCCGGGATGACGCCGATGTCATTGCCTTCGCACGCCAGCATGTCAATGATCAGTTGCCGGGCTTTGCGACGGCCAGTGACCTGCTGGTCGAGGAGATCGGCGATGGCAACATCAACTATGTCTATCGCGTCTGCACGCCGGACCGCTCAACCTCGGTGATCGTCAAGCAGGGGCTGCCCTGGGTGCGCATCATCGGCGAAAGCTGGCCGCTGTCGCTGGTGCGGGTGCGCATCGAGGCCGAGACGCTGCAGTTCGAGGCCGATTGCGCGCCTGAACTGGTGCCGGCGCTCTATCACTTCGAGGAAGCCCGCTCGGCGATCGTGATGGAAGATATCGGCGATCACCGCAATCTGCGACACGCCTTTCTTGAGCGCACAGTGTTACCTGAGCTGGGCGCGCAGATGGGGCATTTTCTGGCCACGACGCTCTATCGCAGCAGTGATCTGGCACTCGATGCCCACGACAAGAAGGCGCGCGTCGCACGCTTCACCAATCCCGATCAATGCAAGATCACCGAAGACCTGTTCTTCGTGGATCCTTTCTGCGATCACGAGCGCAACAGCATCAATCCGGCGCTGCGCGCGGATGCCGAAGCCCTGTGGCAGGACGCGGCACTCAAAGTGGAAGTGGCGGAGCTCAAGCAGCGCTTCCTGTCCACGCCCGAGGCGCTGCTGCATGGCGACCTGCATGCGGGATCGATCTTCGTGCGTGAAGACAGCACCAAGGTCATCGACCCGGAATTCGGCTTCTTCGGTCCGGCGGGCTTCGATATCGGCAGCTGGCTGGCGGCGCTGTGGCTGGCAGCCTGCGCGCATACCGAACTCGAGGGTGAGGTGGGCGACAGGCGTGGCTACGTGGCGCAGTTGCGTGCCCAGGCGGTCGCCAGTTGGGAAAGCTTTGCCCGCGAGTATCGTGAGCAGGCCGCCCACACGTCGGATGCCAGCTTTGCGGCACCCGGGGTGGCGGAACGATTGCTGAGCCGTATCCTGCGTGATGCGTTGGGTTATGCGGGCTGTGAGTTGATTCGTCGCACCATCGGGCTTGCGCACGTGCTGGAGCTTGAGTCGATCAACGATGATGCCGTGCGGGCGCGTGCCGAGCGCCGTGCCCTGGCACTCGGGCGTGAGCTCATCCTTGCGCGTGAGTCGCTGGAAGACCTCGCGGCGGCGGATGGCGTGGTCGCGCGTCTGCTGGGGTGAGGCATGCGGCGTCAGGGCTTTGACGCTCGTCGCAAGCGTTGCGGCGCCGGCTAGGGTAGACTCTGCGCTTTCATCGCCACGCAGACAGGCTTGTCCTGGCTGCGTGGGTCGCTGGCGGGAGATGTCCTGCCGAGCATCCGCTTTTCAATAAGAGACTTTCATGGCCCTGTCTTCCACGCCTTACAAGGTTGATCTCTCGCTGACCGACCTTGATCGTGGTGTCTACGAGACCCTGCGTTTTACCGTTGCCCGTCACCCCTCTGAAACCGAGCTGCGTCTGTGTGTTCGCCTGTTGGGCCATGCGCTGTGGTACAGCGAGAACATCGCATTCGGGCGTGGTCTGTCAGACGTCGATGAACCGGCGCTGTGGGAGAAGAGTCTGGATGGCCGCGTGCTGCACTGGATCGAGGTGGGCCAGCCGGATGCCGAGCGCCTGACCTGGTGTTCGCGGCGCACCGAGCGCACCTCGCTGCTCGCCTACGGTAGCCTGCGCGTCTGGGAAACCAAGGTGGTGCCGGCAGTGGCTGGACTGTCCAATCTGAGCATTGCCGCGGTTCCTGAGGGCGCACTGGACGCCATCACCGAATCCCTGCCACGCAACATCAAGTGGACCATGATGATCTCCGAGGGCACCATCTTCATCACCGATGACAATGGTCAGCACGAGATCAATCTGGAGTGGCTGAAAGGGGAGCGCTGAGCGACATGCCGTTCGCGGCACTGGCTGACTGCCCCTGAACCTTCAGGTCAGATACCACGAGACGGCCCCCCGCAAATCTTGATTTGCGGGGGCCGTCTCGTAGAGGGCGAATCGTAGGGGGTAAATCGTAGAGGGCGAATCGTGGCGAACGACTCGCAACGCAGGCAGATCTGATTGCCGGAGAGGCCTGGCCTCACACCATGCTGATGTCGTGATCGACGATGAGTTGATCACGGCCGCTGGCCTTGGCGTGGTAGAGCGCCTCGTCGCTGCGTTGCACCCAGCTGCTGAGGGTATCCGGATGGCGCCGTTCACTGACCCCGGTACTGAAGCGGATCACGCCGTGGGCCAGGGGAGACGCCTCACAGCTTTCACGCAACTGGCGATCGAATTCTCGGGCCACGGCAAGATTGCCCGGCAGCAGGATCATGAATTCCTCTCCCCCATAACGCCCGGCCTTGCCTGAGTATTCTCGGCTCAACGTCTGGATGTGCATCGAGAAGTGCGCCAGGACCTGGTCGCCGTAGGGGTGGCCGTGGGCATCATTGATCTGCTTGAAGTGGTCCAGATCACAGATCAGCAGACAGCTGATGTCGCGTCCGCTGAGGTGGTGTTCGGCGTGTTCATGGATGGTGCGGTGATTGTAGAGTCCGGTCAGACTGTCCAGTCGGCTCAGGCGTTCAAGCTTCTTTGCATAGGCGCGAGCCAGATCACGCTCCTCTCGAATGCGCTTGGCATAACCGGCGATCACGAGGCTCAGCAGTCCGAACGCCAGGGTATAGCTGACCCCCATGTCCAGGCTGCGCATCGCGGTACTCGCGTAGGAGGAGACCAGTTGCGGGTTGGCCATCTCCCCCCACAGCAGAATCCAGGGCATCAGCATCAGGCCGCTGATGATGACGCCACGACGCAGACGGTCCGGCGGGAGAACCCCCAGCACGTAAGCGGCGGCCATGAGATAGAACAGCAGCGTCGGGCCCGAGGCGCCGTGATTGAAGACCCAGTTGCCCGGCAGCATCACGAAGGTCACCAGCGTGCAGAACAGCCAGGACATGCGGCTGAACTCCCCGTGGAAACGTGAGCGATACCACATCACCATGACCATCAGACTGATGACGGCAAGCGCCACGCTGTACGCGGGGACCGTCAGCTCCATCAGATAGTTGAAGACAGCGGAAAACAGGCCGATCAGGACGGCGGATACCAGAAACCCGTGGTGCAGAATCTGTCGTGCGGAGCCATTCTCGCCAACCAACCAGCGCCAGCTGGTGCCTACCATTTTTGCAAGACGAGTCATGGTACCTCGACGGTCATTGGGCCAGTCGGATGCTTCAGGCATCGGCTGATGATGAAGGCTCATGTGACGTTGGTCGTTGTTCAGTGTCAGCCTACTCGAGCAAAGCCGTTTCCGGTTTCACTATGCCCCAACGTTTCTCGCCTGTGCGGGGGGCGTGACTCACCATCACCTCAGGGGCCGCCTGTCCTCGATGACAGGCGGCAGGGCAGCAGTGGCCCGGCGACAGGCTCGACTTTCATGAGATAGTCCTCATGCTGTTTGGACGATACTGCCAATGGCTGGCCGATGCATCTTTTCTCGTGTGGCTGCCTGTCCGAGGCTATTTCCACGGCGTGTAGCGATAGCTGTCCGGGTCCGAGGGGTCAGGCTTGTCCGACTCGGTGAGTGCCACGAGGGTGTTGCCGTCATCATCTTCTTCCACTTTCGTGACGGTGACGGGGAAGTTGGGTGACAGGGCGTCCAGTGCCGGCCAGTCCCCTTTCTGTATCGTGTTGCCCGTTTGCGGCGTGCTACTGGCACTGACCTTGATCGGGTCGCCGCTGACGGTTTGCCCGTTCTTCAGGTGCGTCGTGAGAGTGAAATGAACGTTCGCCATGTCATCCTTCCTATCAAGTGGTACTGATGGGGTCATGACTAGAACATGGTTCGTCCCATGGGAGAATTCAATCTTTTCCGGAGCGCCACGGGTCGCGAGTCACGCGCTTGCGCGACGAATGACAAGAAATGTTCATATCGGGCTTTTCTTTTTGAGATCAATGCGGTACATTACGTCTCGTCTTGAGGGGGAAGCCTTTCAAGGACGAAGTCGGGACGTGGCGCAGCTTGGTAGCGCGCTGCAATGGGGTTGCAGAGGTCGCAGGTTCGAATCCTGTCGTCCCGACCAGAATTGAAGGGGTTCAGAAGATTTTCATTCGCTTGAAAGCCTCTGAATTCCGAGCGATGATCCCTATATGATCCCAGTTCATTCGGTCATCGTTGCAAAGAAGCCAGCTCCTTGAGCTGGCTTCTTTGCGTTCTTTCAGAGCGCTGCCAGCGCTCATGGTCTGTTGTCCTTTCTCGAGCGCTATCCTTCTGCTCTCGTCTTCTCGTCTTCTCGTCTCGTCCTGCCGTTCTACTTTATCGTCATGATTTCGTCCTTGCTCACTTGCTGACGATCTTTCGCTGGTTCAAGGGGCTATCGGTGCACGGGCATGGATGCCGGTCTCCAGGTTCTGTGGTTTCCAGGTGCAATGGCTGGCTGTCAGTGAACTCGTGACAGTGCTTCTCGCTTGTCTTCTATTAGCGATTACGGTACTGGTGGGTCGAGACCCACCACCCAGGAAAAGATCATGTCCAGAGACGCTACCCTCGGCCGAGCTATCGCATTGCCATTGATTGCCATGGGGCTGAGTGCCTTGGCATCTTCCGTGTCCGCGGCCTCTCCAGAACTCGTGACTGGTTGTCAGGACAAGGCAGATTCGATCAAGCAGGAGCTCGAGGATGCCAATGCGCAGGGAAATGCCCATAAGGTGGAAGGCTTGAAGAAAGCGCTCGCGGCTGTGGAAAATGGCTGTGATGAATCCACCTTGCACAAGGAAAGAGAGCAGAAGATCCGCGAAAGGGAGGAGGAGGTCGGGGAGCGTCGACAGGAGCTGGAAGACGCCTTGTCGGATGGTGACAAGGACAAGATAGAGAAGAAAGAGAAGAAATTGACGGAAGCCCAGAAAGCGCTGAGCGAGGCGAGAGGTGAATTGGCTGTCGATGGAAGTCTTTGATCGTTTTCATAAGAGAGACATGAGAGAGACATGAGCCGGTTTGACGTCCTCGTCCGCCAGTGTCCCGACCAGAGTCCAGATAGAGGCCAGCCGAGAGTTCGGTTGGCCTCTTCTTTTGTCGCGGGATGAAAGGACATGAGCATCTGATACGGTGAGCGAGAGTGGGTCAGGGCTTGCATCCGGTCGTGTTATATCATTTCAACATATTGATATTGCTGAGTTATTGCGCTTATTGATCAAGATCAAGAAAGGCTCGATCTGCGAGGCCGGGTCATGCTCGCATGGCTTTCTTGATGCTGTGAGTATTAGATTTCTAGTATATACTGGCTTGCCTTCAAGGGAGGTGAGAATGAAAACGGTTAACATTTACATGGAGAGTCGGTTCAACCCGGAGCGTTCCATCCTCAAGGAAAGTCTGGGGGATGGCTACGTGGCAAGGACCTGTGCGGCGCAAGCCCCCAACTTCCTGTTCGAGGTGCATCAGGGACAGGACTTCGTGCTGGGGATAGAGGTCGCGGGGGCACGCAGTGCCGAATTCCTGTCGATCATCACGGAGGATTACGTCTATCAGCATCCCAGCATCGAGCCGAAGACGCTGGCGGAGTATCTCAAGAGTCGTGCGCAGCACCCGATCCGACGCAGGAAGCGTCAGGTCGAGGTATCCCCAGTGGCGTACTCTGGCTGAGAGTGCGTGCCTCAGACGTGCACAAGGGAATTGCGGTACAGGCAGGATGACTCGATGCCGGGGCAGCGGTATCGAGGCGGGGCTGACACAGCCGTTCCGGCTCAGGCAGAGCGCCTGCGCCAATGTCTTGCAGCCTGCACCAGTGTCGCGCAGATCACGCATGACACCAGCGGCAGGGCCACGTCCAGGCTGGAGTCCCAGTTCCAGTGGTACAGCAGGCCATGATCCCAGGCCACTGCCTTGGGGCCACCCCCCTTGTACTCGTGCTGGGCAATTTCCCGGCCCAGAAAGATGGCGACCGCAATGGCGCCAGACGACCACAGCGTGAAGACTGGCCAGAGCATCAGCTGGATGATCACGGCGATGACGGCGTGCTCGAGAGCGCTTGTCCAGATGTCCGCCGTCAACATGTCTCAACTCCCTCCAGAATGACTCTGCCATATCGTGCAGACGCCCAGCGTCAGCAGTGCATCGAATCGCGCGTGGCGATCAATCACGCGTAGCCCAGCACTCGTTGCAGTCGTGCGGCGTTGTCGGCGACCCATTGGGCATTGATTGGCCCCCAGTCCCGAATCACGTAGTGACCGATGTTGTGACGTTGACCTTCCGCATGCTGGAATTCACAGACAATCTCGAGTTCGGCAAGTGCCGAGATGGTGTCCTGGGCGGTGCGCCTCGGCATGCCGGTGGCCTCGATGATGTCCGGCACGCTGGCGATCTCGTGGGCGATGAGATGCGCCACGAACAGGCGACGATAGAAGCTGGTCTGGGTCTTGCTGAGAACGGTGTCGGACATGCAGGCTCCGCTGTCGAGGAAATCATGAAAGGCGATAAGGAGCGGCGGGGGCGATTGCCCGCCCGCCGGGAGGTCAGTGACTGAGCGTGTAGTCGATGGTGGTGACGACCCTGACCTGCTTGATGTCGGGGGTATAGCTGTCGAGATCCGAGATCGAGAAGTAGCCTTGGCTTGCATGCTTGATATGCCCCACCTGACTGCCGGAATCCTCGGCGAACTGTTGCGCGGCACGCCGTGCATCCGCGGTGGCGGCCGCGATCATCTCCGGCTTGAGAGCGGCAAGCCCCGTGAACAGGAATTCGGTGCGGTAGGCATAGTCCGCCGACAGCAGAATGCCGTCACGCACCAGCTCGCCGGTACGGGAAGCGCTCTGCTTGACGAGGTCCACCTCGGGCGAGCGCACCAGTACCGTGGCCTCGGCGCGGTAGCGCTCGTCAGGGCGCTGTGCGTTGTAGCTGTTGGCATGCAGGTCGGTTACCTGCGGTGACGTCACGCTGATCTGCTCGGGCGGGAAGCCGCGAGCGGTGAGAAAGTCCCGAATCTTGCGTTCATCATCAGCCAGCGCCTCGTGCAGGTCGGACAGGTGGTTGGCATTGACGCTGAAATGCAGTGGCCAGAGAGCCAGGTCTGCCTTGACGTCCCGCTCTGCCAGGCCCTTGACCGTCACCACCCGGTTGGACGCCTCCCAGACCTGTGCCGCTTCCTTGAGATAGCTGCCACTCCAGACCATCCCCACGGCCAGCAGGCCGCCCAATACCAGTGAGCTTGCGAGAGTGCGCATGTCACATCTTCCTTGAGAGGTGGAAGGCCCGTTGCCGAGCCTGTCTGATCAAGCCCCGGGCCTGCCGATCAGCGCTGAGTGTGTCGATCCGCCGTGGGCGCCGGATCAGTCCTGGACCTTGCCGCGCATCGCCTTGATCTTGCCCTTGCGAGTCTTGCTGTCGACCCGCCGCCGTTTGGCGCCCTTGCTGGGGCGAGTGGCGCGGCGTGCCTTCTGTACCTTGACGGCATCGAGGATCAGCGCCTTGAGGCGTGCCAGAGCATCTTCCTTGTTGAGTTCAAGGGTGCGATGGCTCTGGGCCTTGATGATGATGATGCCGTCCTTGCTGATGCGTTGATCCGACAACTGCATCAGGCGTTCCTTGTAGAACGAGGGCAGGGTGGAGCGTTGCACGTCAAACCGCAGGTGGACGGCTGACGCCACCTTGTTGACGTTCTGGCCGCCATTGCCCTGAGCACGAATCTGGGTGAGGTCGATTTCCCAATCCGCCAGTGTCACCGAACTGGAGATGGTCAACATGGCATATCTCCTTGTCGTGGGGAGCCGCATCGAATCTGTCGCGGTCGTGGGGTCATGTTACCGCAATCAACGTCGGGCTTCAGAATCACCCGAGTGTCGGCCGGCAGAGTCGGCCGACAGAGTCAGCCGAGAGGGGAATATCCTCGTCTGGCACAATCAGGTTGCGAAGATATCACGGCAGGCGACACTCACTCCGCCTTCTCGGGCATGTATCTGGTACGCTGTTGCGTAGTGAGGCAGGAGTCGCTGACCGCCGGGCGGCTGATAGCCGGCCTCTGCATCCACGTGAGTCTTTCTCGTGTCAAGTGCTCTTCTCGAGCGTGCTTCCCAGTCCCCGCGACGTCAAGGCATCGGGTCGTGGCCTTCGAGACGTTCCTCCGTAGGGTCATGGACATGCGGGATGTCTGGCCTCAGTTCAACCTCTTGCGCAGCGTTCACTCATGGATATTCCGCATCAACGCCTCGTCTATTTTCAGGTCACCATTGAAGCGGGGTCGATCCGGCAGGCTGCCGCTCGACTGGATATCGCGCCGTCAGCGGTCAGTCGCCAGATCGGATTGCTGGAAGAGGCGATGGCCGCCACGCTCATCGAGCGAACCCGTGATGGCGTACAGCCGACACGAGTGGGCGAGATGCTGCTGGACTACATTCAGCAGCGCGAACAGCTGGATCAAAGCTTCGGTGAGCGTCTGGATGCCTACCAGCGGCTGGAAACCGGCGAGATTCGCCTGATCATCGGCGAAGGCTTCGTGGGCGATCTCGTCAACATCCCCCTGCGCGCCTTCCGGTCCCAGTACCCGGGGATCACCCTCAAGGTCAATACCGGCAGCATGCAGAGCATCATCGACCGTGTGGTCGAGGATGAGGCGGATATCGGCCTGATGTACCACGAACGCGTGCACCCTCAATTGCGCTTCTGGCATTCAAGCCCACAACCGCTGGTGGCGATGATGTCCCCGGAGCATCCGCTGGCGGCGGTGAACCATGCGCTGACCCTGGAAGAGGTGGCAGCGCATCCCATGGCGTTGTGGGGCCCCACCCATGGAGTGCGTCAGCTCATGGATGACGGCTTTCGTGACGCGGGCGTACGTCCCCACATGGTGATGCAGACCAATTCCATGGAGGTGCTCAAGCAGGCCGCACGCTCGGAGTTGTGCATCACGCTGCTGCCGGCCTTCGCGGCTGCGCGCGAGCTGGAGGAGGGCGTATTGATCGCTCGTGATGTGGAATGCAGCGCCTTTCGCCAGGCACGCGCCCACATCATCACGCGGATCGGACGGCGCATGCCACGGGCCAGTCTTCAACTTCTGCGCCACCTGGAGCGCTGGATCACGGCCTTCAGTGGCCCCCGTCAGGAGTAGGCCTGTCGGGGGCGAAGACAAGACGCGTCAGCCCGCGATGGGGGTGGGCTCAGGCTTTCTCGGCAGGCGGCCGGGAGCCATCCGTCACCCTGCCCGGCGCCGAGGCATCGCGACCTGATGAGCGAGGCGCCCCGGCGTCGGTCGGCGTGCTCGGGGCATCGGTGGCAGGTGATGAGGTGTGACGCAGTTGAGCGGGAATATCACTGAGCCAGCGATCACACAGATGATGGATGTCATCTTCATCCGCCGGGCACAGTTCGGGTGGTTGCCAGCGATCGAAGACCGCCTTCATCAACCCGGAAGGCAGCTTGAGGGTGGTCACGTAGCTGCGCGCCAGGCGCAGGTCGCGGCGCAGGGCGCCGGTGGAGATACCGGAATCATAATCTCCCGGCAGCACCCAGCGCGGGAAATTCACCTCGCTGACGGCGCTGCGGCCGGCCCCCAGATTGATGGCATCGATGCAGGCGTGAGGCCGCACCCCGGCGCGATAGGCCATCGCGATCGCCTCTGCCGTGGTGATGAGATGGGCGGCGTGGAGATAGTCATTGGCCAGCACGGCCGCATGCCCACAGCCGGCATCCCCGACGTGCAGGTGCCGGGTAGCGATGGCCTCGAGCAGGGGCGTCATGCGTTGCACGGTGGCGTCATCACCGCCGACCAGCAGCGTGAGATGGCCTTCGCTCTCATCGCGAGGGTCGCGACTGGAAGCCGCTTCCAGCCAGTGATGGCCAGCCAGCCGGGTCTGCACGGCCAGCTCACGGCTGATGTTTACATCGCCCCGGCAGAGATCGACGATGACACTGCCCGGCGGTGCCAGTCGCAGCAGGCCTTCCTTGCCGGTCAGTACCTTCTGCACCTGTTGGGAGGTTGCCAGCGCCAGCAGGTAGACCTCGCTGGTGAATCGCTCACGCGGCCGTGCATGCGTATCGAACCACCGCTCGGCCTCGCTCTGCTCATGAGGCGCGTGGCAGCGTTGCTCCACCGTGGCGGTCGCAGCGCCCGCCGTCTCGGCCGTCACCTGGTCCGTCACCTTGTCTGCCACTTCGCCCGCCACCTCAAACCCTGCCCTTGAGAGCGCCGTACGGCTCCGTGCGCCAATGGCTTCCCTGCCGATCACGCTGATTTTCATGTCGCTCCTTCCTCACCAGAGTCATGACACTGTGTAGATTGCGATGGTCCTTGATCAAGTTCAACGCCGCGCCTGGCGACGTCATCCGCATCGCGCTTGCCGCCAAGGGCATGTGGCCATCAATCGCGCGTCAGCAACTCGCGCACCAGTGACGTCCAATAGCTGACCCCGATGGGGGTGGCAGCGTCGTTGAAGTCGTAGTTGGGGTTGTGCAGTGAGGCGCTGTCCTCGCCGTTGCCCAGCCAGATATAGGCGCCGGGGCACTCCTGCAGCAGATAAGCGAAGTCTTCCGAGGCCATGGAGGGTGGCAGATCGCGATGGACCTTCTGGATGCCGGGCAGTTGTGCCAGGACATTGGCGCAGCGTTCGGCGTGTCCCGGAGTATTGAGGGTCGCCGGGTAGCGTGGCTGATAGTCGAACTCGACCTTGAGGCCATGGAAGGTCGCCATGGCATCGACGGCATCATGGAAGCGCTGCTGCAGGTACGCCCGCAGTGCCGGGTCGAAACAGCGCAGCGTGCCACGCAGCTCGACCACTTCCGGCATCACGTTGAAGGCATCGCCGGCATGGAACTGGGTGATGCTGAGAATCGCGGTCTTGTGGGCCGGCGTCTCGCGGCTGATCAGCCCCTGAAGCTGGGTCACCAGCTGGCAGGCCGCCAGGATGGTGTCCTTGCCCAGATGCGGCATGGCCGCATGACAGCCATGACCGCTCAAGGTCAGGGTGAAGACATCGAAGGCCGCCATCACCGCCTCGTCATGCACGGCGGCTTCGCCCAGCGCCAGTCCCGGCCAGTTGTGCAGGCCGTAGATGGCCTCCATCGGGAACTGCTCGAACAGGCCATCCTCGACCATGCGGCGTCCGCCGCCTTCGTTTTCCTCGGCGGGCTGGAACACGAACACCACGCGCCCGGCGAAGTCAGGATCACGCGCCAGCGTACAGGCCGCGCCCAGCAGCATGGTGGTATGGCCGTCGTGGCCACAGGCATGCATCTTGCCGGGTGTGTGCGAGCAATGTGAGACGGCGTTGGCCTCGGTGACATCCAGCGCGTCCATGTCGGCACGCAGACCGATGGTACGTCCCGGCCCCAGATTGCCATCCAGCACCGCCACCACGCCGGTCTCGGCAAGTCCGGTGGTGACCTCGAGACCCGCCGCACGCAGGATCTCGGCGACGCGCGCCGAGGTGCGGTGCTCCTCGAAGGCCGTCTCGGGATGCTGATGAAACTCATGACGCCAGCTGCGCAGCAGTGCCTCGTCGATGTTCTCGGGTAGTTGCATGCTGAATTCCTGTGGAAACCGGCACCCTGGAGTGCCGGCTTGAATGTGTTGAGAGGGGGGAAGCAACGTGCGAAGCCCGTGTGATCAGAGCAGTGCCTGAGCCACGACCGCCGAGCCGATATAGGTGCCAGTGAAGACCAGCAGCGAGATGATCACCAGCTTCCAGCCGGCTTGGCGGAACATGCTGAACTCGCGCTTGCTCAGCGCCAGACCCGCGTAGCCGAGTACCGGCGTGACGATGGCGAGGAAGTTGACGAAGCTCAGCTGCTCGGTGATCCAGCCGCTGCCCGGGAACCATGGCAGTGTCATCAGGATGCTGACCAGCGACACCCAGGCGATGGCCGGCAGATAGAAGGGCATCAGGCGTGCGACGCCAAGGCCGAGCATGGTCATCACGTAGAGGATCAGCATGCCGGGGGCGGCGTCGATCAGGCTGGCACCGTTGATGGTGTTGACCACCCAGCCGACCACGCAGACGACCGCGACCACCAGTGCCGTCTTGCCCAGCTGGTTCTCCGGGCGATCTTCAACCAGCGCCTCGGAGGCCAGCGTGGCTTCCTCGTCATTCATGGAGCCATTGTCGCCGGCTCGCTTGCGGCTGAAGAAGGTGAACAGACGCTCGGCGACCGGCAGGGCGATGAACAGGGACACGTAGAGGCCGGTGGCATAGGTCAGCAGGTTGCTGGCGCCGGCAAAGGCCAGCAGCTCCTCGCCCATCTCCGGCAGGGCACCGGCGATGGCGCCGGAACATGCCGCCACCATGCTGCCGCTGCCGACACCACACGCCATGGCCAGCGCACGCGGGTCGAAGATGTCCAGCGAGGTCAGGTAGCCCGCCATCAGCGCGAACCACAGGGTGCCGAACATGGTACCCACGACATAGACGCCCATCACGCCGACACCTTCCGGCCCCTTGAGGCCGTATTTGTCGGAGATGATCGCGATATTGGGTTCCCGCGCGATGGAGTAGGTCGCGCCGATCGCCTCACGGCCCATCTTGAGCACCACGACCGCGATCGGCATCGCGATCAGCATGGTGCCCAGATTGCCCAGCTCCTGCAGGATCAGCGCCGGACCTGCCGAGATCAGTTGCTCGATGGCCGGGCCGATGGTGGAGCCGAAGCGGGCGATGAACGGCATGATCGACAGCAGGATGACCGGTCCTGCCGCCGCGCTGACCACCGGCGGGATGACACGTTTCGTGCCGCTGAACAGGTGCGGATTGCACAGCACGGCCGCAATGAAGGCATAGAACAAGGGCAACAGCAGCAGGGTGCCGGGGCCGAGGGGGAACTTGAGGATACCGATCAGTTCGGCGCCGAGAGATAGCACCACGACCAGCAGATGCAACCGCCAGTCCAGGAGTTGAGCGAGGGGCATGTGGGACTCCGCTTGTTATTGTAGTGACTGCTTGTGTAGTAACTTCTTTTGTAAGAACTGCTTGAATAGCAACGACTTGTGAGGCGCCTTCCTGTCCAGTGCGCGCTTGTGTCGTGACGACGTCTCAGACACGGGCACCGCCTCGGGGAGACCCCGAGCCTGTCGCCCTCTGGTGGAGCGATCAGCGGGTTTCAGTATTGTCACGAGCGGCGCGCTAAAGAAACATGATAGGTGTACGAATAAATAGAGCATGCTGGCGGACGGCGATGGGCAGAGAAGGCTCTCCTCATACGAGGACACCCCGCACAGGGCGGGGTGTCGGGTGGTGCAGTCGCAGTGCGACAGGGCTCAGTCGTCCGTGATCACGCGCAGCAGCTCATGGCAGGCACCGAGGCTGTGATAGTCACACTTGGCGCCGGGCGAGCTCTTGAGATCATCGAAGCGCTGGTTGTCGGCATTCAGCAGGCGATACCAGGCGCCGTAGCGATGGTCGATGAAGTGCTGCCAGGCGTAGCCCCACAGGCGTTCATACCACTCGGCGTAGTGCGACTCGCCGGTGGCCTCGTTCAGCAGCGCTGCGGCCACCAGGCTCTCGGCCTGCACCCAGAAGTACTTCTCGTCGTCGCAGATGGTGCCATCCGGCGCGAAGCCGTAGTAGAGCCCACCACGTTCGCCGTCCCAGGCCAGATCCATCGCGGTATCGAACAGACGCTTCGCGGTCGGCAGCAGCCAGTCGTCATCGCGGTGACGCTTGAGCATCAGCAGCAGCTTGGCCCATTCGGTCAGGTGGCCCGGCTGGAAGCCCCAGGGACGATAGAGGTTCTTGGGGTCGTCGCGGTTGTAGTCCCAGTCGACGTTCCAGTCGCGATCGTAATGCTCCCAGATCAGGCCATCGGCCTTGGCGGCCTGACGCTGGCAGATGTTGCGGGCCAGGGTCATGGCCCGCTCCAGATAGCGTTCGTCATCCGTGGCTTCAAAGGCGGCCAGCATGGCTTCACAGGCGTGCATGTTGGCGTTCTGGCCACGGTAGTCGGACAGTGTCAGCCAGTCGGCACTGGCTTCATCGGCGTACAGACCGTGATGCTCCGACCAGAAATGCTGCTCCATCAGGGCGTGGGTCTCGTCCAGCCAGCCGCGGGCCTCCTCGATACCGGCGCGCCAGGCCGTCGCGTAGGCCAGCATCACGAAGGCCAGTCCGTAGCACTGGTTGGTGTGGTCCGCCTCGCCTTGCTCGCTCAGCGACCACAGGTAACCACCGGTCTGCGGATCGAGATGCACCTCGCGCAGATAATCGATGCCATGACGGGTCGCGGCCAGACACGCCTGGTCACCGGTGCGCAGATATTCCATCGCGAAGTTGAAGATCATCCGCGTGCTGCTGACCAGATGACGCGCTGCGGGTGCATACACGCTGCCGTCATCACGATACGCCTGGAAGTAGCCGCCGCGTTCCTGATCCACCGCGCGCGGCAGATAGAAGTCCATGATCGAGCGGATATGCGTGTCCAGAAAGCCGCGGCTGGCGAACGTTGCCGGCATGGGCGGCACAGCCTGCCTGGTCAGCGGTGCCTTCTGCGGCGCCTGCATCTGTTGAGAGGCGTGCTGAGTCATCAGGAGACCTCCTCGACGCCGGACGCCGCCTTGCTGGCGGTGAAGCTCTCCAGCGGGTTGAGCCAGTAGAGGTCCATCGCTGCCGTCCAGGAGAAGTCGCGACCGCCACAGCCTTCGCCGGTCACCGAATTGAAGTATTCATAGTAGCCTGCCGCCGCGATGCACTGCTGGCTGGCCTGCTTGATCCGGTCGGCCTCGCGGGACATGCCATATTCCTCACAGCCGATGGCCAGCATCCAGTTGATGTGCAGCCAGCTCGGCCCGCGCCAGTAGCGCTTGGGTTCGAAGCGGGTGCTGGCCGGGTGGGTGGAGGCGACACCGAAGGGCGCCTGTTCCAGCCAGTCCTCGAGCAGGCCGCCCATGCGCTGCGCCTGGGCACCGCTGGCGACCCCGGCGAACAGCGGCAGGATACCGGCGGTGGTGACGTGCTCCAGCAGCACGTTGGCGCGCGCATCGCGGCTCAGGAAGCAGCCCAGCTCATCGCTCCACAGCGCCTGCACGCCTTCCTCGGTGCGCGCCAGCGACTGCTTGAGGCTGTAAAGCGCCTCGCCGTGGGTGTTGACCAGGCCTAGCCCGCCGGCATCCTCTTCGCATAGCGCGATCAGGTCGCGCGTGCCACGGTGCAGGATGGAGATGAGGCTGATGTCCTCGACGCGGTACGGGCAGTCGCGATACAGCACCTCGGCGTCGTGCTCGTTCTGCTGGAAGAACTTCACCAGATAGATGTAACGATCATATTCGTACTTGTGCGGGCGCTCGGACGGGTCGACCAGCCCCGTATCGCGACGCACGTATTCGGCATCGACCGGCGGCACGCCAGCCAGCGGGCCATCCCACTGGGGGCTGTTGTCCATGCCGGACTCCCAGGGGTGATAGCTGCACACGCGGCCGGTATGTTCCGGATCACGGTCGCGGTAGAACCACAGGTGATAGCGGATGACGCCGGGCAGGGTGGCGGCCAGTTTCTCCTCGGCAAGCCGGCGGTCACGGCCTTCCTCGAACAGCAGCTTCATGACGCTGGCCAGCACCGGCGGCTGGGAGATGGCGCTGGTCGACGGGCTATGCTTGACGCCCCAGACTTCCGGCCCCGGGAAGTAGGTTTCCGCGTCACCGTGGAAGACGATGTGCGGCACCATGCCGTTGTCCCACTGACCTTCCAGCAGGCGCTCGACCTCACGCCAGGCACGTGCTTCGTCGCCGGCGGCCAGCCAGCCCAGCGCGGTGATGGCGGCGTCCCAGTTCCACTGGAAGGGGTAGAGGCCACGCGTGGGCACGGTGTAGCCGCCCAGGTCGTTGAGCTTGAGAACGTCGTGAGAGCTGAGCGCGTCGAGCTTGGCATTCATGTAAGTCGGCTCCGTTCGGGATGACAGGTTCGAAATCAAAGGTTCTGGATCAAAGGTTCTGGATCAAAGGTTCGCAATCAAAGGCTCGGGTCGAAAGGGATCAACACGCCTCACGCCGACATCAGCTGGCCGCTGTGGTCATAGAAGCGCATCTTCTCGGCCAGCGGCCGGATGTGGATGTCACTGCCATTGGCGATCTCCAGGTCACTCGGTACGTTGACGCGCAGCATCTCGTCCCCGAAGCGAGCAGTCAGCTGCTTGTGGGAGCCCAGCAGCTCCGTGACCAGCACACGGACCGGCGCGAAGTCCTCGGTGGGCTCGAAACGCACCTCGAAGTCCTCGGGGCGGATACCGCACCTGTGGATCTGGCTGGCGGCCGGGGCGGCCTGGTGCCAGCGCGCATCCGGGGCGATGAAGTTCATCGGTGGATTGCCGATGAAACTGCCGACGAATTCGGTCGCCGGATAGTGGTAGATCTCGGAGGGCGGCGCGTACTGCTCGATCTGGCCCCCCTTCATGACCGCGATGCGGTCGGCCAGGCTCATGGCCTCGACCTGATCATGGGTCACGTAGATGGTGGTGGTGTCGGAGGCGGCGAGGATGGTCTTGAGCTCGGCGCGCATCTCCAGGCGCAGCAGCGCATCCAGATTCGAGAGCGGCTCATCCATCAGCAGCACTTCCGGTTCCATCGCCAGGGCACGCGCGACCGCGACCCGCTGACGCTGACCGCCGGAGAGCTGGCCGGAGTAGTGATCCAGACGGTCCTCGATGTGCATCAGCTCGGCGGTTTCCTTCACCTTGCGCTGGATGTGCGCTTCGCTGTCCTTGCGCACGCGCAGGCCGAAGGCGATGTTCTCCGCCACCGTCATGTGCGGGAAGACGGCGTAGTTCTGGAACACCATCGCGATGCGGCGATCCCGCGGTGCCAGTGAGGTGATCTCACGCTCGCCGATGCGGATCGAGCCGCTGCTCTCGTACTCCAGCCCCGCTATGATGCGCAGCAGGGTGGACTTGCCGCAGCCGGACGGGCCGAGCAGCACGGTGAATTCCTTGTCACGGATCTCGAGATCGATGGACTTGAGGATTTCCTGCTTGCCGAACTGCTTGCGTACGGCACTGATCTGGATGGCTGACATGGTCGGACTCCTTGTAATCGTGAGCGACGGCGCTGGATGGACAGGTGACAGCCGTCGTCATGCATTGGCCGGATGAAGGGCCGTACGCTAGCGGTTGGAAATGCCCCACATGCTGAACAGGTACTTGCGGATCGCGAACAGGAACAGCAGCGCCGGGACGACCAGGATCAGGCCGCCGGCGTATTTGATCTCGGCGGGCGACTCGGAAAGGCTCTGGACCAGAAAGGCCGTCAGGGTGCGGTTCTCGACGGTGAGAATCGCCGAGGCGAACACCTCGTTCCACGAGATCACGAAGGCGAATACCGCAGAGGCGGTGATGCCCGGCGCGGCCAGCGGCAGCACCACGCGGCGGAAGGCCTGCCAACGATTGCACCCCATCAGCCAGGCGGCTTCCTCGAGTTCCACCGGAATGCCCATGAACAGGCTCGAGGTGATCAGCACCGCGAAGGGCAGTGCCAGGGTGGCGTGGACCATCGCCAGCCCCAGGATGGAGTCATCGATGCCCACCTGGATGAAGATGACGGCCAGCGGCAGCGCCAGCAGCGGCATCGGGAAGGCCCGCGACAGGATGATGACCAGACGAAAGGCGTTCATGCCCGGAAACACGAAGCGGGCCAGCGCATATCCGGCGGGAGCGCCGAGCACGATGGCGATCACCATCGTGAAGGCGGCGGCCAGCAGCGAGTTGCCCAGCGCACTGATCACGCCCTGGTAGTGCCAGAAGAAGTCGAGGGTCTCGAAGCTCAGCGCCGGGGTCAGGGTCTTGGGCCAGCCGCTGATCTGCTCCGGGGTGCTGACACTGTTGAGCATCAGCAGGGCGATGGGCACCAGCACCCACAGCACCAGAATCGCGACACCGGCACGGAACAGCCATTTCCAGGCCATGTCATGACGGCGTGGCTTGTGTGCGCTCTGCGCCTGCGCCGGGGCCTGGGAATCGGAACGAGAAGACACGGGAGCCGGCATGATGGCCTCGGATGTCGTGGATTTCATCAGCGTGCCTCCTTCGGAACGTTGAGGAACTTGAGGTAGCAGCCGGTGATGACCACCGAGATCAGCATGATCAACACCGCGTAGGCGGAGGCGGCGCCGGTCTGCTGATAGAGGAACTGCCAGTCGAAGGTCTCGCTCATCAGTACCGGCATGTCGCTGCCGCCCAGCATCATCACCACCGCGAAGACTTCCAGCGCCAGCAGGGTGCGCAGGATCAGTGCCGACTGGATGCTCGGGCGCAGCATCGGCAGGGTGATCTTCCACAGGCGCTGCCAGTAGCTGGCGCCGAACACCTGACCGGCCTCGTCATATTCCTTGGGGATCAGCCCCATGCCCGACACCAGGATCACCAGCACGATGGCGGTGCCGCGCCAGATTTCCGCGACCACGACCGCCAGGAACAGCGCGAAGGCGTTCTGATAGTTGAGCCACGAGGTTGGCGCATCGATCACGCTGACCGCGCTCAAGAAGCTGTTGAGAAACCCGAACTGTTCCAGGATCGCCAGCCAGATGATGCCGGCGGCCAGATCGGAGATGCCCAGCGGAATGGTCCAGATGTAGAGGATGCTGTCGCGCCCCTTGTTCATCTTTGTGACCATCAACGCCATGCCGATGGCCAGCACCAGCTGGACCGGCACCACGACACCGGTGAGCAGCAGGGTGTTCTTGAGCGAGGGCCAGAAATTGAAGTCCTGATAGATGCGCGTGAAGTTGGCGAGACTCACGCCGCCGTCAGGCTGGGTGAAGGCCTGGGCGAAGATCTCCAGAAAGGGGTAGAGGAAGAAGGCGCCCATGAACAGCAGGCTGGGGGCGATCAGGTAATAAGGTAGCCAGCGATCGTGCTTCATCTTTGCTCACCTTTGACGTTGTTGTGATGGCGTGTCGGAAGGGTTTCGGGGCACCGGGTCGGCATGACAGGGGTTGGCGTACCGTCATGGCGACCCGTCGAGGGGTGCCGTTGCTGCTGCTTGTGTTGCGAGTGATGCAAGTGATGCAAGTGATGCAAGTGATGCAAGTGATGCAAGTGATGCAAGTGATGCAAGTGATGCAAGTGTTGCGAGTGATGCGTTCTGTCGGTGCTGTCGAGCGACGGCTCGAGTAAGCGAATTACTTGACCGGGCAGGGGCCGTCGCTGGGCGTGTCCGGCAGCCAGCAGCCTGCGCCTGATTTGTTGATCAGCGTCTGCAGGCGCGGCGCGAGGATATCCAGCGTCTCCTCGATGTCGGCGTCGCGCAGCACGATCTGCACGAAGGCATCGCGGTAGATCTTGTTGAACAGGCCCGCCTGTTGCCCCAGGCCGCTGGGCAGCAGGGACAGCACGGCATCCTCGGCGGAAGACTGTGTCGCCACCGCCTTGCCGGACATGCGAATGCTGGCGGGCAGATCATCAGGCAATTCAGCGGTGACCACGGGGAAGAAGTTGGTGGCGCGCAGAGTGCGAATCTGGGCCTCGGGCGTCATCAGATAGCGGATCAGCTTGCGACTGGCTGCGGGATCGGAGGCATTGGCCGGCATCGCCAGCCCTGCCACCACCGGCATGTAGCCGCGACCGCTGGGGCCTGCCGGCGCCGGGAAGGCCACGAAGTCATCGGGACGCTTGTTGAAGGCATCCTTGAGGCGCGCGGTGTGATCGAACGCCACCCATACCTCACCATTGAGCAGCGGTTCCTGCATGAAACCGTAGGCGGTGGAGCGTGGATTGGTCACCGCCCAGATCTCGCGGAACTTCTGCCACATGGCCACGGCATCGGCGCTGCGGAACTCGCGCACCACCGAATGGGTGAAGGAGGGATAGAGATAGCCTTCCAGGAAGCGGTGGATCAGCCCCTTGCGACCGGCCGGGAAGCCCAGCTTGGGCTGGCCGGTGGCGGTCTCGAGATTGCGTCCCCAGGCCAGCAGCTCGTCATAGCTCAGTGCATCGAGATCCGCGCCTTCGGGCAGGTAGGGCAGCGCCTTGCGATTGGCCGCCATGATGTAGGTGGCCTGCATCCAGGGGATGTAGCGCTGCTGCTCGCCGCCCAGCTTGCCCAGCGTCAGGTATTGCTCGCTGATGCCCTTGTCCTTGAGCGTGCTTGCCAGCGTATCCAGTGGCGCGAGAATGCCGGGCGTCAGCGAGCCCAGCTCGCCATGCAGGCCGCCGAGCAGGTCCAGCGCGCCTTCGGGACTCGATTTCTCCGCCTCCAGTCGTGACAGGAAGGTACCGGTTTCCTGCGGCATGTAATCGATGGACTCGGCGTAGGGTGCCAGGGCGATCTCGCGCATCTGCTGGGCTTCTTCCAGCGGCCTTGCCTGGGTGCTGAAGAAGGTGAGGTCAGCGAGGGCGGAGGTGCTGCCCAACAGTGCCATCACGGCGAGGGCGGTCGGCATCTTGCGCATGGGTGTCTCCCGGGGCGGGTAGTGGGATGAAGAGGCAGCGTTCACGGGCGGCGCGTCAGGCAGTGGTATCGCGCAGCAGAAGCTCGTAATCGAAACAGCGGTGGCGTGGCACACCCTCTCGCGGGGCCAGTACCAGCTCGATCAGCGCGTGGCTGACGGTCTCGAAGGAGATGTCCAGCGTGCTCAGGCTGGGCTGCTGGTACATCAGCGGTGGCAGGTTGTCCGCCCCGATGATGGCGATATCCCGGCCGGGCGCCCGCCCGCTCTCGCTGACGGCTTCCATCACCCCGTAGGCGAAGATGTCGCTGGCACACACGAAGGCGGTGGGGGCATCGGCACTTGCCAGCACCTCTCTGGCGACCTGATAGGCGCTGGCGTAACCGTGGGGGCAATGGCGTGAGCTGGGGGCGAGGCTGGCCTCGCGCATGGCCTGCAGATAGCCGGTCTCACGCTCCACCGCGGTATAGAGATCGCTGAAGAAGTTGAGGAACAGGATGTTGTGATGTCCCTGCTGGATCAGATGGCGAGTGGCGCGCAGGAAACCATCGGCGGCATTGATGTCGACCCAGTCGTGCTCGTCGGCGCGGCCGGTGCGACCGTGGGTGACGAAGGGGACACCGCTGTCGAGCAGGAAATCGACGCGTGGGTCCTGGATGCAGGTACGCGCCACCACGAAGGAGTCCACCTTGCCGCCATCGATGAAACGCTTGTAGGTCTCCAGCTCGTCGCGGTCTTCTGGCACCGTGGTGACGATGAGGTCGTGCTCCGGTGCGGCATCGTGCAGTGCCTGCCCCAGCGCCACCAGCAGGCGGGTGTTGAACTGGTCACGAAAGTCGCCCTGGGCGCCGTTCATGATGTAGCCCACCGAGGAGGTGCGCCCGGTCTTCAGGCGGCGTGCGCTCTGGTTGGGTTGATAGCCCACGTCGTTGGCGAAGGCCTGGACTCGTTCACGCGTCGCTACGCTGACATCCTCGAACCCCCCCAGGGCGCGAGAGACGGTGGTCACCGAGAGCCCCAGTTCAGTGGCGAGATATTTCAGCGTGATCTTCGGTGGCATGGTGCAGGCCTCTGGCAAGGTGTCTGGCAAGGTGTCAGGTCGTGAAATCGCTGGAAAGCATCTTCCGAAACGTTTCGGATGGATCATTTCACTAAATTTGGTGCCCCCGCAATGCTTTCGATACCAAAGGATATGTCAGTAATGATTCGTAATTTTCAGACGTTGCGCCTGCCTGTTACGTTGGCGCTGATGACACGCTGATTGAACGTTTCACGACATCGTGAACCGGGCGGTGAACCGGGCAGTGAAGAGGGCTGAAGAGGGTACTGAAGAAGGTACTGACGAGGGGCAATCAAGACGGCAGCAACGAGAACGCCCCGCAGAGCGGGGCGTCGTGGGGATGGCATGTGTCAGCCGAGAGGCGGGCCGTCGCGGGTCAGCGGCTCTGGGGTTCCAGCGCTGCGGCCTGCTCGCGTCGGGTGGGACGAACCAGGCGGCCCTGCAGTTCCTCAAGCGAGACACCCTTGGTCTCGGGCATGAAGAACAGCACGAAGATCAGCTGCAGCAGCATCATGAAGGCGAAGAAGGCGAACACCGGCCCACCGCTGAACTGGCTGAGGATGGTCGGCATCAGCAGCGCGATCAGGGCCGCGAAGATCCAGTGTACGGAGCTGCCGAAGGACTGCCCCATGGCACGGACCTTGTTGGGGAAGATCTCGGAGATGAACACCCAGATCACCGTGCCCTGACTCATGGCGTGCGCCGCGATGAACACGCCCAGCAGGATCGGCACGCCATAGCCGCCCATGGCGGAGAAGTCCTCGAGATGGAAGGCCCAGGCGATCAGGCACAGCGACAGCAGATAGCCGGCCGAGCCGATCAGGATCAGGGTGCGGCGGCCCAGCTTGTCGATCAGTGACATCCCCAGCATGGTGAAGACCAGATTGATGACCCCGATTCCGGCCGTCGAGAGCAGGGCGGCGCTCGATTCCAGCTGCGCCTCGGCCAGAATGCGCGGCGCGTAGTAGATGATGAAGTTGATGCCGGAGAGCTGATTGAAGGCCGCGATCAGGAAGGCGAACAGGATCGGCAGACGATAGCGCCAGGCGAACAGACGGGTGTGCTGCTTGGCACTTTCCTCGCTTTCCGTGCCACGGATGATGGCGATTTCCTCGGCGATGTCGGCCTTGGGGTTGATCAGTCGGATGATCTCGGCGGCACCAGCTTCATCGTTGCGCTTGAGAATCAACCAGCGCGGGCTGCGCGGTACCTTGCAGATCATCAGCAGGTAGAGCGCGGCCGGCACGGCTTCCACCCCCAGCATCCAGCGCCAGTTCTCGCCGTCCATGAAGCCGATGAAGTAGTTGGAGACGAAGGCGATCACGATCCCGAATACCACGTTGAACTGGTAGAGCCCGACCAGCGCGCCCCGGCGCTCGCGGGGGGCGATCTCGGAGATATAGATGGGTGCTGCCACGGAGGACGCACCAACACCGAGCCCCCCCAGCAGGCGGAAGAACGAGAACACATAAGGGTCGGTGGCCAGCGCCGAACCCAGCGCCGAGACCAGATAGAGGATCCCGATCCCGATCAGGGTCGCGCGGCGGCCGAAGTGATCTGTCGGCCAGTTGCCGAAGATGGCGCCGATGACCGTGCCCCACAGTGCCATCGACATGATGACCAGGCCGTGCATGAGGTCGCTGAGACCCCACTGGCTCTGCAGAGAGGTGTCCGCACCTGAGATGACAGCGGTATCGAAGCCGAACAGGAAGCCGGCGAGAGCGACCGTGATCGACCATTGAAGAATGCGTGGCATGGCGTAGCTCATCCAATGAGGCGTGAAGGAAAGACAGCGATTCGCGGAGGTTAATCGTTCAAGAGTGTATAGGTGAATCGTGTCACCTGACAATAATAGCCTAACGTGAGCGATATCGTTTATCCGCTATACCTTAGGGTGAGAGGCGCGCCTGGCGATATCCGAGGCACCGTCACGTGCCTTTTTTGATGTCTGATATCAATAGGTTATCAATTAGGTGCTGCCGTTATTCCAAATGGTTTTATCGTTATTCTATTTTTGCGTTCGCGCCCGGACAGGCGTAGGCTGAGGTCCATTCACCTTGATTGACTCAGGAGGCCGAAGGATGGCAAACACGACACAGCAGCCCCATGTCGAGAGCTTCTTCGACGAAGACAGCAATACCTTCACGCATCTGGTGCGTGACCCGCACTCCCGGCGTTGCGCGATCATTGATCCGGTACTGGATTTCGATTACCCCGCAGCCCGCACCACCACGCAGTCGGCGGATGCCCTGCTGGCCCACATCGCGGACGAGTCGCTGGAGGTGGAATGGATTCTCGAGACCCACGTCCATGCCGACCACCTGTCGGCCGCCGCCTACCTGAAAGACAAGCTTGATTGCCAGCTGGCGATCGGGGCACGCATCCGTGAGGTGCAGGACATCTTTGCGGACATCTTCGCGGCCGAGGCGGGTTTCGCGCGTGACGGACGTCAGTTCGACCGCTTGCTGGAAGAGGGCGACAGCCTGGCCATCGGAGGGCTTGAATGCCGCGTGCTGCATACTCCGGGCCATACGCCGGCCTGCGTGAGCTATGTGATCGGAGACGCCGTCTTCGTTGGCGATACGCTGTTCATGCCCGATTACGGCACCGCGCGCTGTGACTTCCCCGGCGGTGATGCGCGCACCCTGTACCGCTCGATCCACAAGGTGCTGGCGCTGCCCGACAGCACCCGCCTGTATCTGTGTCACGACTATTCCGCCGAAGGGCGCGAGGGCTTCTGTTGTGAGACCACGGTCGGGGAGCAGCGCCAGCACAATATCCACGTGCACACCGGGATTGATGAAGCGGCCTTCGTGGCCATGCGTTCGAAGCGCGATGCCGGGCTTGGCATGCCGCGCCTGATGCTGCCGGCGGTCCAGGTCAACATGCGGGCCGGCCAGATGCCGCCTGAGGACGCCAATGATCAGGCCTATCTCAAGATTCCGCTCAATCGTTTCTGACCCTCGCCGCCTGCACAGGTAAATAAATGACGTAGACTTCTTACGTGTCTATGCCCATTTTCTTTTCAAGGAGTCACGGATGAACAATCCCGCCAGCGATTCAGCCTCATCACCGTCACCAGCAACCAGGGGCGAGACGACCGTCACGGTGCCCCCCAATGCCCACAAGGTGGTGATTCTGGGAGGAGGGGCCGGCGGGATTGCCGTGGCAGCCAGCCTGCTCAAGCGTCAGGCCGGCATGGATATCGCCATCGTCGAGCCATCGGAGCAGCACAGCTATCAGCCGGGCTGGACGATGGTCGGCGGCGGGATCTTCACCCCGGAGTCCACTCGCCGGCCGATGTCCACGGTGATGCCCAGGGGCGTGCACTGGTATCGCGAGTCCGTGGTGGGCATCGACGCGGACGCGCATGAGGTCACGCTGGGGGATGGGCGCAAGCTTCGCTATGAGCGTCTGGTGGTGGCCATCGGGCTTGAGCTGGACTGGGCGGCCATCGAAGGCCTCGAAGAGACCCTGGGCAAGAATGGCGTCACCTCCAACTACCGCTATGATCTCGCGCCTTACACCTGGCAGCTGGTGCAGTCCCTGCGCAGCGGTCGTGCGCTGTTCACCCAGCCACCGATGCCGATCAAGTGTGCCGGCGCCCCCCAGAAGGCGATGTACCTGTCCTGCGATCACTGGCAGCGTGAAGATGTGCTCGGTCAGCTGGAGGTCACCTTCCACAACGCCGGGGGCGTGATGTTCGGCGTGCCGGCCTATGTGCCTGCGCTGGAAGAGGCCGTGAAGGGCTATGGCATCGAGGTGCAGTTCCATCAGCGTCTGATCGCCGTGGATGGGGAAGCGCAGACGGCGCGTTTCGAGGTGGCGGCGGCCGAGGAAGGCGGTGAGCCGCAGATCGTCGAGCAGTCCTTCGACATGCTGCATGTGGTACCGCCCCAGAAGGCGCCGGCCTTGATCAAGGACTCCGGGCTTGCCAACGCCGCTGGCTGGCTGGAGCTTGAACCCGAGACCCTGCAGCACATCACCCATCCCGACATCTTCGGACTGGGGGATATCAGCGGTACCTCGAACGCCAAGACCGCCGCGGCCGTGCGCAAGCAGGCGCCGGTGGTGGTGGAGAATCTGCTCGCGACCCTGGCCGGCGACTCGCTGGCGGCGGGCTATCGTGGCTATGGCTCCTGTCCATTGACGGTGGAGAACGGACGCATCGTGCTGGCGGAATTCGGCTACGGCGGTGAGCTGCAGCCGACCTTCCCCAAGTGGCTCAATGACGGTACCCGTCCGACGCGCCTGGCCTGGCAGCTCAAGGCACGTGGCCTGCCGTTCATCTACTGGAACCTGATGCTCAAGGGCCATGAGTGGCTGGCGCGTCCGGCGTCACGCGATGTCTGAGCCGTCCGAGCTGACCCACGCACGCTCGCGCGGCGCGCTTGCCCGCTGGCTGCCGCTGGCGGGTTGGCTTGCCCAGTATGATCGCCAGAGTCTCGGGCGTGATCTGCTGGCGGCGGTGATCGTCAGTGTCATGCTGGTGCCGCAGGCGCTCGCCTATGCGCTGCTGGCGGGGCTGCCGGCGCAGGTCGGCCTGTATGCCAGCATGTTGCCGCTGGTGCTGTATGCGCTGTTCGGCACCAGCAGCACGCTGGCCGTCGGGCCGGTGGCGATCATCTCGTTGATGACGGCGTCCGCCATCGCAGGCATGAGCGGTGCCGATGGTGCCGCGCTCTCGACGCCCGAAATGCTCGCCGCGGCACTGCTGCTGGCGTTTCTCTCCGGCGCAATGCTGATCGCCATGGGGCTGTTGCGGTTGGGGGCGCTGGTGAATTTCATCAGCCACCCGGTGATCTCCGGGTTCATGACGGCCTCCGGTGTCCTGATCATCGCCAGCCAGCTCGGGCCCATGAGCGGCCTGCGCCTGAGTGGCGGCAATCTGCTCGAGATGGGGGAGTCGTGGCTGTCATTGCCGCAAGGGGCCGGCGTGCATTGGCCGACACTGGCCCTCGGGCTGGGCTGCTGGGCCGCCCTGACGCTGGCGCGTCGTCATCTCAAGCAGGGCCTGATGGCCCTCGGGATGCGCGAGAGCGCGGCGGGCATGCTGTGCAAGACCACGCCGATCCTCGCCGTCATCCTGTCCAGTCTGCTGGCCTGGGGCCTGCATGATCCTCTTGATCAGGGCGAGCAGGGCATGGCACTGGTCGGCAGCGTGCCCGGCGGCTTGCCCACCCTGAGCCTGCCGTCCCTTGTCTGCAATGACTGGTCGGGACTGCTGGTGTCGGCGCTGTTGATCAGCGTGGTCGGCTTCGTCGAGTCACTGGCACTGGCCCAGACCCTCGCCGCGCGTCGGCGTCAGCGCATCGACCCCGACAAGGAGCTGATCGCGCTGGGCCTCTCCAACATGGGTGCAGGCGTCAGCGGCGGCATGCCGATCTCGGGCGGGCTGTCGCGCTCGGTGGTCAACTTCGATGCCGGGGCGGCCACGCCACTGGCGGGGGCCTTCACGGCCATCGGCATTCTGCTCGCCAGTCTGTGGTTGACGGACTGGCTGGCGTGGCTGCCACGCGCGACGCTGGCGGCCATCATCATCGTCGCCACCAGCAGTCTGATCGACCTCGCGGCAATCAGGCGCACCTTCCGCTACTCGAAGGGCGATGGGGCGGCCCTGATGATCACGCTGATCATCACCCTCGTGCAGGGGGTGGAGAGCGGCATCATCGTCGGCATCCTTGTGTCACTGGGGCTCTATCTCAAGCGCACCAGCCAGCCGCACAGTGCGCTGGTCGGACGCGTGCCGGGCAGTGAGCACTTTCGCAATGTCGAGCGACATGAGGTCGAGACCGACCCGGAGCTGGCGATACTGCGCATCGATGAGAGCCTGTATTTCGCCAATGCGCGCTATCTGGAAGACACCGTGCTGGCGCTGGTGGCACAGCAGCCGTCGCTCAGGCATCTGGTGCTGGCCTGCCAGGCGATCAACCTGATCGATGCCTCTGCGCTGGAAAGCCTGGAGGTCATCAATGAACGCCTGACGGCAGCCGGGGTGTCGCTGCATCTGAGCGAAGTGAAGGGCCCGGTGATGGACCGCCTCAAGCGCTCTGAACTGCCGACCAATCTCGGCGGCGAGATCTATCTGAGCACCTTCGATGCTTGGCAGGCGCTGAGCATCCACGGCAGCCATTGTGGCCAGTGCTGCGCACGGGATGGGGTCAGCCAGACGGCGGCGGCCGGCTGATAGGAGAAGGCGCTGGTTTCATGGGAAAGCCGTGAAGGGAAGCCGCAAAGGAAAAGTGGTGAAGTAAAAAGGTGAATGAAAACGCCCCGCCTCGGGGATTGCCGAGGCGGGGCGTTTTCGTCATCTGATCAGGCAAGACGCTCAGCCAATACGTTCAGTCAAGTACCGGCCCGATGATGTGCTTGACCTCCAGATAGCCCGCCAGGCCCCACGGGCCCAGTTCACGGCCGATGCCGCTGCGCTTGAAGCCACCCCAGCTGGCCTGTACCAGCGGCAGCTGCTCGCTGTTGTACCACACCACGCCTGCGCGCAGACGGCGGCCGACTCGCTGGGCGCGCCTGGCATCACCGCTGACCACCGTGGCCACCAGCCCGAAATCGCTGTCGTTGGCGAGGCGAATCGCCTCGGCCTCATCCGCCACGCGACGTGAGCACAGCACCGGCCCGAAGATCTCCTCACGCCACAGACGGCTCTCCACCGGGACATCGGTGTAAAGCGTCGGCGCCACGAAGTAGCCCTTGGTCGGCAGGCTGCGATGGGTGTCATCGCGCAGCGCCGTCAGACCTTCCTCGCGCGCCACATTGAGATAGCCCAGCACGGTGTCACGTTGGCGGGCGCTGGTCATCGGTCCCATCTGGGTGGCGGCGTCCAGCGGGTCACCCAGCACCAGTGCATCGATACGACTGGCCAGGGCGGTGTGCAGGTCATCGGCGATGGCCTCATGCACCAGCAGGCGCGAGGTGGCGGAGCAAATCTGCCCGGCATTGAAGTAGATGCCGGCCATCACCCAGTCAGCGGCGTCGTCGATGTCGGCATCTTCCAGCACGATGATCGCTGACTTGCCGCCCAGTTCCAGTGACACCCCACGCGTACCGCAGGCCGCGGCCTGCATGACCTTCTCGCCGACCACATTGCTGCCGGTGAAGGAAATCTTGTCGATGCGCGGATGACGGGTCAGCGGCGCGCCGATGCCATCGCCATCGCCGTGCAGCAGGTTGAACACGCCTGCCGGCAGACCGGCTTCCAGGGCGATCTCGGCCATCACCTGCTCCGGCAACGGCGTCACTTCAGACGGCTTGATCACCAGGGTACAGCCCGCGGCGAGCGCCGGCGCGACCTTCCAGGCGCTGGTGACCAGCGGGAAGTTCCACGGCGTGATCAACCCCACCACGCCGGCTGGCTCCTGATAGCTGTGCGCCGCATAGCCCTCGACATCATGCGCGACCACCGCGCCCTGACGGGCATCCAGCGCGCGTGCCTGCTCGGCGTAATAGCGGTAGCAGCCGATGGCGTCATCGAGATCGATCTCGGCCTCGGCGCGAATCTTGCCGTTGTTGCGGCACGACATTTCCACCAGCGCTTCCCGGCGAGATGTCAGCCCCTCGGCGAAGGCCTCCAGATAGACGGCACGCTCGGCGCCACTCAGCGCCTGCCAGCCCTCGAAGGCATTGGCAGCCGCCGTGACGGCGGCCTCCACATCACGCGCATCCCCCGCCGTCACCTCGGCGATGACGGTTTCCTCGAAAGGATTGGTGACCGCCAGACGGCGCTCGCCGTGGGACTTGACCCACTCGTTGTTGATGAACTGCTGATCGAGCTTGTGCATTGAAGTAGCTGACATGGGAGTTCCTTGCCGCCAGTGACATACGGGGGACTGGCGGTCATTGTTCAATGTTGTGAAGAGATGCGATGCGCCGAATCGGACTCAGCCGGCGATCGAGCGCTGCCACCCGGCCGCGTCGATTTCCACCAGCAGCGGGGCGCTAGCGTCGCGCTCGTCCAAGGCGACCTGCAGTGCCTGGGGGGAATCGATGGCGACGGCGGCGCAGCCGAAGCCGCGGGCCAGCAGCTGGAAGTCGGGGGCCTGGATGTCGACGCCCAGACGCGTGACGCCGGCGTTGTCCATGAAGCGGCGAATCTCCTCATAGCCCTGGTTGTGCCACAGCACGATGACGACCGGCAGCTGTTCTTCCACCGCGCAGGCGAGTTCCGACAGCGTGAACATGATGCCGCCATCGCCGACCAGCGCGATCACCGGCAGGTCCGGGCGGCCCAGGGTCGCGCCCATCGCGGCGGGCAGGCCGTAGCCGAGCGTGCCGTAGCCGGTGGAGGCATTGAAGTAGCGGCGCGGTGCCGGCTGGCTGAGCAGGTGGTTGGCCGCGTAGACCGTCGCGCAGGAATCGCCGACCCAGATGGCCTCCGGCAGCGCTTGCTGGAGGGTGTCGAACAGCGGCACGTAGGGCGCGAAGGCCGGGTCGGTCGGCAGGGCGAGGGCTTCCAGTGTCGCAGCGGTGATCTGCGCGCCGCGACCTGTGCCTTGCGGGTTGCCCTTGAGGTCAGCCAGACGATCGGCGAGCGTCTCCAGCGCCAGGCTGGCATCGGCGACGATACCCAGCGCGGCGGCTTGATTGCGCGCCAGCTGCTCGGGGTCGATATCGATGCGGATCAACTCTCCGCCGATCACGAAGCCATCATCGAACACCACGTCGTAATCGGTCTCGCCAAGCTCGGTGCCGATTGCCAGCACCACATCGGCGTCGCGCGCCAGATCGCGTACCGCAGGCAGTGCGGCATTGGCGCCGAGATCCAGCGGGTGGGCGCTGCCCAGAAGGCCCTTGGCATTGATGGTGGTGACGGTGGGGGCATCCAGCGCCTCCACCAGTTGACGCGCGGCCTCAGGCGCGGCGACACAGCCACCGCCCAGCAGTACCAGCGGGCGCTCGGCGCCTGTCAGAAGGGCCACGGCCTCGTCGATCAGCGCCGGGTCCGGCGCGAGACGCCCGATGCGTGAGCGCGTGACGTCATGGGTGATGCGACCGGCAGGCAGTGGAATCTCGGCATTGAACAGGTCAATGGGAATCTCGAGATGCACCGGGCCCGGGCGGGCACCCTCGAACAGCGCAAAGGCACGGGCCAGCACTTCCGGCAGCGCGGACGGGTCGAGCAGGGTGTGGCTGAAGCGCGCCACGCCCGAGACCAGCTGCTGCTGGCTGGGCAGTTCATGCAGACGCCCCTGGCCCCGCCCGAGGGTGTCCGAGCGATTGACGCTGGAAATCACCAGCATCGGGATGGAGTCGGCCAGCGCCTGGCCCATCGCGGTGGTGATGTTGGTCATCCCCGGGCCGGTGATGATGAAGCACACTCCGGGCTTGCCGGTGCTGCGGGCATAGCCATCGGCCATGAAGCCGGCGCCCTGTTCATGGCGCGGGGTGACGTGGCGAATGGTGCGCGCAGCGGGATCGGCATCCGGCTCCAGGCCCCGGTAGAGTTCGACGGTATGTACGCCGGGAATACCGAAGACGGTATCGACGCCGTAGGTGTCACGCAGCAGTCGGATCAGGAGTTCAGCACAGGTCATGGCAGGCTATCCGGCAGACGGGAGCGCCGTGGCGCCCCCGGAAGTCATGAGGAAAAGGAGTCCTAGGAAAAGGAGTCCAAGGAACAGGAGCCCAGGCACAGGAGGCTGGTGGTGGCACAGCGCTCTTGCGGCGTGCTGGCCTCGGCTCAGAACACGAAGACGTGGGCGATACCAGCGATGATCGGCAGGGTGATCAGCGTGCGCAGCACGAAGATGGCCACCAGTTCCCAGATCTTGAGCGGAATCTTCGATTTGAGCAGCAGGGCACCGATCTCGGACATGTAGATCAACTGGGTCAGGGACAGGCAGGCGATCACGAAGCGGGTCAGTTCGCTGTCGATGTCCTTGGCCAGCACCGCCGGCAGGAACATGTCGGCAAAGCCGACCAGCGTCGCCGGGGCTGCCTCTGCCGCGTGGGGAATCTGCAGCAGTTCCAGCAGCGGAATCATCGGGTAGGAGAGCCAGGTGAAGACCGGCGTGAACTCGGCCAGCATCAGCGCCACGGTCCCGATGGCGATCACCACCGGCAGCAGACCGAGGAAGATGTCCGCCACGTTGAAACCGGCCGATTTCACCAGCTTGAGCGGGCCTGGGGCATGCTCGGCGCGCGCGACGGCCATGCCGAGTGAGTAACGCAGCACGCCACAGTCGCTTTGGTTCTCTTCACTGATCTGACAGCCGACCGGCTCGTGGTAGTCATCACGCTTGCGCGACAGCGGCGGCAGACGCGGCACGATGACGGCGGCGATCAGGCCCGCGATGACGACGGTCAGATAGAAGGGCACGAACAGGTGATTGATGTTCATGAAGCTGGTGACCAGCAACGCGAAGGCGATCGAGACCACCGAGAAGTTGGTGGCGATCACCGCCGCTTCGCGCTTGCTGTAGAAGCCCTGCTCGTACTGCTGGGTGGTGATCAGCACGCCGACGGTGCCGGAGCCCATCCATGAGGCGGTGGCATCGATGGCACTGCGTCCCGGCAGATCGAAGATGGCGCGGAACGGGCGACGCACGAGGCTGCCGATGAATTCCATGAAGCCGAAGTCGACCAGCAGCGGCAGCAGAATGGCCGCGAAGAAGAAGAAGGTCAGCAGGACAGGGGCGAGATCATTGAGCATCACACCGCCGGTGAAGGCCGCCGTGACCTGGGTCGGCCCCCACTGGAAGTAGGTCATCAGCGCGAAGATGGCGCCGAGGGCGCGCATGGCAAACCATACCGGCGCGACATCGAACAGCTCATGTGCCGCGCCCTGACGTGCCCAGGCCGGTTTGGCGAACTTGACGAAGCCGGTGAGGATCACCGACAGACATAGCACCGCGACGGCGATGGCGGGCAAGGCGCTGCCAAGCGCGGCCTTGAGCCAATCGGCCATCAGGCCCATGCCGATGTTGATGGTGTCGCCAACACTGAACGGCACCAGGAAGAAGCTGACGCCGAGCAGTGACGGCACCAGGAATTTCATCAGCCCCTTGGCCGTGAGCGGCACCGGGCGGGTGGCGATGAGGTCTTTCTGAGCTTTCTCGCCATTTTGTGTCTTGTCGGAACGTGAATCAGTGCTTGAGCTGGAGCGGGGCGGCGTGTGATCCGCCGTCGGGTCGATGCTGGTTGTCATTCGGGTCACCTAGATCTTGTTGTAATGGTCAGGCTCTAGCCGAGCATTGTGTGATGCATCATGCCGTATCGTGCTGGGTGATTCTGTGTGCGCCGAGGGCGGGACGAGCCCCCGGCGCGGGTGCAGCAGGACAGCGGGTCATTCGTGGATCGTTCGCGAGCGTCTTGGCGCAGTCGTGCTGATGACTCAGCCGTTCTGCTGGATCAGTCGCGCTGTTGCACGCCCGGCAATACGCAGAGCATCTCGTAGAGCAGGGTCGCGCCCATCAGCGCGGTGTTGCCGCTGGTGTCGTAGGGCGGGGAGACTTCCATCAGGTCACCGCCGACGATATTGAGGCCACGTGCGCCGCGCACGATTTCCATGCCCTGGGGCATGGTCAGGCCGCCGGCTTCCACGGTGCCGGTACCGGGTGCGACGGAGGGGTCCAGTCCGTCGATGTCGAAGGTGATGTACACCGGGCGATCGCCCATCATGTCTCGCACTTCGGCCATCAGCGGGGCGAGTGACTTGAACCAGCACATCTCGGCGGTTTCCACGCGGAAGCCCTGCTGACGGCACCAGTCGAAGTCATCGGCGGAGTAGCCGGTGCCACGCAGGCCGATCTGCACCACGCGGTGGCTGTCGAGCAGGCCTTCTTCCTGGGCGCGACGAATCGGCGTGCCGTGGGCGATGGGCTCGCCGAACATGTGGTCATTCACGTCGGCGTGGGCATCGATGTGAATCAGGCCGACCGGGCCGTGCTTCTTGGCGATGGCGCGCAGCACCGGCAGGGTGACGGTGTGGTCACCGCCCAGGGTGAGCGGCACGCAATCGTGGCTGAGCACTTCATCGTAGAATTTCTCGATGATGTCCATGCTCTTGGGCAGGTGGAAGGTGTTGATCGGCACATCGCCGATGTCTGCCACCTGCAGGCTGTCGAAGGGCGCGGCACGGGTGGCCATGTTGTAGGGGCGCAGCATGCGCGATTCATCACGGATCTGACGCGGGCCGAGACGCGCGCCCGGACGGTTGGAGGTACCGATGTCCAGTGGAATGCCGATGAAGGCGGCATCCAGGCCTTCTGCGGTTTCCTGAGCCGGCAGGCGCATCATGGTGGCCGGGCCGCCGAAACGTGGCATGTCGTTGCCGCCCAGTGGCTGATTGAATTCGCTCATCTGTCTCTCCAGGGTCTTGAGTCGCTCGCGATACGCTGACGGCGAGCGGGGTATTGTGATGGTTCGCCTGATCGCCTGGCCGGACGGTGTCATGAAAGCCGGCGATTCTCCTTGGCGCATACCCCAGCTTTGCAGTAACCATGCCAATTTTCAGTCGATTGATTTTATTGGATTTTCTAAAGAGATGGTTGTCGAGTGATTCATTTGTGGATCACTCGTGCGTCAATATCGATTCAAAAATGGATCGTCGATTCATTTGTGGATCACATTCAGGCATCATCGAGAGTGTCTTTTAGCGCAGTACTTGCAGCGCACTGTCAGGAAGAAAGACCTGCGAGAAAGAAGCGCAGAAAGCCCCGTCCCGATTCCCAGGCTCGACCATGAGGTGCCCGCCATGTCAGAGCTCGACCACCAGATTCTCAAGACCATCATCGACACCGCCCATGACCACTACTTCGTGGTGAGCGCGGATGGCCAGGTGATGGATGTCAGCCCCGGCGCCGCGGCGGTCTATGGCATGACGCGTGAGGCGCTGTGTGCCGCCAACGTGCATGACCTGGAAGCCAGCGGGGTGCTCAAGCCCTCCATCAGCCTGGAGGTGCTGCGCACGGGGAGAACGCTGCAGATGATGCAGCTCACCGCCACCGGGCGGCGGGTGGTGGCGCAGGCGCATCCGGTATTCGTCGCGGGCAAGCTCGAGTGCGTGGTCAGCCGCTCGATGGATCTCACCGATATCCAGCTGTTGCAGCAGGAATATGCGGTGCTCCAGCAGCGCTTCACGGATCACCTGCGCCGTAACTCGCGGGGCAGTGAGCTGGGCGGGGGGAGTGCGGGGGAAAGTGATTGGGGGGCGGTGGGGAGTGCGCGCTCCGGTGCCGAGCAGACCACCCATGACGCGCAGCAGCAGGGGCGTGCCCTGTGTGAGCAGGCCGCGCGCGAGCAGGCAGAGTGTGAAGACGCCGCGCTGGAATTGGGCGAGCTACAGGTCAAAAGCCCCGTGATGCGTGAGATAGCGCTGCTGCTCAAGCGGGTCGCGCCCACCAACGCCACGGTACTGATGCTGGGCGAATCCGGGGTCGGCAAGACGGCCTTCGCGCATCAACTGCATCGCTGGAGCCAACGCGCTGACGGCCCCTTCATCGAGGTGAACTGCGGCGCCATCCCCGAGAGCTTGTTCGAGTCCGAGATGTTCGGCTATCAAGCCGGTGCCTTCACCGGCGCGGGCAACCGTGGCAAGGCGGGCCTGATGGAACAGGCCGAAGGCGGCACCCTGTTTCTGGATGAAATCGGTGAGCTGCCGCTGGCCACCCAGACCAAGCTGCTCAAGGTGATTCAGGACGGAATGATCACCCGCCTGGGCGACACCACCACCCGCCGCGCCGACTTCCGACTGGTCGTCGCCACCAATCAAGATCTCGCCGCCCGCGTGGAGCAGGGCCAGTTCCGCCTCGACCTCTACTACCGCATCAATGTGCTCCCCGTCAGCCTGCCCCCGCTGCGCGAACGCCGCGAAGACATTCCCGCCCTGATCGAGCAACACCTCTCTCGCCTCAATCAACGTCACGGTCGCCGCAAACTCCTCGACGCCACCCTATGGCCCGTCCTCATGCGTCAGGACTGGCTCGGCAATATCCGCGAACTGGAAAACTGGCTGGAACGCGCTTGGCTCAGCGCCCCCAGTGATGTCATTGACAGCGACTCAGTGAAATCACTGCTCAACACTTGTTCCACGAATAACGCTAATGGACTAGGCAATTCATTTGGCTTCAGTAATGACAAATATAATGGAATAGGCGTTACTGAAAGTTTTCCCACTGCCGATACCTTACATAGCGAAAAATCCCTCTCAGCGCCTGCCGCTGAGGGGGCGGTAGCCATGCCAGTCCCCAAACTCGGCCCCAATGAAACGCTCAAGGAAGGCCTGGCGCGCATCGAAGCGCAATGGCTACGCGAGATGGCAGCCGAGTTGCCCAGCACCTATGCGATAGCCAAGAGGGCAGGGATCAGTCAGCCGTCTGTAGTGAGGAAGTTGAAGCATATGTTGTTAAAATAATTTCCATGTGTCGGATCTATGTTATGACCAATCGATTAGTCAATCACACGGGGCCCGACAGCTACCTGAAATACAATTATATTCACTTTATTAGGGATCTATTGTACTATTTGAGATTGAATGCTGGACGTTCCACATTACACCGCTATCAGAGAAATGCGTCATGTCTGAAAAAATACTTTCCAAAGCCTCTGCTGAGGATTTACCTTCTACGATAAAAATAAAGCTCCCCGAGAAGAATGAGGTGCACGATGCCATGTTGGGGAGTGCCTCATGAGCAACCCCACACAGCGTAAGGTGAAGAAAACTCCCAATCCAATCTTGGTCTGGTCTGGGGTGTTTCTCCTCGTGGGTGCCTTCTGGCATCATTTCTCCAATACTGACCCGACACCGTCACGTGTTTTGGCGGTGCTTGGGATTGTCATCATGTATATCGGGTTTCATGCAAAGTCTGGGGCAACTCCCGATGAGGCGAATACGGCCAACCAGGAGAAGGCTCCAGAAGCCCCCCCGGCTACGTGCAAGATTGCGGGCCCTGGCTCCGAATTGACAGATGAAAGCTCGAAATCGAAAGACAAAGAAGCTCTCAAAGAGAAAATTGAGTTGAGATGTAACTGTATTATAGTCGGTCAGATAATAGCAGCTGCGATTCTGGCCATGGGCTTAACTTCCACTAGTAACAATATGTATAACACCATTGTACTGGTGATCGTCTCTGGCTTTGGCTACCTTGGAATCTCAATTTTTGGTAATGGTTACTTAATCAGTAAATCGCATGTTCATTATGCCTATGCGCTTATTGGCGTGTTGGGATACTTCGCAACGCCTGTCGTCTTTATGCTCGGGCGATAATCCATATAATTTGTTAACTCCCTCACTCAACATATGAGGGAGTTAAATGCCTATTCAAAAATTAGTCATGCACTCAGCGCCATAACCGTCGAGCAGCCGGTGTACCTCATCGCATAGGTGCTCAAATGCTAGATATGCACTCAGTGGCAGCCATGCATACCTCATCTGCCGTCGGAGAATCTCAATCAGATTCAGCTCCGGCGTGTACGCCGATAGGTAGGTCAAGCACACACGCTGCGACATCCACTCAACCATCATCCTCCTGAACACTTTGGAGTGATGCATGCTGGCATTGTCCAGCACCACGACAGCGAAGGTATCAGGGGCTTTCTGATCGGCAAACTGGTCGAATGCATCGATGACCGTCTCGGTAGTCATGGTTCTGCTCCGACCTCTACTACCGCATCAATGTGCTCCCCGTCAGCCTGCCGCCGCTGCGCGAACGCCGCGAAGACATTCCCGCCCTGATAGAGCAACACCTCTCCCGCCTCAATCAACGTCACGGCCGCCGCAAACTCCTCGACGCCTCGTTATGGCCCATCCTCATGCGCCAGGACTGGCTCGGCAATATCCGCGAACTGTAAAACTGGCTGGAACGCGCCTGGCTCAGCGCCCCCAGTGATGTCATCGACAGCGACTCAGTGAAAACACTGCTCAACACTTGTTCCACGAATAACGCTAATGGACTAGGCAATTCATTTGGCTTCAGTAATGACAAATCTAATGGAATAGGCGTTACTGAAAGTTTTCCCACTGCCGATAACTCTCATAGTCCCAATTCCCTCTCAGAGCCTGCCGCTGAGGGGGCGGTAGCCATGCCAATCTCCAAACTTGGCCCTAACGAAACTCTCAAGGAAGGCCTGGCGCGCATAGAAGCACAATGGCTACGTGAGATGGCAGCCGAATTGCCCAGTACCTATGCGATAGCCAAAAGGGCAGGGATTAGTCAGCCATCGGTGGTGAGGAAAATCTATAAATTCAAAATAAAATGAATTTTATTCTATTGTTGTGATTTAATATAAGGCGGCTATATGGAGTTCAATGTGTTGCAGGTTTCTCTTTTACCAATGGATAATGATCTTTTTTCACGATCAGATCTTACAAAGGATATTAGGGTATTTGAAAAGTCATTGTCCAATCCTCATGCTTATAATGATAAGTATTCAATCAAGGTTATAACTGTGGAACCAGTTGAGGGTTTTATGGCTGGTGTGATCTCTAGAAGGACCAAAGTTAAATATCATGACAGGGATTTTCAGTTACATCATGCGGAGGATTTTCCACCCGTAGTATGGTTATGGGATAGAGATGAGCAAGTGATATTGATTGAAAATAGGAGGAGTGTTTTTGGAAATGCGACCACAGCTTCAAGAGCACTTGAAAAGATAGCTAATAACTATACTATGATTGAATATATGATGCGCGTTCACATAAGACCAAAGTCAGTGGAAAGTAGGTTTTGGGATACTTTCGAGTCTTTCGAATATGTGTATGAAGTTAGGCTTAATATGTTCTCGCCTAATTTGTTTGGTAAAACTAAAAAAGAAATTGGAGATTTTCTTCACGAGGTAGAAGATGAAACAAATGCGACTGAGTTTACACCAGTTTTTAAAAACCCTGATGGGAATCTGAATTTAAAAAAGTCTAATTGGCTTACTTCAATGATAGACTGGATTAAAGATGGTGCAGGAGACTGGACTATACGAGGAAAAAAGGATGCATCAGATAAATGTAAAGTTATCTCGAGTAAGCAAAAAGTCAAGGTTTTGAACATAAAAGAAAATATAACAGAGATTGAGCTTGAAAACTGTAGCCCTCAATATGTGGCTGATTTATTAAAGGCTCTACGAGATGGTTATACATATAAAAAATGAAAACAATAATAAAGTATTTTTGTTTGTTCACTGTCTCAATACTAGTTTCAAGTGTTGAGAAAGAATCTTATTCTTTATTTGAAAAGAATTTGCCTTTGGTACTTGGTGCCACATTCGGTGGTGTATTGGCATGTACCTCAATCATTGTTGGCATGCTAACTTCCTCATCAATGAACGTAAAGAGGAAGGCAAAGAAAAGTGATCATTTTAAGAGTTTTGTAACTTATTTAGAAAAGGATGTTAAACTACTGCTGCTCTGTTTGTTTTTAGCTGTCTCACTTCCTTATTTTCGAGTCTATGTTCATACTTTAGATGTTCTATATTTTGCTAATCAGTATGTTTACTTGGTTGATAAAGCCTTTTCATCTATACAAATTTTTGTGGCAATGCTAGCATTTTTAATTATTTATGAAATTGTTGATGTAGTTGTTTATATCCTAAAGCATATTATGCTGTTAGGTGGCGCTAATGATAATGCTCAAGAGAGTAATACTGATGATGAATAGTTCACATACTACTGTGGAATATAATTGTATTATATGGATGACTGGTCTCTGCGATGAAGAATTAAACTCTAGCAAGAGAGTAAGCGACGATTTAGATGTTCTTTGTCTATATAACAATATAAGCTATTTTTCTGACATTATAATATGCAAAAAAGATTTCGAGTATTATATTGATAGGTTATGTGAAGCTGCATTAGTATCCAAACTAAAACCTATTCTGAATCTAGATTTTCATGGTAGCGACGTACAAGGAATAAGTATTTCACGTTCATCTGAATTTATCAGTTGGGAAGAGTTGTTTTATATGCTAAGGAAGCTTAATAAAGCAACAGAGGGGAACTTGTTTGTTGTATGTTCTAGTTGCTTTGGCTTAAATGTTATTAAGCAAATTAAGCTGACCGAATATATGCCATTTGCAATACTTATAGCTGCTAAACAAAAAACAACTTTTGGCTATGTTGAAGACAATATATTACCGTTTTACCAAAAATTACTTCAGTCTGCTGATATTTTTGTTTCATACGATTACTGCTTAAAGAATGAGTTTCAATTTGTAGTAGCGGAAAATATTTTATTTAGGTCATTGACATGCTATGTTTATAATTATTGCCTAGGAGCGGCATATAGACAAAGGAAAGAAGATCTTGTAACAGATTATGTAAATTTGGGTGGAAAAAATGTGAACTTGGGGCGGAAATTTATTAAAGAGAAAACGGGAAAGAAAGTTGATATTCTAAAAAAATACTCTCAATCATTCTTAAATTGTGATCAGACTAGTTTCAATTTTAAAGATGTTGTTGATGAGGCGGTAAATATTTTGAAGAAAAACCAAAACTCTTGAAGTTGATAAATTAAGCCATCACTCCTCCATCACCACCAAACTCTCCATCACCCCTTCACAAAGCGGCTTGATCTCGCTGAAGCCGTCATCGACGGTAAAGTCCGTCTTGGCTTTGGCGTAGGCGGTGCCGTCGGCGGCGGGGTGGTAGCTGGTGCAGTGCAGGCGGATCAGCTTGTCGTCGAGGAAGAGGCCGTATTCACGGGTCTGCGAGGTGATGGGCATGCCCTGGTGTTGTTGTGTCATGGCGATATCGAACCAGTAGGCCTGACGGTGATCCACCCGGGTCAGGCCGGAGTCGAGCATCTGACTGTTGATGGGCGCCCACTGGGCCAGCGTATTGGTGGAGGCCATCACCTTGAGCTGCGCGTCACTGACGGTGTCGCCATGCAGGTCATAGATCTCGAGGATGATCATGTCGGTGCCGGTACCGGCCTGACTCTGCCACTTCTGCACGATATGCGGTAGGCGACCCTCGGCGGCAGACCACGAGGCGGGCAGGTGCAGCGCGAGGTTGATGCCCAGCGACTTGGCATGGCCCTTGGAATGGAATTCCTGGAAATAGCCGTCGTACAGTTCGTACACCGGCTCTATCTGGTACTTGGTCGCCAGCAGGAATTCCTTGAAGGGTGAGGGCAGGTATTCGCCCTCGGCACGCAGGCGGATGGCCTCGATGAAGCGGGCGGCAAAGTCAGTGGTCAGCTTGTCGGCGGTCAGTTGCGGGGCCAGTTCCTTCTGCATCTGCCGGCGTATCCCGTCGAGCACTTCGCGTGCATGCTCGCGCCCCATCAGGCTTTCGAGGTTGTCCGCGAGACGTGTGGTGATATCGGGGAAGGCATTCGCGAAGTAGGCGGAGGCAAGGTCAGCGTCATGCGCGAGTTCAGGATAGGTCTCGGCGATGCGCGCCAGCGTGATGTCCTGAGCGATGACGAAGCCGTAGGTGCTGCTCAGGGTATTGATGACCCGAGGCGTGGGGCGAAACTGTGCGGCGTCGGCGCGTGCCGAGGCGCCGGCCGTCATGAGACATGAGCCCAGGCCGAGCCCGACTGTCAGGGCGGCGATTGCCAGCCCGGGAATCCCGGTAAACCGTCGTCCAGCTGCAAACGCCATGCGTGACATCCTGTCAGAGTGCGAATGTGCCAATCCTATCATCGGGGTGTGGGGACTTCTTGCCTCCCCTCCTTGATTGGAAGACTAATCATGCGGAAGTATCAGGCGGCACGTCATGCCGGCGTCCGCGCTCCCCTTGTGAAGAGACCCCCCAGACAATGACGTCCAGACAACACCATTATTCGGTTGATCTCGAGTGGACCGGCAATCGCGGCGAGGGCACCACGCATTACACCGCCTATGAGCGCGATTTCGAGGCCCGTGTCAGTGGCAAGCCGAGCCTTGAAGGCTCCGCGGACCCCGCCTTTCGGGGTAACGGCGCGCGCTGGAATCCTGAAGACCTGCTGGTGGCTTCCGTCTCGGCCTGCCACAAGCTGTGGTATCTGCATCTGTGTGCCGACGCCGGCATTCGTGTCATGACCTATCTCGATCACGCCGAGGGCACGATGCGGGAAGGCACCAGTGGCGGCAAAGGCGATCCAGCTGCCGAGGCAGGCCGCTTCACCGCCATCGTGCTGCGCCCCGCGATCACCCTGGCCGCCGGCGACGATATCGCGCTCGCCCATGAGCTGCACCACCGGGCGCATGCGCTGTGCTTCATCGCCAATTCGCTGAATTTCCCGGTCAGCTGCGAGGCAGTGATCACTCATCAGTGATACGTGGCAGACTGACCTGTCAGAACCCGAAAGGCCACCAGAGCAATCTGGTGGCCTTTTTTGCTTTCAGCATCTCTCAAAAGAATCAGCGTCTCGCGACCTGATCAAGCGGGGGGATCAGCCGCGTGCGTTCACTTCCTCGATCAATTGGCTTGCGCCAGTGAGGTCGGGCAGGCAGGCGCCGTCGGCGATCTTCGCCAGCAGCACGTCTTCCGCTTCTTGCACCTCGATGGCGTGGGTGGCGATGGCGGAGACCTCTGAGGGGGCCATGACGATGACACCGCTTTCGTCTGCGAGGATGGCATCGCCCGGATTGACGACCACGCCGCCGATGCTGACCGGCACGTTGAGCGCGCCGCCGATCCCGGCGAAGCGGGTGGTAAGCGAGGCGACCCCGCGACTCCACACCGGGAAATGCTTGTCGCGAATGGTCAAGGCGTCGGTGGCCATGCCGTCGATCACCACACCGGCCACGCCGAGGCGTGAGGCGACCGTGGTCATCACGCCGCCCCAGCAGGCGCGGTGACGATCGCCCTGACGATGCACGATGAGCACATCGCCCGGGCGCACCAGACGCATCAGGTGGTTGAGCAGGGTGCCATCTTCCGGCGGCAGCGAGACGGTGACGGCGGTGCCGGCAATCCGTACCTGGTGCAGCATGCTGGCAATCGCCGGTTCGACGAAGCCGTGGGTGTGGAAGTGACCGATGGTGGCCGTCTCGCACTGGGTGAGCTGTGCCAGCAGCTCCGGCGCGACCTGGTCTGGCATGTCATTGAGTTGGTACATGGAAGTCTCTCGGCGTGGTCGGTCAGATCAGGCTGGGCAGGAAGGTCGTCAGCCACGGGGCCCAGTAGAGCATCAGCATCGCGAACAGGAAGCAGATGACGATGGGCCAGGCGGCGGCGTAGATGGTCTGCATCGGGGTCGCGGGGGCGGCACCTTTCACTGCGAACAGGTTGTAGCCGAAGGGCGGGGTGAGACTGCCCACCGAGATGTTGATCAGGAACAGCGTCCAGAACCACACCGGGTCAAAGCCATATAGCTTGACCAGCGGCGCGTAGATGGGAATCACCACCATCATGAAGGCGATCTGGTCGATGAACATGCAGGCGATCAGCGGAATCAGCATCAGGATCAGCAGCATCCACACCGGGTCAAGATCCAGCCCGGTCACGCTGCTCACCAGCCCGCTGGTGGCGCCGGTGAAGCTCAACAGCTGCGAGAACAGCTTCGAGCACGCCAGGATCAGGATGATCATGGTGCTGACCTTCAGCGACGACATCACCGCTTCGCCCGCCATCTTGAAGGAGAACTTGCGGTAGTAGGCCGCGACCACCAGCGAGCCCAGTACACCAGTGGCGGCGGACTCGGACGGTGTGGCGATACCGAGCAGGATCAACCCGAGCACGGCGAAGATGATGATGCTGAACGGCAGCATGTTGATCAGGGCGCGACGCTTCTCCTTTGCCGTGCCGCCACCGCTTTCATCGACCGGCGGCGCGCGGCGAGGGTCCAGCGTGATGCGCACCTTCACGTAGAGGATGAACAGCGCAGCCAGCAGGATACCCGGCAGAATACCGGCGATCAGCAGCCGCGCGATGGAGACATCCACCATCGAGCCGATGATGATCACCAACAGGCTCGGCGGGATGATCGGCGCGAGACTCGCCCCGCCCAGAATCAGGCCGATGGAGAGCTTGTCATCATAGCCGCGCTCCTGCATGGTCGGCAGCGCCGAGCGGCTGAGCATGGCGGTCACGGCCAGTGCCGAGCCGGACAGGGCGCCAAACAGGGTCGAGAGTGCGACGACGAAGAAGTAGAGGCGGCCTTTCATGCGGCCCATCAGGGCATCCAGCGAGTCGAAGATCACATCGATGGAGCCGGAGCGGAACAGCAGCTCCCCCATCAGCACGAACAGCGCGATGGTGGTCAGCGTCTCCGAGGTCATGCTGTCGTAGACACTGTTGGCGAACATGCCGAAACCGGCGGTGCCCATCAACCACAGCGTGCCCAGCACGTTGATGGTCAGGAAGGCGGCGAAGACGGGGATGCCGAGGGCGAACAGGCCCATCAGCAAGGCGATGGCCAGGCCCAGAGAGAAATACCATTCCATGACTCAGGGTCCTTTTCTGGCGTCGGTGGTCGCCGAGGAGGCGGCGGAGTCGGAGTCGTCCGATGGGGTCGCCTCGGGCGCGGCGCGCGTGAAGGCGTGGCGCAGGAAGTAGAGGGCCGCATTGATCAACGCGTAGGCGATGAAGGAGGACACCCAGACCTTGGGGATATCGAGCCCCATGGCGGTGGTGGTGTGGTACTGGAACTGACGCAGGCTTTCCTGCAGGCAGATCCAGCCGGCTACGGCGCAGACGCCACCGGTGATCAGCGCCAGCAGGCGGTCATAGAGAGCGCGGGTGGCAGGGCTGAGGCGTTCCGGCAGCACGGTGATGGCGATATGGCCATGGGTACGTGCCAGTTCCGGCGCGGCCAGCGAGATGGAGAGGCACAGCAGGTAGGCCACCATCGCGCCGGACCACAGGGTGGGCGAATTGAAGAAATAGCGCGCGATGACTTCCAGCCAGAAGCACAGGACGATGCCACACAGGGTGACACCGCCCAGAAGGAAGCCTGCTCGCGTCACGCCGTCATGCACACGTGCAAGCAGGGTTGGCATGGTGGATTCCTTACTCGCTGACGGTGGTCAGGTGCTTCTCGATCGCCAGCTCGCGCATGGCGGTCACGGCTTCCGGCGACTTGTCGATGCCCAGCTGCCAGATACCGTCGGTGACCAGGGCATCCAGACGCTCGGCGTCTTCCGGGGCGAATTCGGTGGCCTGCATGCCAGCCTCGTTCAGCGCCTTCCATTCCTCGATCGCCAGTTCATCCAGCACCTGGACGATCTCGGTCTCCAGCTGACGGCCCTCGTCAAGCAGCACCTTCTGCTGCTCTGGGGTCAGGCTGTTGAAGGCGTTCAAGTTCATCAGCACGAAGTTGTAGGTCTGACCGAAGGTGGGCTTGGAGTAGTAGCCGGCGACTTCCTGCCAGCCCATGTCCTTGACGCCATTCAGGCCCCAGGCCGCGCCGTCGATCACGCCACGGTCCATCGCGGAATAGACATCGCCACTGGACATCAGCACCGGCGTACCGCCCAGCCCCTTGGTGACATTGGTATAGGTGGGGCTGCCGCGCAGACGACGACCGTCCAGACCCGGCGTGCCGGTGATCGGCTCCTTCAGCACGTACTGGAAACCGTGGCTGCCCAGCGGCGGAATGGCGATCAGCTTGAGGCCCAGGCCGTTGTAGTGCTCATCGACCATGTCCCACAGGCCGGATTCACGCGTCTGCTCCGGATTCACCGCCACGCCATCCATTGCCGCGCCAACGCCAGTGGTGTTGGTGTGGTAGGCGGCGTGGGTGTAGAGCAGCTGGAAGACACCGGCAGCGACAGGCTGCAGCTGCTCGAAGGGCGGCACGACGTCCGGGCCGGTCAGCTGGATGGTGAGGTCGGCAGCGTCATTGGCTTCGACTTCCTTGATGAAGCGCTGGGCGATTTCACGGGAATAGGCGGTGGTCTGGTCGTAACTGGACAGCATGCGCAGCTCGGTGGCCATTGACTGGGTGGCCGGGAGCAGTGCGAGCAGCGGGAGCAACAGAGCGGGCTTGAGGGTTTTCATAGCAGTTTCCACTTTATCGTTATTGTGTCGGGCGATGCTGTCTGCACGTACCTGGTGGGATCAGATGGCCAGGAGGTGCAGCGGCGTCCCTTGCGACTTGTCGTTGATGGTACGTCTTCAATCTATGAGCCGCCTTGGCTGCGGTCAACGAATCATCAGCCTTTTGGGCTTTCAAATTTCAATATGCAGTATTTGCGAGATTTATGTAAGAAAATCTGTGTGTTTGGTCCAGTGACTTCCAGCGTCAATTCGAGGGGCATAGTTCGGCAATTCAAGGCAAAGTCCCGGTGCGAACCACAAGGAAACACGAGATGATCCTGGTAGAGAAACCAGAGTGATACTGGCAGATATCTCAGAGTAATTCTGACCGATTCAGGGGGATGAATCTGGTGGAAAACGATGGAATACAAGGTGAGAACGAAAGGGAAGGGGGGGAGAAGAAGAGGAAAGAACAGACACCACTGCAAGAAAGACAAGAACCGCAGGGCTTCGAGCGAAGATCGCAACAAGGCCCCGGTTCTCGATGTCGTGATGACAGCATCGGGAACCGGGGCTTCATGCCCTATGCAACATGTCTCATGCATCAGGTCTCATGCATCGTGTATGTTGCATCAGGTCTCATGCATGACGAGGCGTGCCCCAGCGTCTGACAGCGGCGCGAGCCCCGCTCATCAGGCTCAGCGCGTGGCGGTGTCGGTCGCGAGGCTGAGGCTCGGCTTGCGCAGCGCCAACGGCATCAGTGCCAGCGAGACCGGCAGGCCGATCATCACCGGATGCAGCCCGAAGGGATGGCCCAGCAGCTGCCAGAGAATGGCGGTGGCAAGCCCGCCCCACATCATGATCACCCCGCCGCGCGGGTCTGGCGAGCGGCGACACAGGGCCACCACCGTCGGCACCAGTACCCCGCAGACCAGCATCGCGCTGCCGAGAATCCAGATATCCAGCAGGCGCGGGGCGTAGAGTGCCAGACCCAGCGAAATCAAGGACATGGCGATCACCGAGTGACGGCTCATGCGCAGCATGAAGGCATCATCACGGCCCTTCATGCGCGGCTTGATCACGTCATTGGCAATCGACGAGGCGCCGGCGATGAAGAACGAATCCGCACACGAGATGATGGTCGCCAGCAGCACCACGACCATGCTGACCATCAGCGGCAGTGGCAGGGTGGCCTTGATGATGGCGTAGAAGGACAGGTCCGGATTGGCCACCGCGATGTCCAGCCCCAGCCTGGCGAAGGCACCGATCAACACCACGGCACCACCGACCAGCAGCGTGAAGACGATGGCCACGGCGTAGCCGGTACGTGCCGCCTTGAGGCTGCGCGCGGCCCAGAAGCGCTGCCACAGGTCCTGGCGCACGAACTGATAGGCGCCGATGGTCAGCATGTAGACCGCCAGTTCATGGCCGGAGATGCCGGTCAGGCTCAGGAAGTCAGGGCTGCCCTGTGGTGTGGGCGATGCACTGATGATCTCCCAGCTACCGCTGGCGTAGTAGACGGTGACCAGAAGGAAGAAGATGCCCAGTGTCTGCAGGGTACCGAGAATCGCATCCGACCAGATGACCGCCATCAGGCCGCCCAGCCATGTCTTGGCGGTCAGCAGCGCCCAGGTCAGCAGGATACCCACCGGCAGCGCCAGGCCGAACACCAGCTTGAGCACCGTGGCCACCGCCACGAACTGCATGCCGGTGATGGCCGCGTAGGCGCACAGGATGCTCAGCAGAGTGGGGAGTCTGACCCCCTCGCCGAAACGGCTGACCAGAAAGTCGGCCAGTGTCACCATCTCCAGGCGCCGGCCTTCGGCGTGGATCTTGCCGATGAAGAAGTACAGCGCGATGCCGGCGACGGTCATGCCCACCGGCAGCCACAGCTGCCCCATGCCGAAGGTGTAGCCCTTGGAGACGAAGCCCAGCAGGGTGGAGCCGCCGACGGCAGTGCCGACAAGCGTGCAGATCAGCGGAAAGGTCGCGGTGGAACGGCCGGCGACATTGTAGTCATCATAGGTCTTGATGCGGCGAAAGAAATACAGCGAAAGCCCCATCAGAAATAGGCCACATGCTATGATCATGATCGAGAGAATCTCGGTTTCTCGGCTATCGAACATTGTCATTTTTCCGCATTGTTGATGTTGTATTGATCGTCATTGCCAGCTTGAGAGAAAGGCAATATATCACTCAAGTGGATGGCAATGGCGAGGCAGTGCTGACTTCCATGCTACCTGGCTCGTCACGAAGACGTTGCGTGGCCATTGCCACGCCGGGGGCGTCATTTTCTGGACAGGAATCCTCGCCATGCGACCCATCCATGACACTCTGGACTGGAACCTGCTGAGAACCTTCATCGTCATCGTTCAGGAGGAAAGTGTCAGTCGAGCGGCAGCCCGTCTCTATCTGTCCCAGCCGGCGGTGAGTCTGTCACTCAAGCGTCTGGAAGAGCGCCTCGGGCAACGGTTGATCGAACGAGACAGTCACAGCTTTCGCGTGACGGGGGCGGGGCAGGTGGTCTATCGCGAGGCCGTGGAGATCTACGCCAACGTGGCGCGTCTCGCCTCTGAGGTGGGCAACAGTCATACGGAGATTTCCGGGCATGTCTCGCTCCTTTTCATTACCGGCATCGAGTGCCGATTCCTTGATAGCGTGTTCGCGCGCTTTCATCGCTGTTTCCCCCAGGTCACCTTCTCGATCCAGGAGATGTCCAGTCACGAGGTGCAGCAGGGCCTGTTGCAGCGCCAGGGCGCGCTGGGCATCTGCCTGGCGCAGCAGACACCGGAGCCACTGATGTCCCAGGTGCTGGCGCGCCAGAATTACCGTTACTTCTGTGGTCGCATGCATCCGCTCTTCGGTCAGCAGAATCTGCCGCTGGAGGCGCTGCGCAATGAGCGTTATGTCTCCTTCGGCAGCGAGCAGCTCGATGGCGTGCTGTCTCCGCTGGCGATGTTCCGCGCCCGCGAGGGCTTGCAGGGCCCGGTGATCGGTCAATCCAGCAGCCTGCAGGAAATCCGCCGCATGGTGCTGGCCGGCTGGGGCATCGGCTGCATGCCGGAGCACATCGTGCGGCGTGAGGTCGAGGAGCAGCAGCTGTGGCCCTTGCCACCCTACGGTGGCGTGGCCGATATCGACCTGCATCTGATGTGGCACCGTGAGGCGCGTTTCAGCGCCGCCGAATCCACCTTCGTCGACTTCCTGCACAACGCGCTGGCCAAGGTGCCGCTGGAAGAACGCCTGCATCGCGGTCTGGAAATGCAGCTGCCGGACCCCAATGCCGTGCTGGCCAGTGACGGCGCGCCCGCCACTTGAGTCACCCCTGGCGCTCGATCAAGACCTTGCTCTCAAGCCCGTCCTGAAGCCCGTCCTGAAGCGCGTTCTGAATGGCCCGCGCCGCTGTCACCAGTCAGTCCGGGTGGCAGCGGCGCTTCGGGGCGCCCCTCGAGGGCCGACTGACGGCTCAATAGGCCAGATTGATCCAGGTGGTCTTCAGGTCGGAGTACTTGTCCAGCGCGTGCAGTGACTTGTCACGCCCGAATCCGGACTGCTTGACGCCACCGAAGGGCACGCTGATATCGCCATCGGCGTAGCAGTTGACCCACACCAGCCCCGCCTTCAAACGCCGCGAGACACGATGGGCACGCGCCAGATCCCGCGTCCACAGCCCAGCGCCCAGGCCATAGATGGAATCATTGGCCAGTTCGATGGCCTCTTCCTCGCCGCTGAAGCGGGTCACGCCCAGCACCGGGCCGAAGATTTCCTCGCGCATCACGGTGCTGTTCTGGCCGCCTTCCACGATGGTCGGCTCCAGATACCAGCCGCCGGAGGTGGCGTCGCTAGGGGCGATGGCGCGGCCGCCCTGGTGCAGCGTCATGCCTTCCGAGAGCGCCGTCTCGACGAAGCCGAGCACCTTCTCGTGGTGGTCCGCGCTGACCAGTGCGCCCATGCGCGTGGCCGGGTCGAGCGGATCACCGGCCGGCATGGCACGGGCGCAGGCGATCAGGCGCGGCATGAAGTCATCGAAGATGGCCTCATCGACATACAGGCGGGAGCCGGCGATGCAGACTTCGCCCTGATTGATGAAGATGGCGTCTGCCGCAGCGCGTGCGGCCTGGTCGAGATCCGGGCAATCGGCGAACACGATATGCGGTGACTTGCCGCCGCACTCAAGCCATACACGCTTCAAGTTGGAGTCGCTGGCGTAGCGCATGAAGCGCTTGCCGGTGGCGGTGGAGCCGGTGAAGGCCAGCGCATCGACTTCCATGTGCAGGCCAAGCGCCTGGCCCGCCACCGCGCCCAGCCCTGGCGTGACGTTGAAGACGCCCGCCGGAAGGCCGGCTTCATCGGCGAGTGCCGCCAGACGCAGCGCGCTCAGGCTTGAGGATTCGGCCGGCTTGAGTACCACGCTGTTGCCCAGCGCCAGCGCCGGAGCGAACTTCCACGACGCGATCATCAGCGGGAAGTTCCACGGCACCACCGCCGCGACCACGCCCAGCGCTTCACGGGTAATGGTGGCGTGCACGTTCTCGCCGGTGGGCGCGATCTCGTCGTAATGCTTGTCGATGGCCTCGGCATACCAGGCCACCGAGCGCGCGGTTTCCGCCAGATCAAAGCCCAGGCTGTCGCCGATCGGCTTGCCCATCTCCAGTGTCTGCAGCAGCGCCAGCTCTTCGGCATGCTCGCGGATCAGCTGGGCAAAGCGTTGCAGAACGGCCTTGCGCGCCTGGGGTGACTGGCGCGACCACACGCCGGAGTCGAAGGCACGCCGCGCCGCCATCACGGCGCGGTCGATGTCCTGCTCGGTGCAGGCGGTGACATGCGCCAGTACGTCGCCGGTGGCCGGATTCCAGGCCGGGAAGGTATCGCAGCCGGTGCTTTCCACATAGGCACCGTCAATGAAGGCACGGGTCTCGAAGGTCAGCGCTGCCGCGCGCTGCTGCCAGTCGGCATGGGTCAGCGGGGCGGCAGTGGTCGAAGCAGTGGCAGTGCTCATTGGGCGTTCTCCGCGGTCGTGGTGTTGGCGCTGTCGGCGAGAGAGCCGCGGCTGACGACACCGGCGCGCTTGAGCATCGCCAGCAGCAGCACGTTGGCGCCGGCTTCGAGATCGGCAGGCTCGGCGTTCTCGCTCTCGTTGTGACTGATGCCGTCCTCGCAGGGCACGAAGATCATCGCCACCGGATTGATGCCGGCGATCTGCACGGCGTCGTGACCGGCACCGGTTTCCATGTCGCGGAAGCTGAGGTTCAGTTCTTGACTTGCACTGCGCACCATCTCGATCAGTTCCGGCGCGAAGGGCGTCGGCGGAATGTGCTGCACTTCGATCAGTTCGACATCGACGCGCTGCTTGTCAGCCTGATTGGCCACGTGATGCTTGAGGCACAGCGCCTTGAGCTGGTCGTGCATCTCGGCGAGCACTGCCGGTTCCAGGTGACGCAGGTCGACACTGAAGCGGACCTGGCCCGGAATCACGTTGCGCGAGTTGGGATGCACATTGAATTCGCCACAGGTGACGCGACCGTTGGGCTGGTAGTCATCGGCCAGCGTCAGGATGTCGCTGACCAGCGCGCAGGCGGTCTTGAGCGCATCGCGACGGTAGGGCATCGGCGTCGGGCCGGCGTGGGCTTCCTGACCGCTGACCACCACGTCGAACCAGTGCAGGCCCAGCGAGCCGGTGACGGCACCGATGGTGATCTCTTCCTGCTCCAGCACCGGGCCCTGCTCGATATGCGCCTCGAAATAGGCGCCGAAATCATGGCTGCCCACCGCCACGTCGCCGGCATAGCCGGTGCGCTCAAGCGATGCGGCAACGCTGTCGCCGTCACGGTCGGTGGCGGCCAGCGCCTTCTCCAGCGGGATCAGGCCCGCATGCACGCCGGACCCCATCATCACCGGCACGAAGCGGCTGCCTTCCTCGTTGGTCCAGATCACCACTTCCAGCGGGGCTTCGGTCTCGATGCCGTGTTCATCCAGCACGCGCATGACCTCAAGGCCAGCCAGCACGCCAAAGCAGCCGTCGAACTTGCCCCCGGTGGGCTGGGTATCGATATGGCTGCCGGTGGCCACCGGCGGCAGGCTGTCATCGCGGCCCGGACGACGGGCGAAGATGTTGCCGATCTCGTCGACGCGCAGTGTCAGGCCAGCGGCCTCCAGCCAGCCGGTGACCAGCAAGCGGCCGGCGCGGTCTTCTTCGGTCAGGGCCAGACGGCAGTTGCCGCCCTTGGGCGTCGCGCCGATCTCGGCCAATGTCATCAGCGAGTCCCACAGGCGCTTGCCATCGACGCGCAGGGCGAGGGAGTCCAGCACGTCTTGAGTTGAGGATGTGCTCATGTCAGATACCTGCCTTGTCGTTGCGTGTCAGGGCGTCTTCGCGGATGCCGCTGAGCAGCTTGCCCGGGGCGATGCCGTCCGGGTCATAGCGCAGCTCGATCAGGGCCGGCAGACGCTCGCGGTCGGCGAATTCCAGCGCGCGCGTGAAGCTCGCCTCGAAGTCCTCGTCCTTCTCCACCACCTGACCGAGGCCGCCGTAGGCGGTGACCAGCGCGGCGAAGTCCGGGTTGGTGAAGGTCAGGGCGATCTCACGGCCCGGGAAGTCGTTTTCCTGGTGGGCGCGGATGGTGCCCCACATGCCGTTGTTGAACACCAGCACCACGATGCCGAGGCGGTACTGCAGCGCCACGCCCAGTTCCTGCAGGTTCATCTGGAAGCAGCCATCACCGGCGTAGCAGACGGCGGGGCGTTCCGGGAATTCGAGCTTGCTGGAAATGGCGGCGGGCAGACCGTAACCCATGGAACCGACGGTTGGGGCCAGCGAGCTGCCCAGGCCACGGAAGCGCACATAGCGGTGGGCGTAGAGCGCGTAGTTGCCGGCGCCGACGCTGATGCAGCCCTTGCCATCGAGAATGCGGTCGACGGTCAGGCTGACCTTGTCCAGGCTCAGCGGGCCCGGCGACGGCTGCTCTTCCAGCGTGGCCAGATAGGCGGCGCGTGCCTCGCGGGTGATGCCGGACCAACGCGGCGCGCTGTCCGGTGACAGCGTGGAGAGCGCCAGCGCGAAGCCGTTGACGTCGGTATTGATGGCCAGCGTCGGCTGATAGACACGCCCCAGCTCTTCCGGGTCTGCATAGACATGCACCAGCTTCTGGGTCGGCACCGGTGACTGGATCCAGCTATAGCCTTCGCTGGTGGCTTCGCCGATGCGGGTACCGACGGCGATCACCAGGTCACTCTCGAGGAGTTGCTGGCGCAGCTCGGCGTGCATGCCCATGCCGACGTGACCGGCGAATTGCGGCAGTTCGGCATCGACACATTCCAGACGGCGCCAGGCGACCCCGGTGGGGATGTCGAAGCGCTGGGCGAAGCCTTCCAGCGCGACCTGGGCATCGCGGGTCCAGCCGCTGCCGCCGACCAGCAGGAAGGGGCGCTCGGCAGTCGCGAGCAGGCCCTTGAGCTCATCCAGCTGCGGCTGTCCCGGATAGGTCATCAGGCGCGGGTGCGGCTTGACGTCCGCGACCTGTGCCTCGCCCCACAGGGTGTCTTCCGGCAGTGCCAGCACCACCGGCCCCGGGCGACCGCTGCGCGCCACCTGATAGGCGCGGGCGATGTATTCCGGAATGCGCGAGGTGTCGTCGATCTGCGCGACCCACTTGGTCATCTCGCCGAACATGCGGCGGTAGTCGATTTCCTGGAAGGCTTCGCGTTCGATGAAGTCGCCACCGACCTGACCGATGAACAGGATCATCGGCGTGGAATCCTGATAGGCGGTGTGCACGGCGATGGAGGCGTTGGTGGCGCCCGGTCCACGGGTGACGAAGCACACGCCCGGCTCGTTGGTCAGCTTGCCGTAGGCTTCGGCCATGTAGCCCGCGCCACTTTCCTGGCGGCAGACGATGGGGTCGATGGCGCCCCTGTGCTCATTGAGTGCATCGATGCACGGCAGATAGCTTTCGCCCGGCACCAGGAAGACACGCTTGGTGCCGTGCAGACGGATCTGGTCGACGAGGATCTGTCCGCCATTGCGCAGCGGAAGAGTGGATTCGTGAGTGTAGGTGTCAGCGGCCTGAGTCATGGGAAGGTTCTCGTTGTGGTTGCGTAAGGTGAAAAGGCTGTCGGTGCAATAAAAGCTGTCAGAGCGAAAGAGGCTGTCAGAGCGAAAGAGGGTGCCGGAGCGATGTCGTCAGCGGCGCAGTCGGTGACTGTCTGCGGGCATCAGGTCGTAGAGCGCTTCGAGTTGATCGGGGTGGATGACACACCGCGCATGCAGTCCCTGCTGGTTGGCCCAGTGCTGGTCGGTGCCCAGTCCGTGCTGCCAGCGCCACGGACCATCGATGGCCAGTCGCTGATGTGTCCTGCAGGCCACGGCCAGTCGCTGGCGCCACGGTTTCAGGGTTTCGGTGATGATGGCGGCGGGCTGGTCCGGCATCAGGCCCAGGTCAGTGGCCAGGTCCCCGGTGCCGATCAGCGCGCCCAGCAGGCGTGACGTGTCACGTCCCGATGCGAGCAAGGCCTCGGCGTTCAACAGGCCGGCCTCGCTTTCCAGGGTCGCGATGCTCTTCAGACAGCCCGCGGGCAGGGCATGCAGGCGTTCCTGCTCGGCGAGTGCCTCATCCAGCGCGGCCAGCTGGGCGCGTTGCTCGACGGCGGGCAGGAAGACCGCAGCAGGTGTGCCGGCCAGTTCGCCCAGTGCGGTCTGCATCAGCGCGGCCAGCTCCTCGCGTCCACCCTGCTCCAGCAGGTTGAGGCGTACCGCCGGCCACAGATGCAAGCGACGGGCACGTCTGGCGAACTCGGCGAAGCGACTGATCGCCAGTGCACGGCCTTCGGGGGCGGTGAATTCCTCGAGGTCCATCACGATGGCATCGGCACCGCTGGTGAGCGCGGCTTCCAGTCGTGCAGCGTCATCCCCGGGCACGAACAGCCAGCGCTGCGGGAGGGACTGAGTGGCAAGAGAGGTCATCGCTCAGCCCTCCATCAGGTTGGGCAGGAACAGCACGAGTTCCGGGATGAAGGTGATCAGCATCAGTACGGTCAGCATCGCGCCCAGCATCAGGCCCAGCGGCCGCAGCGAGTCGCTGACGTTGATCCCGGCGATGCGACACGCGGCCATCAGGTCGATCCCCAGCGGCGGCGTGTTGGCGCCGATGGCCAGATTGACGGTCAGCAGCACCCCGAAGTGCACCGGGCTGATGCCGTATTGCGCCAGCAGCGGCATCACGATGGGCGTCACGATGATGATGATCGCCACGCTTTCCATGAAGGAGCCCAGCACCAGCAGCACGGCGGTCAGCAGCAGCAGGACGCTGATGCGGCTGTCGGTGAATTCGCCGATCAACTGGGCGATGGCCTGCGGCACCTGCTCGTAGGTCAGACCCCAGGCGAACATGCCGGCCGCGCCGATGATCAGCAGGATGGCGCCGGTGGTCTCGGCGGTCGCCTTGACGCTGTCCAGGAAGCCGCGCCAGGTCAGGCTGCGATAGACACAGGTGCCGATGATGATGGCGTAGAGAATCGCGGAGGCGGCGGCTTCGGTGGGCGTAAAGACCCCGAAGCGGATACCGCCGATGATCATCACCGGCACCATCAGCGCCGGCATGGCACTGAGCAGCGCGCGGCGGCGCTCGCCGGGCACACGGGCCGCGACACCGCCCGACCAGCCATGCTTGCGTGACAGGTAGAGGGCGACGCCGACCAGCGCGACCGTCAGCATCAGGCCGGGGATGATGCCGCCCATGAACAGCTGGCCCACCGAGGTGTTGGAGGTGGTGCCGTAGACGATCATCACGATGCTGGGCGGAATCACGGTGCCGATGGAGCTGGCGGTACCGACCAGCGCACTGCTGAAGCCCTTGTCATAGCCGTTGCGGGCCATGGTGGGCAGCAGCATGCTGCCGATGGCGATCACGTCCGCCACGCCGGAACCCGACAGCGCGCCGAACATCATGCAGGCCAGCACCGCGACCACCGCCAGGCCGCCGCGGATGTCACCGACCATCGCCATGCACAGGCGCACCAGGCGCTCAGTGAGGCCAGCGCGATTCATCAACTGGGCGGCGAGCACGAACAGCGGAATCGCCAGCAGGGTGAAGCTTTCCATTCCGGCCACGAACTGCTGCGCCGAGACCATCATCGGCGCGGCACCGAAGGCCAGCAGGTAGAAGAGGGCCGACATCAACAGCGCGAAGGCGATGGGGATGTCGATGAGGATGCCGAGCGCGAATACGCCGAGCAGAGCCAGGGCGCCGAGTGTCATGGGGCATCTCCTTGGCGAGAGGAAGCGTTGTCAGGCGCAGTGGCATCCGTCTCGTGAACCTCGGCTCCGATGGCCGAAGGACTCAACAGATGCTCAAGCTGGATCAGAGCCATCGCGGTGCAGCATAGCGGCACGGACAGGTAGACGATGCCGGCGGGAATCTGCAGCGCGGTGGTGGTCTGGCGCATCGTGATGGCGCTCAGGTCCATGCCTGCCTTGGCCAGCAACAGCAGCATGATCAGGATCATGGCGTCAGTGATGCGTCCGGTGATGCGCTGGACACGCAGCGAGCGCACCAGCAGCGGCAGCAGACCCGCACTCAGGTGAGTGCGGTTGCGGGTGCAGGACACCGCGGCCAGCAATGTCGTCCAGACCAGCACCAGCTGCGGCAATTCCTCTGCCCAGTGCGGCGGCTGACCCATCACCCAGCGCATGAAGACCGTCCAGATCACCAATGCCGACAGCGCGGCCACGCCACTGGCTGCCAGGGCCAGACAGCCCCGGCAGCACCAACGTGAGAGAGTGATCATCAAGGTGCGCACGGCACACAACGCGACCAGCGGCTTGACGGAGGGAGCGGCGGAAGACATCGTCACTCGCCCTTGCGGTATTGCTCGACCAGGCCCATCAGCTCAGGCCCGAAGACGTCGGCGTAATCAGCCCACACACCCTGCACCTTGGCATTGAAGGGCGCGGTATCGACCTCGTTGACCTGCATGCCGGCTTCTTCCAGCTTGGCGACCAGCTCGGCGTCATCCTTCTGGGTCATCGCGCGCTGCTTGTCACGCCATTCGACGGCGCTCTTCTGTACCGCGGCCTGATCCTGCTCGGAGAGCTGATTCCAGCTGAAGTTGGACATGGTCAGACACGCGGGTGCCCAGACGTGACCGGTAAGGGAGACGTAGTCCTGCACTTCGCTGAACGAGGAGGAATAGATGATGGCCAGCGGGTTTTCCTGGGCATCGAACACGCCCTGCTGCAATGCGGAGTAGAGCTCACCGAAGGACAGCGGTGCCGGGCTTGAACCCAGCGCGGTGAAGGTGTCCAGACGCATCTTGTCCGGCGTGACGCGAATCTTGAGACCCGCGAGGTCTTCCGGGCTGGTGATGGGGCCGCGATTGTTGGTGACGTGACGGAAGCCGTTCTCCCACCACGACAGGATCTTCATGTTGTGCTCGTCGGCGATGTCCTCGAGCGCATCGCCCAGCTTGCCGTCATAGGCGGCGTAGGCGTGTTCGCGGTCCGGCCAGGAGTAGGGCAGTTCGACGATGCCGAAGCGCGCATCCAGCGGCTGGAAGGAACCACAGCCGATCACGCCGGCCGGCACGCTGCCGATCTGCATGCCTTCGACGACGGTCTTCTCATTGCCGAGCTGACCACTGGGGAAGACCTGGAAATTGACGCGGCCCTCGGTGGCCTCGGCGACATCCTTGGCGAAGCCTTCCGCCGCGATGTTCCAGCTATGGGTCGGCGCCAGCACGTGGCCGAGCTTGATATCCTGAGCCTGGGCGGCGCTCAGCGGCAGGGCACAGGCCGCCGTGATGGCAGCAGTCAGCAGGGCAGGCTTCAGCGGGACGGATTTCATCGGGACACCTCTTGGAGTTGTTATGGTCGTGACAGGCGTCTCTGTGTACGCCTTGACCCAAGAGTGTGTTCTGCTCGTGTATTTCGGTAGTTGCGAATTCTTATTCTTGGTATTAATCAGATTTATGCTGGGTCTGGATGTCCCGACCATCTGAGAGCCAGTTATTTATATACCGTTATCTTCTCGGTGCCCATTTCGGTTCCAGCAGGCCTGAGAGAAGCAGCAGTCATCGGGACACGCAATGCAAGGCGCCTGCGAGCAATGCAAGGCGCCCGCGAAGACACGCCTCTTCGCGGGCGCCTGCGAGCAATGCAAGGCGCCCGCGAAGAGGCGTGTCTTCGCGGGCGCTGATGTGTCGCTGAGGCGGCCTGGTCGGCGTCTGAATGTCGCCTGACTGTCGTTTAAGAGCCGCGCTCGCGTCAGGCCACCGCCTTGTCCAGCGCCTGGCTGACATCGGCGATGATGTCGTCGATATGCTCGATCCCCACCGAGATGCGAATCAGGTCCGCCGAGACACCGGCCATGGCGAGTTCTTCCTCGTTGAGCTGGCGGTGGGTGGTGGAGGCCGGGTGGCAGGCCAGCGACTTGGCGTCACCGATATTCACCAGGCGCAGAATCATCTGCAGCGCATCGATGAACTTGCCGCCGGCGATACGCCCGGCTTCAGCCTGATCGGCCCCTGTCGCGTCCGTCTTGATACCGAAACTGATGATGCCGGAGGCCTTGCCGCCGGTGATCTTCTGGCAGGTGGCGTGATAGGGGCTGTCCGGCAGGGCGCCGTAGTTGACCCAGCTGACGCTCGGGTGCTGCTGAAGGTATTCGGCCAGCGCGAGCGCATTGCTGCAGTGGCGTTCCATGCGCAGTGCGAGTGTCTCCAGCCCCTGCAGCAGCAGGAAGGCACTGTGCGGGGCGAGCGCGGCGCCGGTATTGCGCAGCGGTACCACGCGACAGCGACCGATATAGGCGGCCGGGCCGAAGGCTTCGGTGTAGACGACGCCGTGATAGGAGGGGTCTGGCTCGTTGAGGATCGGGAAGCGCTCCTTGTGGGCGACCCAGTCGAACTTGCCGGAATCGATGATGATGCCGCCCACGGTGGTGCCGTGGCCGCCGATGTACTTGGTCAGCGAGTGGATCACGATGTCGGCGCCGTGATCGAAGGCGCGGCACAGTACCGGCGTCGCCACGGTGTTGTCGACGATCAATGGCACGCCGTATTTGTGTGCAATCTCAGCCAGACGCTCGAGATCGACGATGTTGCCGGCAGGATTGCCGATGGACTCGCAGAACACCGCTTTGGTCTTGTCATCGATCAGCGCTTCGAGTGCGGCGAAGTCATCAAAGGCCGCCATGCGCACCTCGACCCCCTGACGCGGGAGGCTGTGGGCGAACAGGTTGTAGGTGCCGCCATACAGCTGGCTGGTGCTGACGATGTTGTCACCGACTTCCACCAGCGCCTGGATGGCATAGGTGATCGCTGCCATGCCGGAGGACACCGCCAGCGCCGCGATCCCGCCTTCGACGGCGGCCATGCGCTGCTCCAGCACGTCATTGGTCGGGTTCATGATGCGGGTATAGATGTTGCCCGGCACCTTGAGATCGAACAGGTCCGCGCCGTGCTGGGTGTCGTCGAAGGTGTAGGAGGTGGTCTGGTAGATCGGCACCGCCGCCGCCTTGGTGGTGGCTTCCGAGGTGTAGCCGTGATGCAGGGCGAGCGATTCCAGCTTCATGTTGTCGACTGACATGGCAGTGTCCTTGTGCGAGAGCGTGGCGAAGATCTTGTTGTGGGGTGCGGTTTTCGTGCGTGCCGTTCAGGTGCTGCCGCAATCGGCAGGCATGGCGCGGGCCGCGATGCCGCTCAACATTAGCAACGGGGCATCTCCAGGTCCATGCGTCGTTCACGCCGTCACGACAGGCCGCTGGCTGGGCGGCACGCCGAACTGGCGACGAAAGGCGGTGGCGAAATTGGCCGCGCTGCGATACCCCGCCATCTCGGCGGCGGCCTCCACCGTGACATTGCGGTCCTGCAACAGGTGCGCCGCGCGGAGCAACTGCCGCCGCCTCAGGTCCCGCGCCATGGTCTGGCCGTAGGCGTCGCGATAGCGGCGCTGCAACTGGCGCACGCTCATGCCCAGCCGGGCGGCGATCTCCGCCTGACTCAGATAGGCCACTTCCCCGCTGGAGATCCAGTCCTCGAGCCTCGCCTGCCACTCTGACGTGTCCTGCAGGCGGCGCTGTGCGCTGTCATCCGCCAGGGGCGGTCTGGCCGCCAGGCACTCGCTGATCACCTCAAGCGCCACTGACTCGATGCCGAGTCTAAGCGCCAGCGTTCCCGGCCGTTGGCGACTGAATTCCTCCAGGCGCTCGATCAGACGCGCAGACGGCTGCCAATGGTAATGCGCCAGATGCCGCGCCTCGGGCATCACCTCGCTGGCGCTTGAAACCCCCAGATGCCACGTCAGCCAGGCTGGCGTCAGCGTCAGGATGGCGCTGTGCTCATAAGCCCCCTTGGGGCTTTGCAGCCGGAATTCGGTGGGCTCATCGAGGGCGATGCACAGTGCGCGACCCGGCTTCAGCGCATGGCGCTGTGGCCCGAAACTGACCCTGGGCTCGCCACGCCATACCACGGCGATCTTCAGCGATGGCTCGATGCGGGAGCGAATCATCAGATCCGCCCGCTTGCGGATGCGGTTGAGGCGCATGAACAGGCCCGGCTGCACTTCCTGCAGGTGCATGTTGCCGATCAGCGCGCCATCGGCTGACTGGCCCTCGGCGGGCTGGCATTGGTGGTCGCTGGTCAGTGCTCGCGCCATGCGGTGCACGTGATCGAGCTCGATGATCCGGTGGCGTGCGCCTGCCGAGGTGTGAGAGCTGGCGAGGCCGGGAGGGGGAGTAAGGCTCATCTTGTCGCACCTGCAAACATCAGGGAGGGTCCCGCAAAGGTTTTTGTCGTCATGGAGTGCCAAAATGCCCCGTCAATCACATAGATGCAAATAATTATCATTAGTAGCGATAGCCAGGTGAGCCAAGGGGACACGATGAAGAAGGTGACGGTACGGGGACGCGGTCTGTGCGGGGCAGGTACGCGTCGTCTGATGATCGGGGCGGGGGTGGTGCTGGTCAGTCTGCCGGCACAGGCGGAAGACGCGACGATGGTGCTGGATACCCAGCGGGTGACGGGCCTGCGCCTGTATGACATGGCGTCCAGTGAGCAGAGCGGCGGCTACAGCGTTGACGCTGCCACGGTGGGCTCGAAGGTGCCGGCCTCGCTGCGCGACATTCCGCAGTCGGTGAGCGTGGTGACCCATGATGCCATCGAGGACCAGAACTTCATCACGCTGGATCAGCTGGCGGCACGTACGCCGGGCGTGCGGGTGCTGAACAATGACAGCGGTCGCTCGTCGATCTTCGCGCGCGGCTATGAATACGATGCCTACAGCATCGATGGGCTGTCCGCGCCGATGTCGAGTCTGACGGGCTCGGTGCCATCCTTGACCGCCATCGACCGGGTCGAGGTCATGCGTGGGCCATCCGGTCTGTTCAACAGCACCAGTGAGCTGGGCGGGGTCATCAATCTGGTGCGCAAGCGCCCGACCGATACCTTCCAGGGCGCCATCAGCGGCAGTGTCGGTACGCTGGAAGACCGAAGCGTCAGTGTCGATCTCTCCGGGCCCATCGATGAACAGGGCCGTATTCGCGGGCGCCTGGTGACCCGCTCCACCGAGCAGGCGCAATGGGTGGATGACAACGACAACACGCTGAATGATTTCTATGGCGCGCTGGATATCGATCTCGACGAGAATACCGAGCTGTCGCTGGGGGTGATCCACAACACCAAGGACATCAGCGTCAATCAGGGGCAGCCGGTCGATGGTGACAACAACTTCAGCTATGGTCGCCGTTCGGCATTCTACGGCGCGGACTGGAACAGCTTCGAGAGCGATGCTACCGATGTGATCGCCGAGCTGACCCACCGCTTCAGCTCACGCGGCTATGGTCGACTGGCGGCGCGCTACAGTGATCGCAATGCCGATTACGAATACGCCTACAGCGGATCGGCACTGAGCGATACCGGCGACTTGAGCAGTGTCGCGGGCTATGCCGGTGTCACCGATGAGACCTCGGTGAGCGTGGATGCCAGCTACACCCAGGGCTTCGATGCCTTCGGCAACCAGAACGAATTCGTGGTCGGGGTCGATTACAAGACATCGGAATCGGATACCACCGCGGCGCGCACCGGCAACCTGACCGGCTCCAGCGCCAGCATCAGCGAGCTGAACTCCCTGGCCTATGTCGACATTCTCGGCAACGCCCGGGATGGCGTGAGCGGTTACAGCCTGTCGCGCACCGAGACCACCCTGGAGGAGCAGGGCCTGTACGGCAAGGTGACACTGCGTCCCGTGGCACCGCTGGCGGTGATACTGGGTGCGCGCGTCAGCCAGTTCTCGGCCGAGACCGAAGACAAGCTCAACGGCGGCAGCAGTGACATGCAGGACACCGCCGTCACGCCCTATGGCGGACTCGTCTATGACCTGGACGCCGACCACTCCCTCTATGCCAGCTACTCCAGAGTCTTCGAGCCACAGACCCGCGAAGGCGAGGATGGCGACCTGATCGACCCGCGCGAAGGCGAGCAATACGAGATCGGGATCAAGGGCAGCTATCTGGATGGTGCGCTGAATGCGCGTATCAGTGGTTTCCAGTTGACCGACAATCACCGTGCTGCCTCCTCGACCGACGGTAGCGTCAGTTACTCGGTGGATTCCGGCAAGATGCGCATTACCGGTGCGGAGCTTGAACTGGCCGGCAACATCACGCCGCAGTGGGATGTCATCTTCGGCTACACCTATATGGATTCCGAGGTGCTGGAGGCCGGCAGCTCCGATGCACTGCTGATGCTGATGCCCAACAACATGGTCAATCTGTGGACCCAGTATCGCTTCGAGGGCAACCTGCTGGATGGCGTTTCCGTCGGTGCCGGCATGACGGCACTGAGCGATTTCGACAGCACCCAGGGCACCATCCAGGCACCGGGCTATGCCGTGTTCGATGCCATGCTGGGCTATCAGTTCACGCCCAAACTCAGTGGCCAGCTCAACGTCTACAACCTGTTCGATCGTGAATATTACGTGCGCGCCGGTTCGGCCAGTGTCTTCAACTTCGTGGGACGTCCGGCCAGCGCCGTCGCGACCATGAAGTACGAGTTCTGAGCATGACACTCATCAAGACGGCACTGGCAGTGAGGGGAGGACAGGGACGTCCTTCTCGCACTCGTCCACCGTTTCACGACCGATGGCAACACCGCCGATGGCACCACCGCTTGCACGACCGACTGCGTGGCTGGGCGCGCCGGTGGGTGATGGCAGGAGTGACGTCAGGCGTGCTGCTGTCATCCGGCCCCGTCATGAGCCACATGGGAGACGCCAGGGTGCTGCAGGGAACGACGACCGCATTCACGCAGCACTCATCCACCACGGGACATGACTACCTGATTCAGGTGGCGCTGCCGCAGATCGCACCGCCCGAGGGCGGCTATCCGGTACTGCTGGTGCTGGATGGCAATCGCCATCTGGATCTGTTCATGGCAGCGCGCAACATATTGGGACGCCGTGGCTTTGATAAGGCGCCGTCAGACCTCGCCATCGTCGCGGTCGGTTATGCGGGGAGTGGCGGTCGCGGCCCTGACAGAGCCTTTATCTCTAAAGCACGCTTCAAGGATTTTACGCCACCGCTCACCACCGGCACGGCGCCAGAGGGTACCGGCGGTGGCGAGGATTTTCTCGCCTACCTGATACAGGTTCTGCTGCCTGAACTGGCCTCACGCTATCCGCTCGATCTCGAGCGGCCTGCATTGGTCGGACATTCACTCGGCGGCCTGTTCGCGCTCCATGCCCAGCAGAAGGCGCCCGAGGCCTTCGGGGCCATCTTCGCGATCAGCCCTTCACTGTGGTGGCTGCAGGAGAATGACCCGGCCAGCTGGCCGCTGCGTCTTGCCTGCTCCGAGGCGGCGGGCCCGGTGTACATCGCCGCTGGCGGACGTGAGCAATCGCCGCAGCCCAGGCGACAGGACCCTGAGCGTGACAGGCTGCGTGTCCAGCGCGCGATGATCGACAACGCACATGAGCATGCACGCCAGCTGCGCGAGCACTGTCCACAGGCAGCCGTCCAGTGGCGACTGTTCGAGGGCGAAGACCACGGCAGCGTGATGTGGCCCGCCGCGCGGGCAGTGATGGAACGCTTGATGAGGCCACGTTGATCCGACCGGCCGCCACGGTGTGGGTTGAGCAGTAAAGTGGACAGTCATATGGGCGGTAAACGACACGACGGCGGCATCAGCGTGGGACGTCTTGTCCTGGCTGATGCCGCCGTCGTCTTGTGTCAGAGCTGCTTGTGTCAGAGCTGCTTGTGTCAGAGCGGCTCATACCAGAGCGGTTTGTGTCATTGCCTCTCGTGTCAGCGCGATGCTTACATCACCGCACGTACCGCGAGGAACAGCACCGTCGGGGCGAGCAGGATGCCCAGGCCGGTGTAGAAGGTGGCGGTCATCGCGCCGTAGGGAACCAGGCGGGCATCGGTGGCGGCGAGACCAGCCGCCACACCGCTGGTGGTGCCGATCAGGCCACCGAAGATCATCGCGGAGCGCGGATTGTCGAGCCCGATCAGGCGCGCCGTCATTGGCGTGGCGACCATGGTCAGGATCGATTTCACCAGGCCGGCGGCGATCGACAGCGCGACCACTTCGGAGCTTGCGCCCAGCGTGGCACCGGTGACCGGGCCGACGATGTAGGTGACCGCGCCCGCACCGATGGTGGTGATATCGACAGGATCGGTATAGCCGAAGGCGATGGCGACGCCACCACCGGCGACGAAGGAGATCAGCACGCCGACGAACAGCGCGATGACACCCCGAAAGCCGGTCTGGCGGATTTCCTTGAGATTGACCCCGTAGGCGGTGGCGATGATCGCGAGATCACGCAGCATGCCGCCCCCCATCAGGCCCAGCCCCGAGAACAGCGTGACATCCGAGAGCCCCTTGCTGCCGCCGGTGGTTGCGCCACCCACGTAGGCCAGCACCAGGCCGAGGATGATGGCGATGGCGGAGCCGTGCAGCTTGCCGCGTGTCAGGTTGTTGCTGATCCAGTAGGCGACATACATCGCCAGTCCGATCACGGCGAAGGCAGCGACCAGATGATACTTGTCGAAGAGATGGACGAGTGAATCGATCATGGGTCAGCCCTCAGTGTTTGTGAGCAGGAGTGGGGGAGGCATGGCGACTGCGATCCAGCACCGGGGCGCCTGTCGTCACTGAGGTTCTGGGGCGGTTCTCATCGGGCAGGGGAGCCTCTTCCAGTGCGGTTTCCGGCCGCTTGCCGGTCAGCAGAGGAACGAGTGCAAGCCCCAGCACCACCGCCAGCACGCCCGCGACCAGCGCGACCATGCCACCACTGAAGGCCGCGACCACGTTCTGGCTGGCGGCCATCGCGACCACGATGGGGATGTACATCGCGTTCCAGAAATTGATGCCGCTGGAGGTGCTGTCGGCCATCTTGCCGCGGTCCTTCAGCACACCGGTGATGAAGATGAGCAGCAGCATGGCGATGCCGACACCGCCGAGGTTGGAATCGATATTGAGCATTTCTCCGAGCAGATCACCGATCACGAGACCGGCCATCATGCACCCTGCCAGCAGGGCAACTCCGTAGATCACCATGGCGTATTACCTTCTTGTTGTTGTGGTGAAGTGGTGGTGAAGCAGTGTGGCGTCTTGTCGTCTATCTGATGTGTGTCGTCTCATTCGTGTCTTTCATCACGTCCATCCAGGCTGGCGAGCCTGTCTTTCCGTGTCTTGTGTCTGACTATCGGGCGTTCCTTGCCTGTCCTTGCAAGGAATCGGGGTGAGTGAACCCACCGACATGACGTGATGGCGTCACGCCATGCCGGTGGCACGAAGGTGTCGGGTGTCAGGCCTGACAGTGGTGGCTCAGCCGTGTGAGCGGGCCGGCTCAGGGGCAAACAGCTGTGCATATTCCTCGCGCAGCTGTTTCTTCTGCACCTTGCCCATCACGTTGCGCGGCAGGCCATCGATGAAGAACACGCGCTTGGGCTGTTTGTAGCGGGCGAGCTTGTCGCTGAAGGCGGCAAGCACCGCCGCTTCATCGAGACTGCCCTGGTGGCCGGCCTGCATGACTACCACCGCGCAGACACCTTCGCCGAAGTCCGGGTGGGGCACGCCGAACACCGCCGATTCGTTGACGCCGGGCATGTCATCGATCAGCAGCTCCACCTCCTTCGGGTAGATGTTGTAGCCGCCGGAGATGATCAGGTCCTTGTCACGGCCGCTGATGCACAGATAGCCATCGGCATCGATATGGCCGAGATCCCCGGTGATGAAGAATCCATCCTCGCGGAACTCGCTGGCGGTCTTCTCCGGCATCTTCCAGTAGCCCTTGAAGACATTGGCACCGCGCACCTCGATCAGCCCTGTCTCGCCACGCGGCAGGATGGCACCTGTCTCGCGGTCGGTGATGCGCACTTCGCTGCCGGGCAGCGCCATGCCCACCGTGCCGGGGCGCCGCTCGCCGTCGTAGGGGTTGGAGGTGTTCATGTTGGTCTCGGTCATCCCGTAGCGTTCGAGAATCGCGTGGCCGGTACGTGCACTGAACTCACTGTGGGTCTCGCTGAGCAGCGGCGCGGAGCCGGAGACGAACAGCCGCATGCCGGCGGTCGTCTCGCGATTGAGGCGCTCGGATTCCAGCAGGCGCGTGTAGAAGGTCGGCACGCCCATCAGCACGCTGGAGCGCGCCATCAGATCCAGAATCTGCTCGGCATCGAACTTTGGCAGGAAGGTCATCGAGGCGCCCACCGTCAGCACGATGTTGCAGGCCACGAACAGGCCGTGGGTATGGAAGATTGGCAGGGCGTGGATCAGATGGTCATCACGGGTGAAGCGCCAGGTCTCGGCCAGCGCCTGACAGTTGGAGGCCAGGTTGGCGTGGGTCAGCATCGCGCCCTTGCTGCGCCCGGTGGTGCCGGAGGTATAGAGGATGGCGGCGAGATCATCGGCGGCGCGTGGCTCGACTTCACTGCTTGCGCTGCACTGGCGGGCCTGCTCCATCAGGGTGCCGTCCTGCTCGGTGCCCAGGCTCTCGACACGCTGCACATCACATTCCTTGCCCAGCGTGCGTGCCGTTTCCAGCACCTTGGGCTGGCAGACATACAGATGCGGCCCGGCGTCGCCCAGGAAGTAGCGGATCTCCTCGCCGGTATAGGCGGTATTCAGCGGCAGATAGACCGCGCCGACCTGCAGGCAGGCCAGATACAGGATGACGGTCTCGCAGCTCTTGTCGATCTGCACCGCGACGCGGTCGCCCGGTGCCACGCCCAGCTCGCGTAGCGCGTTGGCCATCTGACCGGCGGCGCTGCGTGCCTCGGCGAAGGTGTAGCCGTGGCCTTCGACGGTATCGAGGAAGGTGGCATCCGGGCGCTCATCGAAGTTGCGCGCGAATTGCAGATAGAGGTTGTCGTGGTTGGCGTGAGACATCGTTGGCTCCAATGGCGTTGTTCTTGTCGTGAGTCGTTGTCTTGGCATGAGCCTTGTCTTGTCATGTGGCGTTGACGCAAGGCGACATTCTGATCAGGCGCGCTCCGGCAGATGGCGTGTCTGCCGGGCGGCTCTTTCCTTGTGTGACGCTTTCCTCGAGTGACTTATTCCTCGAGTGACGGCGTTGGCTTGCTGTCGCTGGCATCCGTGGCCGATCTGGTCGCGGGCGACTGCTCGGACCCTTTTGATGACAGGGGCGAACTGGACAGGGGCGAACTGGACAGGGAATCGCCTTCCTTCCTGGCTTCGCGCTTCGGCGCCTTGGCCAGCTCCTTGTTGGCTTTCGACTCCTTTTTCACCTCACTGCTGCATACCACGCTGTCGTTGCGGCTGAAGGCCTCGTGGTTCTGCTCGATGCGGTGTGGCTCATAGAGGTAGTTGACCATCAGGCCGTGGGCCTGCTGGCGGCCATTGGGGGAGGTGTCACCCGGCCAGTTGAGGCGATGCAGGCTGGCACCGTTGCCGAGGTGGAAGCGGGCGACCGGGTCCATCGGCTGGCCGCTGCGGTGCTTGACGTTGACCAGGTAATGGGCGGCGAGGGCGCGCAGTTCCGGTGCCATCTTCTGCTGGGCCTCCTCGTCATTCATCCAGTCGTCGTGCTGCAGGTGATGGGCCAGCAGCTCGGAGACTTCCAGGCCTTCCTCATCACGCGCGCGTGTCAGCCACTGACTGAAACCGGGCACCGGCGAGAGGGTGACGAAGCGGCTCAGATTGGGCAGTTCGCGTTGCAGCTCCTGCACCACCTGCTTGATCAGGAAGTTGCCGAACGAGATGCCTTTCAGGCCCTTCTGGCAATTGCTGATGCTGTAGAAGACGGCGGTGTCCGCCTCGCGTTCGGTGGTCTGGCCGCTGTTGGCGAGCAGATGCTGGATGTTGTTGGGCACGCCCTTGCACAGCGCCACCTCGACGAAGATCAGCGGCTCATCGCCGATGGCCGGATGGAAGAAGGCGTAGCAGCGGCGGTCCTCGGGGTCGAGACGTCCGCGCAGGTCGCTCCAGTCCTGGATGGCGTGCACCGCCTCGTAGCGGATGATCTTCTCCAGCACCGCGGCGGGCGTGTTCCAGTCGATGGCTTCCAGCATCAGGAAGCCACGATTGAACCAGGAGGCGAACAGATGCGCGAAGTCGGCATCCAGCGGTTTCAACTCCGGATGCTGCTTGATGAGCTTGAGCAGGTCGGCACGCATGCGCACGATTTCATAGGTGCCGCCGGGGCACAGGTTCAGGCGGCGCAGCAACGATTGGCGCCTGGGTTCACTGGCGGCGAACAGCGCACTGAGATTGGCGTTGTCCGGGGCGTCGCGATAGGCCGCGTAGGCAGCGTGGATACGGTCTTCATCGGCGGCGTAATGCTCGGCCAGCAGCTGGAAGAAGGCGAGGCGCTGCTCGTGATCCAGCTGCTGATAATCCTCCAGCGCCCGCTGGGCCATCATGATGCGCGAGGCTTCACCGCTGCTCTCGGTGAGGTTGTGACAGCTCTCGGTCAGGCGGGCGAGGGCGGTGTCTTCATTGCCGGCGCCGGGCGAGAGGCCAACCTGCTGACGGGCACGCTGGCCGACATGGGTCAGCAGATCCTGCAGAAAACTCAGATTGATGTTCATGGCGGTTCCTCAAGGCGCGGGACGAAGCGACGTGTTCACTGCTCAAGCTCTCAGTATGGCGTCTGAGGCTTAAATATTTTCGTCGTCTTGTTGTATACAACAGATAGGCGCATCGTGTGGTAGCGTCAAGGAATCCCATGCATGACTAGACTAAAGTCAGTTTCCTGTACGGCCACTTCCCTGTTCAATGAAGGCAGGAGAGCGAGGGCAGAATGCTGCGAGAACGGCGTGGTGCTGGGCGGGGTCGCGGTGAATCATTGACGACTCATCAAGCATCATCGCAATGACGAGGCCGTCGCGCTCGAGCTTGCAGGCTTTCGAGCTCTCAGGCTCTTCAGTGTTCCAGCGCTCAGGCTTACAGGGATTCAAGGGCCGCTTTCGAGAGAAGCGCCGTCAGGCCACAGTACAAGGACGACGATGATGATCAAGATGTCTCATGCGCAACGCCTGCGAGACCTGCTGGAAGATGCCATCGTCGAAGGGCGCTTCCCGCCGGGCATCAAGCTCGACCCCGAAGCGCTGGGCCGCGAGTATCAGTGCTCCCGTACCCCGATCCGCGAGGCGCTGCAGCAGCTCGCCGCCTCCGGCATGGTGAAGGTGGTGCCCAAGCGTGGCACCTTCGTGACGCAGCTGGGCGTCTCGGAGCTGGTGGAACGCTTTGAAGTCATGGCGGAACTGGAAGCCATGTGCGGCCGACTCGCCGCGCGGCGCATCACCACGCAGGAGCTTTCGGAACTCAAGGACGCCCACGCCGCCTGCCGAGAACGCCTGGAAGCCGACGACGCCAATGGCTACTACTACGAGAACGGCCTCTTTCATCACTGTCTCTATCGCGCCAGCCACAACGCCTTCCTCACCGAAGAAGCCACGCGCCTGCACGCCATCCTCAAGCCCTATCGCCGCCTGCAACTCCACGTCCGCCACCGCATGCACAGCTCCTACGCCGAACACGAAGCCATCGTCGCCGCCATCGAAGCCGGCGACGCTGCTGCTGCCGAGCAGGCATTGAAGGATCATGTGCATATCCAGGGGGAGAGGTTCACCGATCTAGTGGCGAATATTGAGAGGTTGCATGAGGTGGGATTACATGATGTACCTTGATCTGTATGATGATTAATTTTGAGTATGTGATATTACAGATGTTTTATTTAATTTTGGGATATAAGTATTTGTGTATATTGTTTGTTGTGTTAGAAGGGCTCTTTGAATTTGAGGTCGAATGACAATATATAGGGGTATAATTTATCAGGGTGCATAAAAGAGTTTCTGCAAGTGTTATTATAAATCTAAAGTGTTTGATGGTTTCGTGTTTTAAGTTATTCTTCTGTTCATTTATAAGGTGTACTGTCTGATAATGGAGGTTGTGGGGTGAGTTATATAATCGCATTCGTTTATTTTTCTGAAAGTTCTAAAGAATTTCCTGTCCAATGTTTCCGTACTGATTTGAAAGCTGGTGACGAGGTTATAGTTAGAAGGAAAGATGGAAAGTTAAGATTTGCTCGAATCGCACAGCTTAGATATTTGAACTGGGACTGTAATGGAAGAATTGAATGCCGAAGACAAGAAGCAGCCTTGGATTATAGTGGAAATATTGTTCTTCCTAAAAAGTCACCTGTACATATAGGAGTATCGACTCCTTATGCTTTTGCAAAATCTCTCAAGGATTTAGGATGGATGTCATGTAAGCTCAGGAATAAAATGTATAGAGCAGCTTTTGCAAAAACTAATAATGCTAATGTCGCTTATATACTTCATAGAAAAAATGGAATAGATTTACAGATTATCTCAAAATCAGAGCATGGGGAAGTGATCCCCTATGGTTTTTACGATAAGACATTACATGATGGGGAAGTTGTTAGGCACTCTTTGCCCCATACGAAATTCAACTTGTTTGAGGGTGTGCTTCGATTCGCAAAAAGCTTTAATAGTAATGAAGAAGATCTCAGTCGTTATTTTGTTCCTCAAGGCTCGGCAGACAAAAGAACGGATGAGCTAAAAAATAAAACGAAAAAATTAGATCCATATAATAATGAAATGCAAGATATCTATGATGCATGTTCAGATGGAACTGGCGGCCCTGCATACTTAGGTGATGGCATTTGGGTTGGATCTGGAGGAGAACTACATGATTGGGGTAGATAAGGAGGGGGCAGAACTTATATTTCAGAGTGGTTGGCTTTTGTTTTTTGTTAATTCTATTTTTAGATGGTTTAAAGTTGTTAGTGTGATGGTCATTGTTTAGCTATTGTGGATTCTCATGTTGTGGTGATTGAGTTTCCTATAATGGTGTAATAATATTTCTTCCAATGTAGTGCTATATCCACATTGCGCGTAAGGTGTATGAGTATTGTGATATGTCAAGAATAAAGGGGATGTTGTCATCTACTGAAAGCTCCTACGCTTAATCCCTATATAACTGATTGAAGCCTTTCACACTGAAACCCTTCAGGTACTGATCGCCAATCTTCAGGACCGGCACGCTGCGAAAGCCGGTCTTGGCGAATTCCTTCTGTCCTGCGGGGGAGCGGACATCCACCAGACGGAAGCCGATCTTCTGCTGCTCCAGATACTGCTTGGCTGTCTTGCAGTGCGGGCAGTTCGCCATGGTGAAAAGTGACACCCGTTTCATTGCTGTTGCTCCTGTGTTGAGCGATCCCGCGTGTTGTAGGCACCTGGCCTGAGATGCTGGCGGGCAATGATACCAGCCGTCGCTTTCTCTCTACACCAGCACTTCCTGAGCCTGCACTTTCTGCACCAGCACTTCCCGCATCAGCACCCCCTACACCACGCATCCTGCAGATCAATCCTTGCGCGGGATATGGCTCATCGCATGTTCCGCCAGTGCAGTAATGGTCAGGCTGGGATTGACGCCCAGGTTGGCGGCGAGCATCGAGCTGTCACAGATCAGCATGTTGCGGTAATGGAAGACGCGATTCTGGCCGTCGCAGACGCCGTCCTCGGGGGAGGCCGCCATGGCCGCGCCGCCCATGCAGTGCGCCGTAGTCGGGATGTTGAAGAGTATCTCGGGGATGCTGCTGCCGGGGATGGCGCCGATGGCCTTGGCACCACGCGTGACGAAGTCATTCGCCTCGGGGATGAAGGTGGGAATGCGCTTGCCCTCGGTGACCAGCGCCTTGCGAAATGGCCAGTACCATAGACGTTTGAGCGTCATGTCGAGGTGGCCCTCCGCCGTCTGCATGCACAGGAAGATGATGGTTTCCTTCGCGAAGCCCCATGGCAGCTGGAATTTCAGCGCGCGCAGTGGATTGGCGAGGAAGAGCTTCGCCATCGCGCTCAGCCAGGAAAAAGGGCGTGTCCAGCCGGGCTTGCCCCTGGCCATCGCGGTGAATAGCAGTCCCATGAAATCGGAGCCCGCTGGATAGCGTGTGGCTTCGATATGGGTGTGCTCATCGATATGGATGCCGGAGCCGATGGCGATGCCCTTGGACATGTCATCGCGACTTCCCGGCATGCGACAGCTGATCAAGGACTCCGCATTGGTGCGCACTCGCTTGCCCAGCGCATCCGAGAGGTTCGGCAATGAGCCCTTGTCCTTGAGGCGGAACAACAACTCCTGGGTGCCGAGCGACGAGCCTGCGAAGACGATGGACTGACAGGTGAACGTGCGCTTGCCTCTGCCAAGATAGAGCCCGGCAAAGGTGGAGGGCACCGTCGTCACCACATAGCCATCGGCCCCGTCCGTCTTGCCATTGAGCGGTACGACGTCGATCACCTTGGTCTCGGCATGCACCTTGGCACCGTGCTTCTCGGCCAGATACAGATAATTCCTGTCGAGTGTGTTCTTGGCACCATGACGGCAACCCATCATGCAGCCGCCACAGCCGATGCAGCTTTTTCGTTCAGGCCCTTCACCAGCGAAGTAGGGGTCTGGATGGGTGCTGCCGGCGTCGGGCGTGCCGCTTTCGCCCTCGGGGCCGAAGAAGATGCCGACCTCGGTGGGGTACCAGGTGTCCTCGCAGCCGGCGACTTCCGCCATGCGTTTCAGGGCGTCATCCGCCGGCGCGATGATCCGATTGGTCGTCACGCCGAGCATCTTCTGCGCCGTGGCGTAATGCTCAGGCATCACCGCATGCCAGTCATTGAGCCCCGCCCACTGACCGTTGTCCCAGATCTTGGCAGGCGGCACCAGCAGTGTCTGCGCATAGGTGATGGAGCCGCCGCCCACCGCGTTGCCATGCAGCACGATGACGTGACGGAAGAAGCTCATGGTGAAGAAGCCGCGCAGGCCCAGCATCGGCCGCCACAGCCAACGACTCAGACGCCAGTTGGAGCGCGGCATGTTGTCCGGCGTCCAGCGCTTGCCCTGTTCCATGACCGCCACGCGATAACCTTTCTCGGTCAGGCGATGCGCGCAGACGGAGCCGCCAAAGCCCGAGCCCACGATCAGGTAGTCGTGGTCGTGGCCGTGGTCGTGCTCTTGTGGCGCAGTGGCACTGGCGTGGCGATCAGCGGTAGTCATCGATAGTCATCGGTAGTCATTGATAGCGCTTGAGCTGTTGTGCGATCAGGTCAACGAAACCCTCGCGGTCGATATCGAACAATACCCTGGCGTTGTGCGGCTTGCCGGTGAGCTGGTAACGGTCGACCACCGTCATGCCCTGGGTATGCTCGCCCTGTGTCTCGACCCCGACCCAGCACTCGACAGCGGTGAACAGCTCAGGCTTCAGCAGCCAGGCGATGGTGCAGGGGTCATGCAATGGCGCACCGCTGAAGCCCCATTTCGGATCACGGTGGTAGATCATGAAGAAGTCGAGCAGCTCGGCGACACACTGCGCAACGGGATTGTCGATGGCGCGAATCCGCTCGATGTCCTCATCCATGATCTGCGCCTGATGGGTGACATCCAGCCCGCACATCACGATGGGCAGGCCGGACTTGAACACCATGTCGGCGGCTTCGGGGTCGACGAAGATGTTGAACTCGGCGGCGGGGGTCCAGTTGCCGACACCTGCCGCGCCCCCCATCAGCACGATGCTGTCGATCTTGTGGTGTAGCTCCGGGTGGGCTGAGAGAAACAGCGCGATATTGGTCAGCGGGCCGGAGGGCACCAGCGTGACCTTCTGCTCATAGGCACGGACCTTCTCGGCCATCAACTCGATGGCGCTCTGGGTGACGGGGGTGAAGGCGGGGTCCGGCAGCTTGGGGCCATCCAGGCCACTTTCGCCATGCACGTTGTCGGCGATGATCAGCTCACGCGCCAGCGGCTTGGGCGCGCCACCGGCGACCGGAATGTCATGCCGCCCCAGCAGGGTGAGCACGCGCAGCGCATTGTTGAGGGTCTTGTCAGGCGTCTGATTGCCGGCGCTGGTGGTGACGGCCAGTACGTCGAGCGCGTCTGAACTCAGGGCCAGAATCAGCGAGATGGCATCGTCGTGGCCGGGATCACAATCGAGAATGATGGGGCGCGGCATGCAGCAGTCCTTGTCGTGAGTCGTATTGTTGTCGTGACTTGCCTCAATCAGCCTTTCCTTTATGCCTGAACGCAAAACGACACGCCATCCTTGCGAAGGGCGTGTCGTCTGTCCGTTCATGGCATTCGCGCTTGGTGCCAGCGCTTGGCATCAGTGCGTGGCAGATCAATCCTTCTGCTGGGCACGCGCCTCATTGAGCATCTGCACCAGCACTTCCACCGGCTGCGCGCCGGGCACGTAGTACTGACCGACGATGGTGCTGGGCACCGACTGGATACCGGCATTGCGCAGCGCTTCCTGCTGGGCGGCGACTTCCTGCTCGCCCGCGCCGGATTCGAGGAAGGTCAGCGCCTGTTCGACGCTCAGATTCTCATCGTGCAGGCTTGCGATCTCGGCCAGCACCTGACGGTCTCCCACGTCCTTGCCATCGTGGAAGTAGGCGGTGAACAGCGCTTCCAGCAGCGGGCGCTCCGCCAGGCCCGCGGACTGCTGACGCCAGACGATGCGCTGGGCATCGGTGGAGTTGGGCGTGCGCTCCATCAGGGCGTGGCGGAAGGTGACGCCGCTCTGCGCGCCTGACTGTGCTACCTGGGCATCCAGCTCCGCGCCACGCTCGACACTGCCGAACTTCTGCGCGCGGTAGTCGGCGCGCGCCATGCCTTCACGTGGCACCCACGGATTGAGCTGGAAGGGCAGGTAGCTGACGCGCACCTCATCCTTGAAGTCGAGTTGCGCGATGGCGTCATCAAGATGACGCTTGCCGATCCAGCACCAGGGGCAGACCACGTCGTAGGCGACCTGGATATCGAGCTGTGACATGGGGATTCTCCTGCTGATCTCTCACGCGCTCTTCAATGGGAGCCTAGGGCCATCTTGAGAGCACATCGGAATGATTTTGAGCAACCGCTCATCAGTGTCCTGCCATCCTAGAGATTTTGGGCCTGGGACGCTACCGAAAACGCCCTGTCCGATCATGTGTCATGACCGGACAGGGCGTTCGTGTTCAGCGCTAATAATTCAGTACTTGGAGTTCAGCGCTTGGAGTTCAGTGCTGCGTATTCACTGCATCGGACTCAGCAACTCAATCAACCCAGCGCCTTGCGCAGATCCGCCAGCGCGCGGATATCGTCCGGGCCGGTGCGGCAGCAGCCACCGATGGCCGTGGCACCTGCGGCCAGCCAGCGCGGTGTCCAGCCGGCGAGGTCATGGTCGTGGTCAGAGCCGTCGCCATCAGAATCTACCGAGACGGCGCAGGCGGCGGACCAGGTCTTGGTGACCGGGTCATAGACCTCACCGGAGTTCGGGTAGATGACGATGTCCTTGTCCGTCTCGCCGCGAATCTCGCGTACCAGCGATTCGATGTGCTCAAGCGCGGTGCAATTGACGCCGATGGCGACCACCTGCTCGCAGTCGGAGATGGCGCGCACGGCCTCACGGATCGGCGTGCCGTCGCTCAATTCGGTGGCGTTGCGCGCGCTGAAGGCGATCCAGGCACGCGCCGTGGGGAAGTCATCGCGCAGCAGGTCACACACGGCCTGGGCTTCCTCGGCACACGGCAGCGTCTCGACGGCGAGCACGTCCGGTCTGGCATCCAGCAGCGTGGCGAGACGAGCACGGTGGAAGTCGCGCAGGCCGGCGCGGTCCAGCGCGTAGCCGCCACGGTATTCGCTGCCATCGGCGAGATATGCGCCATAGGGGCCGACCGAGGCCGCGACCAGCGGCGGGCAGTCCAGGCGCTCCGGGTGCGCGGCGAGGTACTCGCTGCGGGCCTGGGCGGCCAGGGTGACAGAGCGCTGGATCAGCGCGCTGGCCTGGGTCTCGCTCAGGCTGCGCGCCATCAGGCCCTCGAGCGTGGCCTGGTAGCTCGCGGTGGTGGCGACATCGGCACCGGCCTCGAAGTAGGCGCGGTGCACATCGACGATCGCCTGCGGCTCATCGGCCAGCACCCTGGCCGACCACAGCGAGTCGTTGAGATCGAATCCGGCACGCTCAAGCTCGGTGGCCAGGGCGCCATCGACGATCAGGAAGGGCTGCTGGGCGGTGATGGCGCTCAGCGGATTGCGGATGGCATCAGCGGGCATCGAGGGCCTCCTGCGGGGGCGGAGTCGGGGAATTGGCGTCGTCGGTAGACGAGCGATGGGTCAGAAAGTGGACCAGATAGCACAGCGCCACGAAGGGCACGCCGAAGTAGAGCGCGATGCGCTGGTTGGGGTCAAAGGCGATGCCGATGCAGGCCAGCGCGCAGAACAGGAAGGCGGCAATCGGCACGACGGGATACAGCGGGGCGCGGTAGGTCAGCTCGCTGGCGCTGTGGCCGGCTTTAAGCCACTGACGGCGAAAGCTGAACTGGCTGGCGGCGATCGCCATCCACACCAGCACCACGGCAAGCCCGGAAATCGACACCAGCGCCAGATACAGGGTGTCCTCGGCATAGACGCTCGAGAGCAGCGACAGCAGACCGCCGAACATGGTGATCAGCAGCGCGGGCACCGGAATGCCACGCTGATTGACGCGACTGAACACGCGCGGCAGCGTCTTCTGGTCCGCCAGGGTCCACAGCATGCGCGAGGCGGCGTAGAGACCGGAATTGGCCGCCGACAGCAGCGCGGTGATGATCACGAAGTTCATGATGTCCGCCGCGTAGGGGATACCGGTGAGCTGGAAGACCGCCACGAAGGGGCTTTCCTTGAGACCGGCGCTGTCCTGGGGCAATAGGGCGGCGATGACGATGATGGTGCCGATGAAGAAGATGATCAGTCGCCACAGGGTGGCGCGGATCGCCAGGGGCACGTTCTTCTCGGGATTCTCGCTTTCGCCCGCGGCGATGCCGATCAATTCGGTGCCGGAGAAGGCGAAGCTGACGGCCAGCAGTGTCATCAGGATCGGCATCACGCCGTGATCGAACACCCCCTCCTGCAGGATGCGCGTGACGCCCGGCGCCTCGGTATTGCCCGAGAGTGACGTGAAGCCGAACATGGCGGCGGCGCCCACGGCGATGAACACGATCACCGCGGCGACCTTGATCAACGACAGCCAGAATTCGGATTCGGCAAAGAAGCGTGCCGAGACGATGTTCATGCCGAACACGATCAGCGAGAAGAGCCCGCACCAGATCCAGGGTTCGACATCGGGGAACCAGCGGCCCATGAACACGGCAGAGGCGGTGAATTCCGAGCCCAGTGCCACGGCCCAGGTCAGCCAGTAGAGCCAGGCGACGGTATAGCCGGTGGCCGGGCCCAGATACCGGGTGGCGTGGGCGCTGAAGGCGCCGGGTTCGGGATGGTGCACGGCCAGCTCGCCGAGACACATCATCACCAGATAGACCACCAGGCCGCCGATCAGATAGGCGAGCACCGCCCCCGCCGGACCGGCCTGTTGAATGGTATAGCCGGAGCTGAGAAACAGGCCGGTGCCGATGACACCGCCGAGGGACAACATCACCAGGTGGCGCTGCTGCATGCTGCGTTTGAAGTCGTGGGCGTTGCTGTCAGTCATGGTAGGGGTCACTCGAGGTGCTGCCGATGAGAAAGGCCTCTCTCTGGCAGCCGTCGTTCACGATGGCGTGTGGCATGGCGAGAATCGGTCGGGAATACGCAGAAATGCAGCGAATATCATAATTTAATCAATTAGTTGCCACAAAAGGCTGCTTGGGTTGATTGGCTATATGGTTAGATGGGTAATGAGCTTGCGATTCATTTCTCGGCCCAGGGTTTCCCTCCAGCGCAGCGAGTGGCGCTGGAAACGACAACGGCCACCCGAAGGTGGCCGTTCTGTTACACGTGTGTCGGAAAAGGCAACCGATCAGACGAGGCTTTCCAGCGCCTTCTCGACGATGTCGAGACCTTCTTCCAGCACTTCCGGCTCGACCGTCAGCGGCACCAGCACGCGGATGGAGTTGGAGTAGAAGCCACAGGACAGCAGGATCAGCCCCAGCTCCTTGGCCTTGGCACATACGGCCGCCGTCGCGGCGGGGTCCGGCTTGCCATCGGCGTCCACCAGCTCGAAGGCCGCCATGGAACCCTGGTTGCGTGAGTGCGCGACATGCGCGAAGCGTTCTTCCCACTGGGCGAAACGCGCGGCCAGTTGCTCGCCCATCTGGGTGCTGCGCTCCAGGATGTTCTCTTCGCGGATGACGTCGATGACGGCCAGGGCCGCGGCGCAGGACAGCGGGTTGCCGCTGTAGGTGCCGCCCAGAGAGCCCGGGCCGGAGGAATCCATCACCTCGGCGGTACCGACGACGGCTGACAGCGGCATGCCGTTGGCCAGACTCTTGGCCATGGTCATGATGTCGGCTTCGACGCCGCTGTGCTCCATCGCGAACAGCTTGCCGGTACGCGCGAAGCCGGACTGCACTTCATCGGCGATCAGCAGGATGCCGTGCTCGTCACACAGCTCTCGCAGTGCGGTGAGGAAGCTCGGCGAGGCGATGTAGAAGCCGCCTTCGCCCTGCACCGGCTCGATGACGATGGCGGCGGTGCGGTGCGGTGCGATGTCAGTCTTGAACAGGGTGCGGATGGCGTTCAGGGACTGCTCTTCGCTGATGCCGTGAATCGGGTTCGGGTAGGGCGCACGGAAGATGTCACCCGGCATCGGGCCGAAGTCGTTCTTGTACGGCAGCACCTTGCCGGTCATCGCCAGGGTCATCATGGTGCGGCCGTGGAAGGCGCCGTCGAAGGTGATGACACCGCTGCGGCCGGTAGCGGCACGTGCGATCTTGATGGCGTTCTCGACCGCTTCCGCGCCGGAATTGACCAGCAGGGTCTTGCGTTCCGGGCCACGCACCGGCGTCAGCTCGGCCAGCTTCTGGCTCAGTTGCACGTACGGGGCGTAGGAGATGACGCCCGCAGCGGTGTGCATGACCTTGTCGAGCTGTGCCTTGACGGCGGCGACGACCTTCGGGTGACGGTGACCCAGGTTGAGCACGCCGATGCCGCCGGCGAAGTCGATCCAGCGGTTGCCGTCCGCATCCCAGATCTCGGCGTTCAGCGCGGTGTCGGCGAACTGCGGCGTGGCGGTGACGGCACCCTTGGCGACGTACTTGTGCTTGAGGACGTCGAGTTGTTCGTTGCTCAGCTGGGAGTGGCTCATGTCAGGTTCCTTTTCTTGTTGCCGGTGGCATGGCGCGGGCCATGCCACCGTTGTCTAGTAAACGTGGTGGGATAATGTCGTGAGACGTCCTCTCGAGGCGTCCTCGTGAGACAACCACGCGAGGCGTCCTCACAAAATCAGAGGCCGCCGATGCAGACGTACTTCAGCTCGGTGAACTCTTCCAGGCCGTGATGGGAGCCTTCACGACCCAGACCGGACTCCTTGATACCGCCGAAGGGCGCCAGCTCGGTGGAGATCAGACCCTCATTGACCCCGACCATGCCGTATTCCAGCGCTTCCAGCGTGTGCCAGATGCGACGGTAGTCGGTGGCGTAGAAGTAGGCGGCCAGGCCGAAGGGCGTGTCATTGGCCATCGCGATGGCGTCTTCATCCTTGTGGAAGCGGAACACCGGTGCCAGCGGCCCGAAGGTCTCCTCATCCGCCACCACCATCTCGGTGGTGACATCGGCCAGCACGGTGGGCTCGAAGAAGCTGTGGCCCAGGGCGTGCGGCTTGCCACCGGTGACCAGGCGCGCGCCCTTGCCGATGGCGTCATCGACGTGGCTCTGCACCTTGCTGACGGCAGCGCCGTTGATCAGCGGACCGATGGTGTTGCCATCGACCAGGCCATCGCCGACCTGCATGGCGGCGACCCGCGCCGCGAGCTTCTCGACGAAGGCATCGTAGACGCCGTCCTGGACGAGGAAGCGGTTGGTGCATACGCAGGTCTGGCCGGCATTGCGGAACTTGGAGGCGATGGCACCGTCGACGGCGGCATCGACATCGGCATCATCGAAGACGATGAACGGCGCGTTGCCGCCCAGCTCCATGGCGGTCTTCTTGACGGTGGAGGCACACTGCGCCATCAGCGTCTTGCCCACCGGGGTGGAGCCGGTGAAGGAGACCTTGCGGATGCGCGGGTCGGTGGTCAGCACTTCGCCGATGGCGATCGGCTTCATGGCGGTGACGACACTGATCAGACCTGCCGGCAGGCCGGCTTCCAGTGCGAGATCCGCCAGCGCCAGCGCGGTCAGCGGTGTCGCTTCGGCCGGCTTGATGACTACCGCACAGCCTGCGGCGATCGCCGGCGCGCACTTGCGGGTGATCATCGCCAGCGGGAAGTTCCACGGCGTGATCGCGGCCACCACACCGATGGGCTCGCGCAGTACCATCAGGCGCTTGTCGGCACCGTGGGACGGCAGGGTCTCACCGGCCATGCGCTTGGCTTCTTCGGCGAAGAATTCGATGAAGGAGGCGCCATAGGTCACCTCGCCACGCGATTCCGCCAGCGGCTTGCCCTGTTCCAGGGTCATCAGCTGGGCGAGGTCTTCCCGGTGCTCAAGCACCAGGTCGAACCAGCGGCGCAAGAGGGCGGAGCGCTCCTTCACCGGCACCTTCTTCCAGGCGTTGCCGGCGATCTCGGCGGCGGCGACGGCGTCACGGGTATCCTCGGCGCTGACTTCCGCGACACGGGCCAGTTGCTCGCCAGTCGCCGGATTGGTCACGTTGAAGGTGGTACCGGTCTCGCGGCGCTCGCTGCCGATCAAGGCAGGGACGAAGACGTCGCGGCTGTTCTCCGAGTTGACGTAGCGCTTCAGGAAGTCGCTGGTCGGGAGTGCAATACGGGACATGTGGAGCTCCTCTGGCGGTCTGGCGTGCAGTGCATTCATTGAGTGGACAGCGCTGGAGAATCGCGCGGACTGTCCTGATATCGGCTCGCGGTAGTCGAGTCCGATGGGGCCGGGCAGGCGGACGGACCTGCCCGGCGGTCACATGACGAGGCCTTTGCTCAGTGAGCGGTGAAGGCCGGTGCCATGATGCGGTCGCTGTATTCACGTCCGAATTGCTTGAGGGCGATGGCGTACATCACCAGGCCCAGTGCCATCCAGGCGCCGAAGATCATCCACTCGGTGCCGGTCAGTGCGGAAGGGCTGCCCGGCAGGTACAGACAGGCCATGGCGAAGGACAGCAGGATGGCCAGCACACCGCACAGCTTGCCGTGACGCACGCGGAACGGACGCGGCATGTCCGGCTCGCGGATGCGCAGGATCAGGAACGAGATCGCGACGAACAGATAGGCGATGACGATACCCAGCCCGCCCGCATCGACGATCCACACCAGTGCCGGACGACCGAAGAAGGGCGCGATGCAGGACAGCAGGCCGATCAGCAGTACGGCGTTGGTCGGTGTCTTGTGTTTCGGGTGCAGCTTGCCGAGGGCGGCCGGCAGCATGCCGGCATGCGCCAGGGCGTAGATGGCGCGTGAGCCACCGATGTAGAAGGCGTTCCAACTGGTGATGATGCCGGCGATACCCGCCAGGATCATCAGCTTGCTGGCCCAGGGCGTGTTGAACAGTGCCTGCATGGCATCCGGCACGCTCAGTGAACTTGCCAGCAGGGAGTCGTGATCCAGTGCCAGGCTGGTGGCCAGGATGATCAGGGCATACCACACCACTGCCAGTACCACAGACATCATCAGCACCTTGCCGATGGCGTTGTAGGGAAGATTGATCTCCTCGGCGGCCTGGGGGATGACATCGAAGCCGACGAACAGGAAGGGCACCAGCACCAGTACCGCGATGATGCCAGCCGTCACGCCACCCTCAGACTGGGTGAACAGCGGTGTCATGTTGGCGACATCGCCTTCAAACAGTGCACCGGTCACGAACAGGACACCGGCGATCAGGATCACGCCGGTCACGACCTTCTGCAGCAGCGCTGCCGTGGTGATGCCGACATAGTTGATCGCCATCATCGCCAGAGACCCGCCGACACCGACGGCAACCCAGGTGGCCTTGACGTCCCAGCCGGCGATGGTCCACATGTGGCCGACGGCATAGCCGGGTGCGAGGTTCTCGATGACGGTCGGCAGGGCCACCGCCTCGAAGGACACCACGCTCAGGTAGCCGAGAATGATGGTCCAGGTGCACAGGAAGGACGAGAAATGTCCCATGGCACGGTAGCTGTAGACGTGTTCGCCACCCACCTTGGGCATGGCGGCGGCCAGTTCGGCATAGGTCAGGCCGATCAGCACGACGGCGATGCCGCCGATGATGAAGGCGATGATGGCACCGATGCTGCCGGCATTCTGGATCATGCCGCCGGTCAGGACGATCCAGCCCCAGCCGACCATGGCACCGAAGGCGAGGGCCAGAACGTCGCCGCGGGCGAGGACTCTGACAAGTTGTTCTGCAGGGGGAGTTGTTTGGGTCATGGGGGATGCGTCCGAGTCGATCTTGGAATTTGTTATATGGCGGTGCCGGACCTGCTGATGTCTTTCGTGTGCGTCTGCTGTCCTCTGCCGAACGTTCTGGCGGGTAAGCAGGTGCAAGGTCAGTCCTGTCGCTGGCTGAGGCTTGTGGAAAAAATTCGCTCCTGTCGACATCGCAGGAGCGATCCAGCCATCGTGGGCTGTGAGCATCAGTCAGTAGGCAGCGCCTGAGGGACACGCTATCAGCGGTCACTGTTCAGGCGAATAGACCAATTGAGCGTTTGACTGGACCAATCTTGGTGGACTGCGGATAATCAGGGATGAATGGGCGCTGTACCCCGCCAGCCAGGCTGGTTGCTCACGTGATCTATGCAGCGTATGGACGTTACGTGCTACATGAACGATATCGGGAGACCTGCATGGAACTGGCCACGCTTGAGCCATTGATCGAGTGCTATCGCCGCCAGTCGCAGGCCCTGGGCAAGCAGGTGCGGCTGGAGCAGGCATTGCTCGAGATGATTCGTGAGCAATGGCCGGTGGGGGTACGGCTGCCTGCGCATCGCAAGCTGTGCGAGGCGCTGGGCGTGGCACGCAACACCCTGTCATTGGCCATCAAGTCGCTGATCGAGGAAGGCTATTTGCACACCGGGCAGGGTCAGGGCACCTGGACGCGCCGCCCGCATGCCGCGAGACCCGACAGCGCCTCGCCCGAGGCACCTGCGCCACTGCCGCTCTCCACTCGCGCACGCCGGGTGCTGGGCGGGCAGGGGGCCAGCCTGATCCAGAGTGGCGCCTTCGTGCCGGGCATTCCGGATATCGCGCGCTTTCCGATGCGCAAGTGGCGTCAGCTGTATGCCAGCGTGACGGTGCCCCACAACGCGCTGCTGCTGTCGTATTCCAGCGGCGGCTATGGCCCCCTCAAGCGGGAGATTCGGGATTTTCTGCGCCGCTGGCGCAACATCGATTGCGATACCCAGCAGATCATCATCACCGAGGGCACCCACCACGGCATCGAGCTGTGCGCGCTGGCGCTGGCGGACGCCGGCCAGCAGGTGGTGATGGAGTCTCCCTGCTACTGGGGGGCACGCAATGTCTTTCTGGCCGCCGGACTCGAGACCCAGCTGATTCCCTGGCGGCCCGGAGATGACACCGCCGATGCCCCGGGCCACGAGATCGCCCTGCTGGCGCGTCGTCCGGTGCAGATCGCCTATTTCACCGGCTCGCATCACTATCCCTTGAGTGTCCCTACCTCACGGCGTGACAAGCTGGCGCTCTGCGAGGCCTGTCAGCCCGCCTATATCCTCGAGGATGACTACGAGTTCAGTGGCGATGACCATGATCAGCTGCTGTTTGACCCGGACGCCGACAATCGCCTGCTGGTCGGCTCGTTCTCCAAGCTGATGTTTCCTGGCCTGCGGCTGGGCTATCTGGTGGTACCACGCGCGCTGGCCGGGCCGATGAATCGGCTGCGCAGCGAGGTGTTTCGCGAGGGGCGCATGCTGGATCAGGCGGTGCTGGCGCAGTTCATCGCCGATGGGGATCTCGATGCCTGGTATCAGCGCATCCAGCGCGATTATCTCGGCCGACAGCAGGTGGTACATGACCAGCTGTGTCAGGTGAAGGGAGTGATCAGCGTCTCGCCGCCCTCGCGCGGCATCAGCCTGTGCGTGCAGTTCGCCCCCGAGATCGATGACAAGCGTGTCGCGCAACTGATGGTCAAGGAGCATCTGATCGTGCGGCCACTGAGCATGGTCTGCAGCAGCGAGGACTCGCGGCGCGGGCTGGTGTTGGGGGTCGGCATGCTGGCAGGCGAGAGTCTGGTCAGTGAGGTGGCCCGGCTCAGACGCACGCTGGAGAGCATATTGACCATGCGCGACATCCGGTAGGGCGGCACTGAGCAGCGCCAGAACTGAAAACGCCTCCGCCCGGCAGGGCGAAGGCGTGGTATCGACACTGAACGCGAGTGCTACTTTGCCTGCTGCATGCGCTCGGTCAGCTTGCGGAATTCCTCACGCATGGCGCTGTTCTCGAAGCTGGTGGCAACCGGTACCTGCAGGCCGGCGAGGGTGTCGAAGGTCTTGACGCCCTGGCGGATCAGGTCGGCGACATGCGCGCTGAGCTTGACGGTGCGATAGGTATTGGTCGCCACTGCAAGTTCGCGCTGGCTCTTGGTGAGCGATGTCTTGACGCGGTCGCGCTGCTCGCTCACCAGCGAGCGATACAGGTTGATCGTCTTGAGCGTCAGCGCATTGGCGCGGATGTTATTCTCCAGACTCTCACGTGAGCCGCCTTGCTTGATCAGCGCCCGCGCATCCCGCGTGGTGGCTTCGGCTTCGTCGGCGAACCCTTGCAGTTGCGGCAATACCTCGTCATCCACGCGCGTGATGAAGTCCTGCTGCATGGTCACGATCATGCGGTGGAGCATGACGACCATGCCGTAGTAGCGACGCGCGTAGTCCAGATTCTCGCCACTGTCGCGGGTCAGCTCGGCGAGCTGCTGGGCCACCGACTTGATGCTGGCGAACACGACACTCATGGTCAGCACGTCGTCGCCGACCACCGAGGACAGCCACACCTGGACCTGGTCCGGCGTCAGGGTGATGCCGATCTCATCGAGCCGCGCGGCCAGCTTGCCTTCCAGCGTGGTCAGCTCGCCTTGATAGGCGGTGATGTTCTTCTCATGCGCGGCGATCAGCAGGTCATAATCGCCGCGTGTGCTGGCGGTGAATTCGCGCAGGGTATCGGTAGGCGTGAAACGCGTCAGCGTCGAGACCTCGGTGTCGGGCGCCAGGATACGCTTCTCCTTCAACTCGGAAATCTCACGGCGCGATTCACGTATCTTGTCCTCGACCTGTCGATAGGTGCTGCGCAGGGTCGAGAGTTGTGGCACGTCGAGGGCCTGCATGGCTTCCTCGATCATCTCGTCCATATCGCTGTGCGCGGAGGCCTGATCGCGGCTGATCCAGGCCTCTTCCGGCAAGGTGTCCATCTCATCGAAATAGCCGACCGCCTTCTTCAAGGTGGCGAAGGCTTCCGGCTGGTCGAAGTGCATGTCATCGGCTGCCAGGGCGAGACCCGGCGTCAGGGTGGGCGCGAGGGTCGCCAATGACAGACTGAGCGCTGCCAGGAGGCGGGTGGCGGGGCGGCGAGACACTGGCGAACTACCTTGGGGCATCGGGGACACTCGGGTCGGCATGAGCATGGCAGCGCAGAGTAGCAAAATCGCTGACAGGCGTCTCCGAGTTCGCGTCTTGCAAGGCGTGCTCAGTGAGGCTCATAGGCCTCGGGCTTGCCGGTGGCGGGGTCGATGCGGTCCAGCGACGGGCCACGATAGTGGTCCATGATCAGCGCCACCGCTGCCTCGCCGTACTGCGCGAACCAGAAGTCGCCCATGCCCTTGAGGCGCTGGATATTGGTGACGCTGATGTCGTCCATCGCATCGTCAGGCGCCCTGGGCAATCCCGGTTGCGGGCGCATCTCGGCGTTAACGCGGATGTAGCTGCCCGGCGGCGAGATGGTAATGGCCTGATAGCCGACGACCTTCTCGTCGGAGAGCACATCGATCAGACTGCCTTCCAGCATCCACTGCACCGCGCCCCAATGCCGGGAATCCGGGCCGTTGATCTTGCGCGTGCGCGTCCCGGTACCGATCGACAGCACGCGCCGGGTGTCATGCGGCCACAGTCGACAGGCTTCGGCGATAGCGCACATGGTCGGGTTGTTGGCGATCACGCCGCCATCGATCAGCCAGGTCTGCTCATTGTCCGTCCCGAGTTTCATGTCGCGGGTCGGGAAGTAGGTGGGCGCGGCGCTCGAGGCATCCGCCACCTGCCAGGCCAGCAGCTTGTGATGCTCGCGCTTGCTGGACTTCAGCACATGCGGGCGGCGTCTCTCGATCCCGTAGGTGACGACGAGGACCTGCTTGCCGTCAGGGACATCCCGGAGCTTGGCCTGGCCGAGATGCTTCTTGAGCATCGTGCTCTTGCCTTTGGCCTCATAGCGCGGCGCATTGATGCCATCGAGTTCGAACCAGCCACGATTGTCGACGAAGATCTTCCTGGCATTGGTGGCGCTGTAGAGCCCGTTGATGTCCTCGAGGCTCATGTCGGTGGTAGCCAGCGCCAGCGCGATCAGGCTGCCGGTAGAGGTGCCTGCGTAGAAATCGACGCAGTCGCGCAGTGTGGTCTGGTGGTCGCGCTTGAGTGTCGCATCGACATGCATCAGAAACCGGGCGGTGGCTGCCCCACGTATGCCGCCACCATCCAGCGAGAGAATCAGCTTGGACATGCAGGCCTCCTGCAGCGCGAGTGACGTTCCTTTCCTGCCCATGGCATTCCCTGGGCTGCTACCAGAATAGAGAGGCCAACGCTTTACAGCCGTGTGAAATGCCTGATACGGACCGACAGGAGGGCCTGATACTGGCAGGGAGAAGAGGTGATTCGAACGCGGCACAAGCGCTGAGACGCGGTACGCATTCCTTGAGCAGACCCCTATGGGAATGTGAAAAAGGCCACCCGGATCGGGTGGCCTTTGGTGTTGCTGCGTGGTGATCGTCTCGTCGCTGGGCGGACAGTGATCACCAGCCGCTGGCGCAGTGAAGCGTTCAGGGACGCATCGTGATCAGGTGTTGAGCACGACGCCACCATTGAGGTGGATCGTCTGTCCCGACATGTAGCTTGAATCGTCGCTGGCCAGATAGACGTAGGCCGGGCCCATCTCGCTGGGTTGCCCGGGGCGCTCCATCGGTACCTGCTTGCCGAATTCGGCGACCTTGTCATCCTCGAAGCTGGCGGGGATCAACGGTGTCCAGACCGGGCCGGGGGCCACGGCATTGACGCGGATGCCGCGGTCCATCAGCGTGCCGGACAGCGAGCGTACCAGCCCCTGGATGGCCCCCTTGGTGGCGCTGTAATCGATCAGGCTGTCATTGCCCTTGAAGGCGTTGACCGAGGAGGTGGCGATGATGGAGTCGCCCTTGGAAAGATGCGGGACGGCGGCCTTGATCAGATAGAAGTGACTGAAGAGATTGGTCTTGAAGGTGCGTTCGAGCTGCTCGTCATCTATCTCGGTCACGTCATTCCAGTCGTACTGCTCGGCGGCGTTGTTGACCAGGATGTTGAGCTTGCCGAATTCCTCCAGCGTGCCTTCTATCACCTTGCGGCAGAAGGCCGGGTCACCGATGTCACCGGCGATGCGGCTGGCCTTCTGACCTTCGGCCTCGATCAGTCGGAGGGTTTCCTCGGCGTCCTTTTCCTCGCTGCCGACGTGGGTGATCATGCAGTCGGCCCCTTCGCGCGCGAAGTGGACGGCGGCGGCGCGCCCGATGCCGCTGTCGCCTCCGGTGATGACGGCGACCTTGCCCTTGAGCTTTCCGCTGCCCTGATAGCCTTCCCGGATATATTCGGGGCGAGGCTGCATGCGATGTTCATCACCCGGTTGATGATCCTGATGCTGCGGGGGTTGTAGTTGACTCATGCTGTCACTCCTTGTCCGTGAATCATGATGACGACGCAATCGCCTTCAGACGCGAACGCCTACCTGAATGACATGTGGATCTTCGTGCGGATTCAAACCCCTACATTCAAAAAACTTGATGTTCATGTGGGGCGGGGTCATGCCACCAATGAAAACGCCCGTTGCTCAGGGGAAAGCAACGGGCGGGGGTGTCATCTTCGGCTCAGGCCAGGTGTCAGCGGTTCAGGAAACGACGCCCTGTGGCTTGTCGTGCACGGTCGCCGGGGTGGGGGCCCCCTGGGGCGAGACGGAGGCCACGGCGGGGGCAAGCGCCTGCTCCCGTTGCAGGGGTGAGGCCTGGACATTGAGCTCTGGCAGGTTCTCGGGGTCATGCCCCGGACCGGCTTCCAGCGTGGGCAGGGCCTCTCGGATGATGCAGGCACACAGGCGGCGGTGTGCCTGCAGCATCAGGCCCTCACGCTCCAGGTATTGCATCAGTCGCGTGGCTGACACCAGCGCGACGATGGGATGCAGACCGCGAAAGCGTTCCTCTACCTTTTCGGCACTGATGGTCGCCAGTTGCTCTGGGTTGGTGTGTGGCATCGGTGGTTCCCCTAGATGGCACTCGGTGTCCCGAGTGCGGATGATGCGTGTCATTCGCTGGTCATGGCGGCGTCTGCCGCCACGTGAGAGTGTCTTTCTGTCAGGCGTCGCTGTTATAGGTGTCGTTGTTTGCGTGCGTGAATCGTCGTGCGAAATCACCATTTCGCCTGTCCCGCAGACCGCCTTTCCCCATAGTGTGTCGCCTCAAGGCGGGGTCAGGCAATGACCCGAGAGTCATGCGTGGCGGGCACGATCTCCCGAGCAGGCCGTGGTCTGGCTGGCGCTCAAGCCAGAGAGCATCGCTGCCGCGTGTCTGGCACCTTCGCGCCAGCGTTTTGCATTATGCAACTTCCATTGATTAACGATTGTGGATTTTCGTAACCACCTAGCCAGTATTAGAGATACCACGAGAATGTGCCAGTTCTGTTGCAGGGGCTCTGTTGTCTCTCAACCGTTGCCACTGCTGTTGTCCTTTCTGGCAGGTATCCCTGTGGAGTGACTGGCTCATTATCGCCATGACGCGCATGGCTGGTAGGATAACGCTCCTCTGGATCATGCAGATGCCTGCCAGCGGGATATTGCGTCAATGCGCGTCGCCCCGGCTGGAGTTGCCTGCAGGTATCGATTGTCGCGTGATCTCTTCTAGCCTGGATATGCCATGAAACGTTTTGTGCTGCTCGATACCGCCCCGATCCCCGGTACCACGGATTCGCTCTGTCTGTTCGAGTATGGCGAGGACTTCGTCATCAAGATCGAGAGCGGCAAGGGGGGGCAGCTGATGAATACCCGCATGCATGGCTCGGAAGACGCGCTGGCAGAGATTCCTGCTGGCCTGCTGAAGAGTCGCGGAACGCCGTCGGCGCCGCAGCGTGTCCTGATCGGCGGTCTGGGCATGGGCTTCACGCTGGCCTCGGCGCTTGCGCACTTCAAGGCAGATGCCGAGGTGGTGGTCGCCGAGCTGGTGCCGGGCGTGATCACCTGGAATGACGGCCCGCTGGGGGCCAAGGCGGGGTATCCGATCCGCAATCCGCGCACGACCGTCGAGAATCGCGATGTGGCCGAGGTGCTGCGTGAAGCACCTGGCGGCTTCGATGCCATCATGCTGGATGTGGACAATGGCCCGGAGGGGCTGACCGCTGACGACAATGATTGGCTCTATAGCGCGGAAGGGCTGGCGGTATGCGCCAGGGCACTGCGACCTGCCGGCATTCTGGCAGTGTGGTCGGCCACGGCCGATGCGCGCTTCTCGCAGCGTCTGTCGCGGGCCGGTTTCAAGGCCGAGGCACGTCAGGTGTATGCCCATGGCACGTCCGGAGCCAGGCATACGATCTGGATCGCACGTCATGTCGGACGTTCCGCGACCTCCGAGACCGGGCCAGGGGCGGGCAAGGGAGAGAAGAAGGGCAAGCGTGCTGGTGGCTCATTCAAGGGGGCCGGGGCGAAAGGCAGCCGCCGCCGGTAATGTCGTGCGGCCGGGCGTCAGCCTCTTTCGCCAACTTCTCGACCGCCATCAACGACAACGGGCTGGCCACGTCATGTGGCCAGCCCGTGTCATGTCCTGCCTGGCTACTGTCGAGCGTCAGGCGTCAGGCGCTAGGCATCAGGAAACATATCAGGCCGCTTCGCGCGCCTTCATGTCCTTCAGGTACTCATCGGCGAGTCGCTGCTTGGTGGCGTCATCGAAGACGCGACCGGCCAGCTGGAAGACTTCCTGCTCTTCCTCGTCCAGATGGTGAGTCACCAGATGCTCAAGCTGCTTGGCGGCGGCCAGCCAGCCCGGTGAGCTGTAGTCCGTCGTCTCGAGTTTCTCGACCAGCTCATCGATTTCATGGTGCTCGGCCACGCTGTGACGCGCCTTTTCCTGCGTCATGTCGTGTTCCATCATCGGGATGTAGAGCGCGCGCTCCTCAGCTCCCGCATGATTGGTGAGCGATTCCTTGAGGCGCTTGAACAGGTCATCGCGCGGTTCGCTGTCACCTTCGGTCTTGAGCAGCATGTCCAGCAGGCGGCGTTGTTCGTCGTGGGTCTCGCGCAGGGCTTCAAAGATGGTCATGTTCGGGCTCCTCATCAGCGTCAGCTTGTCGAGTGGCTGGGCGAGACGCGTGGCCTGTCTCTCTTCTTGCCGGACTCTCAGCTTCTCCCTTCAAGCTTTTGGAGTTCCAGCATTCCAGAGGACGGCTCACGTCTGTCAGGGGCTCGCCGTGTCAGCGCATTTTCTCGAGCTCATTGTGTCAGGTATGTACAACTCTGGTGGCGGATCGAAAGAACTTCAAGGGCGCAACGCCGGCTGCCCTTGAAAATCCCCCGCGCGAGAGCAAGAGATGAGGTATCGCTCATATCTTGCCTGCTACTTTCTCTTTCTTGATCGAGCACGCACCGCGCAGGAGTTCTGACATGTCACACGACGCGCCCACGTCCCGGCCCGCTTCTTCCAGCACCTTCGGCCACAAGGGGTCCCATGCGCCTGACCTTTCCCGCGAGCTTTCCGGCAGCCAGCTTGATCGTCCGCCGGGCGGCGGCTGGCCATCGCTCAAGGCAGTGGAGACATTCCTCTGGCAGGAGCACCTGCCGATCGCCGGGCATGTCAGCCTGATGAAGATGAACAAGCCGGATGGCTTCATCTGTCCGAGCTGCGCCTGGCCGAATGGTGACAAGCCCAAGGGGGCCAATTTCTGCGAGAACGGTGCCAAGGCGCTGGCGTGGGAGGCGACGCGTGAACGCGTCAGCGATGAACTCTTCGCTCAGAACACCGTGAGCCAGCTTCGCGAGTGGACGGATCATCATCTGGAGAAGGAAGGGCGCCTGACGCACCCGCTGCGCTACAACGCCGAGCAGGATCGCTACGAGGTCACCAGCTGGGAGGCGGCCTACGCCGAGATCGGTGAGCGTCTCAAGCAGTATGAGGACCCGAACCAGGTCGAGTTCTATACCTCGGGGCGCACCTCCAACGAGGCGGCCTTCCTGTTCTCGCTGTTCGGGCGCATGTACGGCACCAACAACTTCCCCGACTGCTCGAACATGTGTCACGAGACCACCTCCCGGGCACTGCCGGAGTCCATCGGCATCGGCAAGGCCACGGTGAATCTCGAGGACTTCAAGCAGGCCGATGCCATCTTCATCTTCGGCCAGAACAGCGGCACCAACAGTCCCCGCATGCTGGGCGATCTCCACGAGGCGCGTGGCCGTGGTGCCGAGGTGGTGAGCTTCAATCCTCTGCGCGAGCGGGCGCTGGTGAGCTTTGCCGACCCGCAATCGCCCAGGGACATGCTGAGCGGCAAGGGCGTCGAGATCAGCACCCAGTACCATCAACTGCGCATCGGCGGTGACCTCGCTGCCGTGCAGGCGATGTGCAAGTACGTGATCGAGGCCGACGATGCGCTGCGTGAGCGCAATCCGCATGCGGTGGGGCTGCTGGATCATGACTTCATCGCCCAGCACACCCACGGCTTCGAGGCCTTCGCCGATCACTGCCGCAAGCTCGACTGGCAGGATCTGGTCGAGATGTCCGGCCTGTCGCGGGAGTCACTGGAGCAGGCGGCGCAGACCTATCTTGAGGCCGAGCGCGTGATCTGTTGCTGGGGCATGGGCATCACTCAGCATGCGCGGGGGGGCGATACCATCCAGCAGATCGTCAATCTGCTGTTGTTGCGCGGCAATATCGGCAAGCCGGGCGCCGGGCCTTGTCCGGTGCGCGGCCATTCCAACGTGCAGGGCGATCGCACCGTCGGTATCGAGAACCTGCCCAACGGCGCGATGCTGGATGCCTTCGATCGCGTCTTCGACATCCAGTGCCCACGGGACAACGGCCATGATGTCGCCGAATGCTGTGAGGCGATTCTGCGCGGTGAGACACGGGCCTTCATCGGCATGGGCGGCAACTTCTTCCGCGCGATTCCGGACCAGAAGCGCATCGTGGAGAAGGTGCACGAGCTGGACATGACGGTGCATATCGCCACCAAGCTCAATCGCAGCCATCTGCATCCCGGCAAGCACGGCTGGGTATTGCCGACGCTGGGTCATAGCGAGCGGGATCTGCAGGCCGGCGCCGATGGCAAGGGCGCGGAGCAGACCACCAGTGTCGAGGACGGCATGTGCAACGTCTCGCCCTCGCGCGGCGTGATGGCGCCGGCGGATGCCAGCCTGCATTCCGAGATCGCCATCACCTGTCAGCTGGCCAAGGCCGCTCTGCCGGCGCATCCCACCCTGGACTGGGACTGGTTGCAGGCGGATTACGCGCGCATTCGCGACCGTATCGAACAGGTCTTCCCGCAGATCTTCCCGGATTACAATGCCCGCCTGGCGCAGGGTGGCTTCCACATCCGCATCGCCCCGCGTGAGCGCATCTGGCACACCGACTCCGGGCGCGCCAACTTCCTGTTCCCCGAGGGACTTGGCACCGATGAGCAGGGCCTCGACAAGGTCACCCACGAGACGCTGGACATGGACAGTACCTTCCTGCTCAGCACCATGCGGGGCCATGATCAGTTCAACACCACCGTCTATTCCAATGATGACCGCTATCGGGACGTGTACGGGACGCGCATGGTGGTGATGATCAGCCCGCAGGATCTGGAAACGCTCGGCCTGTCCGAGGGCCAGCGCGTGCGTATGGAAACCGTGAGTGAGGATGGTGTCGAGCGCAGCATGGCCGGTTTCAAGCTCAAGGCCTACGATATCCCGAGCGGCTGTCTGGCAGCGTATTACCCGGAAACCAATGACCTGATTCCGCTGGATCACCGTGATGCGCGCAGCAATACGCCGGCCTCGAAATCGGTGCCTGTCAGATTGCGTCTGATGGACAGCGAAGAGGTCAATGCCAGTGAAGGAGTGCTGGCAAGCGCTTGAGGACGCCTCTGACCGGGAATGTCTGAAAAAATTTGCATCCTGCACTTGGCGTCAGGTTATGGCGTGGAGGAAGGACGATGCGATCAACGCCACGCGCTGCACTGAAAGAGTGCGCCGCGTGGCGTTTTTGTGGATCACTGCCATATTGAGGGCATCTTACGGGGATCTTGCGCCATCACCGGCCAAGTGACGCAAGCGATACGCCAGAGAGGGCATTGCTGCGCCAATGACTGCCTCACCCCCTCTCCAGCGCGAGATCCTGACGCCAGGGACAAGTTATGGCGCTGGGCAGTCCGCGGACAGGTGCGCGGACATCTCAAGGACTGGCGCGTTTCTTGCGTGGTGTTAGGGTGGCGACCGCCAGTCCCGCTCATCCGCACTTCGCCAGCGGTTGGCAGGCTCTCATCGACCGACGCGCTGCCCGTCGAGCGCAGCGTTCCATGAGAGCGATCTGCCAGGTGGCGAGAGAGCATGGCACCTTAACTCCGGCTGACACGGCCTCACACGAAGAGACTCGGCGCGATGCACGAGTCCGAGGGATACCCCGCATGGCAGATGACCGCTCATCAACTTCACAGACCTCACCGCTGGCTTCGGCCGCAGGCAATGACTATCCCTTGAGCGAAGTCCCCGCTTCGGCACGACGTGGGCTGCTCTCTACCTCGATGGTGCTGCTCGGCTTCACCTTCTTCACCGCCACCATGTGGGCCGGTGGGTCACTGGGCGCGGCCTTCGAACTCAATGAGCTGATGTGGATCATCGTGATCGGCAATCTGCTGCTGGGGAGCTATGCGGCGGCGCTGGCCTACATCGCCTGCAAGAGCGGCCTCAACTCGGTGTTGATGGGCCGCCTGTGCTTTGGCGAGAAGGGCAGCCGTCTGTCGGACTTCGTGCTCGGCTTCACCCAGATCGGCTGGTACGCCTGGGGCACCGCGACCATCGCCATCGTGCTGGTCAAGACACTCGGCTTGCCGGAATGGCTGACCACGCCGCTGATGGTCATCTTCGGTTTCGCCTTCTGCCTGACGGCGATGATCGGCTATCGCGGCCTGGACATGCTCTCGCGGGTTGCCGTGCCGGCCATGCTGCTGTTCATTCTGTTCAGTCTCTATACCGGCATGGTCGATGTCGGTGGCATGGCAGGACTCGCGGCACTGACGCCCACGGATTCCACGAGCTGGACGGCCGCCATCACGGCGGTGATCGGTACCTTCATCAGTGGCGGCACCCAGGCGACCAACTGGAGTCGCTTCGCACGCTCGCCGAAGATCGCCGTGATCGCCACGCTGGCGGCCTTCTTCGTCGGCAATGGCCTGATGGTGCTGACCGGTGCGCTCGGCGCGATGATCTATCAGCAGGCCGATATCGTCGATGTGATGATTGCCCAGGGGCTGGTCAGCCTCGCGGTGTTGATGCTGTTTCTCAATATCTGGACCACCCAGGACAACACCATCTACAACTTCGCCATCGCCGGCTGCAATCTGCTGCGCACGCCGCATCGTCAGCGTGTCACCCTGGGCGGCGCGGCCATCGGCACGGTGCTGGCGGTACTCGGCATGTATGAGTGGCTGATCCCGTTCCTGATTCTGCTCGGCACCTTCATTCCGCCGATCGGCGGCGTGATCATGGCCAACTTCTGGCTCGGCCATAAAGGCCAGTATCCGCGTCTCGCCGAGATGCCCAAGGTGGAATACCACTGGCCGGGCCTCGCCGCCTACGCCATCGCCTGCCTGTGTGCCTGGAGCTCACCGTTCATGCCGCCGGTCGTGGGGGTCGTGGTCGCCTTCGTCGTCTACGGCGGGCTGATCAAGCTTGCCAAGGTCGAGCTGGTCAACAAGACGGCAGCGTGAGCCGCTGAGCGCTGATGTGAAGGCCAGAGGCATACGAAGCGCCCAACGAGTCCTGGACTCGTTGGGCGTTTTTCATGTGTGAAGAAGCGTCAGGGGAGAGCCACCTCAGGGGAGAGTCACTTGATGCACAACATGGTTGTGCATAGAATGAGGGAAAAAGGTGCTGCCATGGCGCTGGAATTCAGGGATGAGTGGCTCGAGAGCTTCTACGAGCAAGATGTTGGCCCCGCAAGATACCTGCGGCGCTCTCAAGTTCGCTCTATCGCAAGTTGCAGATTCTCGATGCCGCAAGCTAGGAGTCTGATTTGAGGATTCCGCCAGGCAATCGTTTCGAGCATCTACAGGGCAATCTCGCAGGTTATTGCTCCATTCGCGTCAACAGGCAGTATCGGCTCATCTTTCGATGGGAGGCTGGGATTGCCCGTCAAACATATCTAGACCCGCATGCTTACAAGGGCTAGAGGAGGTAGCAGTGATGAGAAATACCCAGCGGCGCCCACTGACGGTAGGCGAGATGTTGACGGCAGAGTTTCTGGAGCCGATGGACATCGACATCCGCACCCTGGCCGAGGCGATGGGAGTGCACAGAAATACCCTTAGCCGGATCGTGCATGACAAGGGCACCTTGACGGCCCCGATGGCCATCAAGCTGGCGGCTGCGTTAGGCAATACGCCGGAGTTCTGGCTCAACATCCAGCATGCCGTGGAGCTCTGGGATGTGCGTCATCGTGCCTACGCGCAGGATGCCAAGGGCGTACGTCGCATAACACCACAGGTCGATGCCGCCGAGCTTGCCTCGCATTGACGTCACGCGCGCTTCACGGCGAGAGATCGGAATGGCGTGAGGCCGAGAGTTGATGTCCAGTAACACAGAAAGCCCCAGCCTGAGGATCAGGCTGGGGCTTTCTGTTGTTCAGGCTTCAGTCATTCTTCAGATCGTTTCGGCTTCACCTGAATCACCAGACAGACAGCGATCAGCACCATGCCGAGCCAGCCGAGCGGAGCGATATGTTCCCCGACGATGGTCACGGCGAGCAGCGCGGCGACAAGCGGTTCGAACAGCGTGAGCAGGGTGGCCTTGCTGGCGGCGACAGTCTTCAGGCCGAAGCCGAAGGTGATATAGCCGAGGAACATCGGCACCAGCGCCATATAGAGCGCGACCGCTGTATTCCCAGGGGTGGCGAACAGACGTGGGTCGGCCACCAGCATGCTGAAGCCAAGGCCTGCGATCAGCGCGAAACCGGCGACGCCGAACAGGCTACCCATGGCAGCGCGGGCGTGGGTGCCGTGGTCCATCATGCGCCGGGCGATCAGCGAATAGGCAGCGTAGGTAGTGCCGGCGATGATGCCCAGCACGATACCGAGCAGACGTTGCCAGTCAGCGTCAGGCATGCACCCTGACCCAATAACCATCGGGTCACCAGCGGCGCTGACCGCGGCAATGTCCCCACCATGTGTGGCCGTTTCGCCCATCGCCATCATCACCACACCGGCAATGCCCAGCGCGAGGCTGATGTACCAGCTCAGCGTGAGTCGGTGGTGGCCGAACAGGCGCTCGAGAATCGCCGCGGCCAGTGGCGCCGTGGCGATGGTGATCACCGTGCCGATGGCGACGCCGGCCAGATGCATCGAGGAGTAGAAGGCCAGCGGGTAGATGACGACACATACGGCGCCAAGCAATACCCGGCCCTTCTGCGCCATCAACAGGCCCAGGCAGCCGATGATATTGGGCCGTGCGATCACTGCCTGAAGCATGCCGCCGACGCCCATGGCGAAGGCGCCGGTCGCCAGCGGACTGACATCCTGATTGAAGTGGGCCGCCGTCCCGGTGGTGCCCCACAGCAGTGCGGCAAACAGAACGGCCAGGCTGCCCATGTCGGCCGACCTTGAAGAGGCCGCGATATCGGTGCGAGTGGTTGTCATGGTGATGTCCTTGCGTGTCTTGCCATTCCCGTGGCCGTTTTCAGTCGCGGCATGAGTCCTGGAAAAAGTGTGCTGAAACCACTTTCGGCCAGGTGAGTCGTCACGCCAGCTGGCTGCCGCTCAGTACGTCCAACGTGGCTTGCCATCCATTCCCTCATTACCCTCATTGCCTTCAGGCGTCGTGACGCTGCCATGGCTGCGATCCTTGCTCGTTATCGCTCCACGATTCACGCTCACCCCAACAGGCCGTGTCGCCTTGTGTCTCAACCAGAGCGTCGGAGGCGGTGTCTGGCGTCGTCCAGGCCGCGAGGTCTGCCTGCGGGCTGGCCATCGACGCCTGCGTTGCCTGCGGACGCAGTTGCAGCATCAAGCAGGTCATGATCAGCACCATGCCGATGGCCCCCATCAGCGTGAACTGCTCGCCGACGACGATGACGGCCAGCAGGCCCGCCACCAGTGGCTCGAACATGGTCAATACCGTCACCCGGCTGATAGGCACGCTGGCGAGCCCGCGTCCGAAGATGAGGCTGGCCAGCAGCATCGGGATCAGCGCCATGTAGATGGCGACCGCCGAATTCATCGGTGTGGCGAACAGGCGCGGATCGAGGAACAGGCAGCTGATGGCCAGGCCGATCAACAACACGACGCCGGCACAGCCGAACATCGCCCCCATGGCCGCACGGCGATGGACGCCCAGCAGCATCATGCGTCTGGCAAGCAGCGAATAGGTGGCGTAGCTCGCGCCGGCCAGCACGCCCAGCCCGATACCGATGAGCTTGCGGCTCTCGCTGGCAACGCCGCTGGCAGTGGCGTGCGCCGCCGTATCTGCCAGACGTGTCTCGCCCATCGCCATCAGCCCTACGCCGGCCATGCCCAGTATCAGCGCCGCGTACCAGTGCGCACTGACGCGCTTGCGATCCAGCACATATTCCAGCACCGCTGCCGCCAACGGCGCCGTGGCGATGGTGATCACGGTGCCCATCGCGACGCCGGTGTATTCCATGGCCGAATAGAACGCCAGCGGGTAGATGATGATGAACAGCGCTGCCCATAGCACGAGATGCTTGTGGACCAGCAGGGCGGCCAGTTCCTCATGAAGGATTCGTCGCGACAGCACGGCCTGCAGAATGCCGCCAAAGCCCATGGCGAAGGCGCCGGTGGCCAACGGGCTGACATCCTGATTGAAGTGGGCGGCGGTGCCGGTCGTGCCCCATAGCAGGGCGGCCGTGAGGACGGAAAGGTTGCCGATCTGGCGTTCCAGCGCTGGGCGGAAGGGCGTCCGGGAGAAGGAGTGCTGCATGGTGGATGGCTCGCAATGAAGTGTGTCTCGGTGTGCACGAGATTACGCCTCATCGCGAGAATATATTGTGCTGAAACTACGCTCTGTTCTGCCAGGAGAAGCAAAACGTCATGGACCGCCAGAGTGCGGTGATTGTCTGTCGGGTTCGGGGACTCAATCGGTTGTCCAGATGATCGAGTCAGTCGCTCATTCAGTCATTCGCGGGAGTGAGACTCGAATACTGGCGCGTCATCTCGCGCGGGGACTGGCCGAAGTAGCAGGAAAAGCGTCGCGAGAAGGCGGAAAGGTTCTGATAGCCGACGGCCTCGGCGACCTGCTGGACGCTGAGATCGGTATGGATCAACTGTGCCCGCGCGCGCTCCATGCGTCTCGCGGTCAGGTACTGCTTGACGCTAACGCCCAGATTGTCGCGGAACACCTTGTGAAACTGGGTCGGGCTCAGGTGGGCGAGTCTGGCCAGTGATGCCACGTCGTGGGGCTGCTCAAGCTGCGCATTCATGATGTCGAGCACTCTGAGCAAACGACGATCGACACGTTGATCACAGGTCTGCTTCTCCAGCAGGCCGAGAAACAGCGCGATGGACAGCTGATCGATGTGCTTGTCGACCTCGCCCTGCAGCTGGGCTTCGAGAAACAGCAGGTAGTTCATCAGCAGGGTGCTGATCGAGAACACTACCCGTTGCGACGCCGCGAGATTGTCGGGCAGGTAGTCCAGGTCTGCGACGATGAAACGCGCGGCGTCCTTGGCATGAAACAGGTGTGACTCTCCTGGGCGAATGATGACGCACTCGCCGGTGACCACGGTACCGTGATGGCTGCCGACCTGGATATCGAGATGGCCGCGGATCGGCAGCACCAGCTGGTGGTGGTCGTGGTCGTGAACCGTGGCCTGCGGGGTATAGGCGCGCAGCGAAAGCGTCGTCATGGAGCGGTGGCCTTCATCCGGCGGTGCAAGGGCAGCAAGCAGAGCAAGAGGAACACGCGGGCTGTCAGCGGCTCAACTCGATGTCGCGGGTCTGGCCACTGCCCACCTGCACCTGACTGAGAATCAGCGGGCTGCGTGTGCCATCGGGCAGTTTGATGACGCCGGCGACATAGAAGGTGCCGGCGGGCAGGCCGGTGGCATTGAAGTAGCCATTGCTGTCGGTGCGCACGATATGGGTATAGGCCTGGGCACGCGGGTCGGCGCGCTCTGCCGTCTTGCCGGCCAGTGCCAGTTCCGCGGCTTCCGCGGAGTAGGTGGTGACGGGGGCAATGGAGATGCCGGCTCGGTTGGCATGGATCGTCTGACCCTGCCAGTCATAGGACATGCGGCCCTTAATGACCGAGGTTCCCGTCTTGTCGAGCTTGGCGTACTCCGCCTCCGGGAAGGCCACTGTCCGCTTGACGCGCTGATCGCCGTCCTCGGAGGCAGTGGTGCTGCCGAAGTCCGGAAGGGAAATGCTGTCGGCGATACGGGACGCGCTCTCGCACCCTGCCAGCAGAGTGGTGGTGAGAATCAACGCGAGAGGGGTACGCAGGGTGCGAAGCATGATGGCCATCCTTGGAATGACGAAGGGATCAAGCCCACATCCTACTGTGCCGCGAGATGACTGAAAACGTCAGCCGCCGCGAAAGACGTAAGCCACGCTCTCGGGGCGAGGGATGGGGGCTGCCGCGTTCGCTCGGGTTGCATCGAGCGCGATGACAGGGTTGCGCAAGTGCGAACGCACGATTCATTAGTCTTTCGTCTATGAGGGGGTGCCAATTGTTACCATTCACCCAATGTTAATGTTTCCCGCTTGACCTGCTGCTCGCCTGCCAGCGTGCTCGAGTGTGCGTATCTGTTCCCATGATTGCCCGGAGAGCCCCATGACGACTTCGCCTGAGACTGATGCCTTGCCTGATTCGACTCATGACATCGCACGCGTCGATGCTTCCCGGCGTCGCCTGCTCAAGCGTGGTCTGCTCGGGGTCGGTGCCGCGACACTGACCAGCCTGCCATTGTCGGCGCTGGCGCAAACGGTCACCAGCAGTGCCCAGGAGACGGATGAGGATGGCGCCTTTGCCGCCTTCATGTCCCTCTCGGCATGGCTCTTGAGTGACAGAGTCCTCAATGAGCGCCTCGGGCAGCGGTTCTTCGAGGCACTGGCGCGCACGCCCGTCGATGGCGTGCCGGGCCTTGGCACGCTGGTGGACCTGAGAGATCGTCTCCTGGCCCTGGGGGAGCAGCGTGAATATCTGCGCGGGGATGACGTGAGCGAAGCCGAGATGGCGCTGGTGCGCCGCGTGCTGCAGGCCTGGATGCTGGGGACGGTGGGGCAATCTGCCACCGACCCGCAGGCCGAGGTGATCGCCTTTGAACATGCCGGCATGTATGCAGGCCCCCGCGATGTCCAGGTCGTGCGGACCTATTGCCCGAATCGTCCCGGTTTCTGGGCCGAGCGTCCTGCCTGAACCCACTCGTTCAACTGCCAGCATCGCCATGAGAGCGGGCGGCAACGAATGCCCTGACGACATCGCAGTCCCGCTGCGGTGACGCAAAGCACCTTGAGGAGAACCCCGCATGGCTGAGGAAGCTCGTACGTATGACGCTGACGTGATCGTGGTGGGCTCCGGCGTTGCCGGTGCCCTGATCGCGCATCGTCTGGCCGAAGCCGGCAAGGCGGTCATCATGCTGGAAGCCGGCCCGCGCCTGGAGCGCTGGCAGATCGTGGAGCGCTTTCGCAATCAGGCCGACAAGATGGACTTCATGGGGCCGTATCCCGCCAGCAAGGCGGCACCGCATCCCATGCTGCATGGCGACAATGCCGACTATCTCGTCCAGAAGGGTGAGCAGCCCTATGACGCGCAGTATATCCGCGCCGTCGGCGGTACCACCTGGCATTGGGCGGCCTCGGCCTGGCGCTTCCTGCCCAGCGATTTCCGTCTCAAGAGCGAATATGGAGTAGGTCTCGACTGGCCGATCGCCTATGAGGACCTGGAAGACTACTACTTCCGGGCCGAGGTGGCGCTGGGTGTCTGGGGGCCGAATGATGTCGATCTCGGCAGCCCGCGCAGCGCCGAGTATCCGATGGCGCCTCTGCCGCTGTCGTGGAACGAACGGCGGGTCAGCGAGCGCATCAATCCCCATGGTTTTGACATGGTCACCGAGCCGGTGGCGCGCAACAGCCGCCCCTACGATGACCGCCCGACCTGCTGCGGCAACAACAACTGCATGCCGATCTGCCCGATCGGGGCGATGTACTCCGGCATCATTCACGTCGAGAAGGCGGAGCGCGCCGGTGCCCGACTGATCGACAATGCCATCGTCCATCATCTGGAAAGCGATGCCAGCGGCAAGATCCGCGAGGTGCGCTATCTCGACCCGCAAGGCAAGCAGCATCGACTGAGCGCACCCAAGGTGGTGCTGGCGGCCAATGGCATCGAGACGCCCAAGCTGATGCAGATGTCGGTGAATGCGCATACCCCCGACGGTGTGGGCAACCAGAACGACATGGTCGGCCGGCATCTGATGGATCACCCGGGTACCGGTGTGAGCTTTCTGGCCGATGAGGCACTGTGGGCCGGCCGTGGCCCCCAGGAGATGACGTCCATCATCACCTGGCGTGACGGGGATTTCCGCCGTGAATTCGCCTCCAAGAAGCTGCACCTTTCCAACATCGCCCGGACTCAGCAGATGACCACCGAGGTGCTGGCGGAGACACCCCTGAGGCTGGGCGCAGACCTGCAGGCGCAGATCGACAATCGTGCCAGCCGTTATGTGCAGTTCGACAGCTTCCATGAGCTGCTGCCCGAGCCAGCCAATCGCATCACGCCGTCAAAAAAACGTGACGCACTGGGTCTGCCGCGCCCGGAATTCCGTTATGCTATCGATGATTACGTCAAGCGCAGCGCCGTGCATACGCGGGAGCAATATGCACGCATCGCCAAGCTGATGGGAGGCACGGACATCGCGTTCCGTGATGAGTTCTCCAACAACCAGCATATCTGCGGTACGACCCTGATGGGAGATGACCCGACGCAATCCGTGGTGGACCGCGATTGCCGAGTGCATGGCCACGACAATCTGTTCGTCGCCAGCTCCGGCAGCATGCCGACAGTCGGCTCGGTCAACTGCACTCTGACGATTGCCGCCTTGTCTCTTCGTATTGCCGATCTGCTCGAACAGGAAATATAAGCATGGTCCCGCACGCCCGTACTGCTGGCATTCGTGATGCCATTGATGAGAATGCCCGAGGTGCCCGCCTCACGGCCCGTCCCGCGCGTCTGGCCCGTGCAATTCGTCTTGCTGCCATTGCCGGTTCCAGTGCGCTGTTGCTCAGCGCCTGTGGCAGTGGTGAAGATGAGCACGCCAGGCAGGTGGAGGCCGACAAGGCCGCCACCAATGATCCGGCGTTGATCGAGAAGGGCCTGTACATGGCACGCGCCAGTGATTGCGCTGCCTGTCATAGTACGCAAGACGGTGATGAGTACGCCGGCGGCCTCGGTTTCGAGACGCCGGTCGGCAAGATCTTCGCCACCAACATCACCCCGGACACCGAACACGGCATCGGCAACTACACCCTCGAGGAGTACACCCGTGTACTGCGCGAAGGTGAGGCGGCCGATGGCCACAATCTCTATCCGGCGATGCCGTTCCCGTCCTATGCACGTCTGACCGATGACGACATCAAGTCACTCTATGCCTGGAACATGCATGACGTGACGCCGAGCGCCACGCCGAACCGTGAGAGCGAGATTCCGTTCCCGCTCAACATGCGTTGGCCGATGGCGCTGTGGGAAGAGATCTTCTCGCCGCTGGAGCCCTGGCAGGATGACCCCGAGAAGAGCGCCGACTGGAACCGTGGCGCCTATCTCGTCCAGGGGCCGGGACACTGTGGCAGCTGTCACACCGAGCGTGGCATCGCCTTCCAGGAGAAGGCGCTGACAGGCGATGAGGACGGCTATCTCGGTGGTGCGATGATCGAAGGCTGGCGTGCCTTCAACCTGACGCCGGACATGCAGGATGGTCTGGGCAGCTGGAGTGAGCAGGATATCCAGACCTACCTCGCCACCGGCAACCTCAAGGGCAAGGCGCAGGCCGGCGGCCCGATGGCGGATGTCGTCACGCACTCCATGCGTCACATGAGCGAAGATGATCTGCGTGCCATTGCCGTCTATCTGAAGTCCATCCCGGCCGTGAATGGCAAGGGTGAGCAGGGCGAGGCGATCAATGATGGCGATCGCCAGGCGGAAGCCGAGCAGGCCAGCGAGCCTCAGGTCGCCACGCGGTTCAATCAGGGGGCACCGGCTGACGATGTCCTGTTGCTGCGCGGTCAGCCACTCGACAAGCGCCCGGATGACGAAGCGCTGATCGGCCAGCTGACGGATGCCACCCCGGGTGTGCGCCTGTATCTGGGCCACTGTGCCATGTGTCACGGGGCGGATGGCGCCGGCACCCAGGATGGTTACTACCCGTCGCTGTTCCACAACAGCGTTACGGGCAGTGTCTATCCGGACAACCTGGCGCAGGCGATTCTCAATGGCGTGCAGCGCGAGAACAATGGTCACAGCGTCTTCATGCCGGCCTTTGATGACAACCTGACCGACGGCGAGCTGATCAACCTGATGGACTACCTGGAGAATCGCTTCGGGGAAGGTCACCAGAGTGCCTCTCTCGCGGCACCTGATGCGCGTCGCCAGCAGTTGGCGGACAAGCTGGAAGAATGGCGCAAGCACTGAGGCGCCCTTGATCGCCCCCTCTTGCGTGAACATGAATGTGAATGTGAACGTGAGAAGGGGGCAGGAATTGCCTGGCCAGTCGACGTGGCATGCGTGAAGACCGCCACGACGACTGGCCGATAGGCTCACCCGGCGCCAGAGACAACCAGTGCTGGCGCTATGGTGAGGATGGGGTAAAATTGCGCCAGGCAGGACACCGACATCACATTCATCCCGCTCGGTTGCGCTCAAATGCAGCACAAACTGAAGAACTGCGGTAGAATGTGCGCCCAGACTTTAGCTCTTTATCAATTATTCGAGGCAACATAGCAGTATGACCGACGCTACTCTTGACGATCAGCTTGCATCCCTGTTTCAGGAGCAGGACACCAAGCAGGACCAGAACGCCCGCATCAAGGAGCTGGAGCGTCAGCTGCGTGAAGCCAGCAAGGAAGCCGACAAGCTCCGCAATGCCCGTGACAAGGCAAAGAAGGAAGTCGAGGACCTGCGTGCTCGCAACGAGCGTCTGAGCGAGAAGGCAGCAGCCTCTGACAAGCACCGCAAGCAGGTCGAACACGAGTTCAACCAGAAGCTGGTGCAGTACAAGGCGCGTCTGGCCCGTGAACAGGCCATCGCCCAGTCCCGCATGATGCCGATGGCAGCCGCTGAAGAGCAGGCGGAGTCCGAGGACACCGCAGACGCGGCTACCCTGGAAGACCTGGGTCTGAACGCTGCGGCTATCCGCGCGCTGACCGAAGCCGGCTACGATGACGTCGCCAAGGTCCGCAAGGCCCACGCTGACGGCGTGATCGCTGAGGTCAAGGGTATCGGTCCCAAGGCTCAGTCCCAGATCGCGGAAGCGCTGGACGCCTGATCGTCGCTGATGAATGAAAAAACCCGCCAATTGGCGGGTTTTTTCGTGTCTGGCTGACGTGCCTGGCGTTTGACGGCCCGAGGCGGCCTGAGGGACAAGACGGCCTGGGATCAAGACGGCTCACGACTGTCACTCACGACTGTCACTCACTCTGGAGTTCGGGCCAGGTGACGTTGGCCTGCTGCTCGCCCAGCCAGTCATTGAGCGCCTGACGCATGTCACTGACGGCAAGCGCATTGCCATTCAGCGCATGTACCACCTGGGGCAGGCTTGGCGCTTCACCGGCCTGGGCCGGCCACTCCTGCTTGAGCATGAAGGCCGCCTTCGTCGGGTCTTCCTGATGCAGGGTGCGTTGTGCCGCGGCGTGGGCCTGGCCCAGCTGTTGAAGCTCGGCATCGAGAGCGTCATCGGCGATGTCGGCGCGGCTGACCAGCAGCATGCGCGGGAGATCCAGCATGTTGGCGCGCGGCAGCCAGTCCTTGGAGAGCGGGTGCAGGGCCACCAGACGGGAGGCGTCATCGCCACCCAGGAAGGCGGCATGCATCTTGCGACTGTTGATCAGCGCCTTGGGCGCATCGCCGGCGTACTCATCACCTTCCAGCGCTTCCAGCGAGCGCGGGCTCACCAGCTGCATGCTGGAACCGACCTTGACCTCGATCCACTGCTTGAGCGCCAGATGCGAGCGCGCATCACTGTCGCTGATCACCACCCGCACTGCACGCGTGGTGTCATTCAGGAAGCGGATCAGCATTTCCTGCGGCTCGAACAGCTTGGTATAGCGGATCAGCTCATCGCGTGCGACCAGGCTGACATCATCCAGGTCCGCGCCATCCAGTACCCGCAGCGGCACGCCGCTCTCGGCCAGTGCCTTGAGATTCCAGGGCGTCAGGTAGGCGGCGTCCAGCGTGCCATCACGCAGCCCCTTCATCACCTCATCCGCACTGGCGAATTGCGTCAGGGTCAGCGGCTCGCGCAATGAGTCCTCGAGGGTACCTTCGGCTTCCAGCACGACGGCAGGGCTGGCGCTGACACCGGCGTCGGCAGGCATGCCGATCTCCAGGGCGCTGGCCTTTTGCGCCAGCATCAAGCTGCCACCGGCGAGGCACCAGGCCGCCAGTGTGCGTCGCAGGGGCAGGCATTGGGCACGCGAGGTGAGGGGGAAAGAGTCAAGCAGGGACATCTGGCACTCCGGCAACGGTAACAGAGAGGCGGTAACTCACCGCCATGACAGCGCTCACGCGTGGGCGCTCATGGTAGCCGTTCGCGGGCATGGTGTCAGGCGCGGCGCGGCGTCATGCCTCACCTTGAGCATGTGGAAGCCTTGCACACGAAAAAGCCCCGCCACTTCTCGAGTGACGGGGCTTTTTCGTGTGCAGCGGTTGTCCCGAACGCCCTGGAGATCAGCCCGTGACGCTCGGGTGGCCTGCTTCAGGAGCGTGAACGCGCGGTCTGCTCATCAAGCGCTCGGGCATCGCTGTCCGCGACGACGCCATCGCGGCGGGCGAAGTGGTCGACCCACAGCGCGATCACGCCGTCGCCGGTGACATTGGTGGCGGTGCCGAAGCTGTCCTGTGCCAGATACAGCGCGATCATCAGGCCAAGTTCCGCCTCGCCGAAGCCGAGCATGCTGCCCAGCACGCCCAGTGCGGCCATCACGGCGCCGCCCGGCGCACCGGGCGCGGCGATCATGGTCAGGCCCAGCATGATCAGGAAGGGGACGACTTCGCCGAGACTGGCGATGGCCAGGTCATGGCTCATCATCATCACGGCGGTAGCGCAGGTCACGATGGTGATGGTGGAGCCTGACAGATGGATGGTGGCACACAGCGGCACGCTGAAATCCGCCACTTCATCGCTGACCCCGTTGGCCTTGGTCTGACGCAGGCTGACCGGAATGGTCGCGGCGGAGGACATGGTGCCCAGCGCCGTCAGATAGGCGGGCAGCATGTTGCGCAGGAGTCCCAGCGGCGAGCGACGCTGGACGAGCCCGGTGATCAGATAGGCCGTGCTCAACCAGATCCAGTGCATCACGATGGCCAGCACCAGCACCTTCCAGAAGGTATCCAGTGTCGACAGCGCCTTGCCCTCATAGGCCATCTCGGCAAAGGTACCGGCGATGAACAGCGGCAGCAGCGGGATGATGACGCTGTTGAGGAACACGTCGACCACTTCACGTGATTCAAATACCGCGCTTTTCAGGGTCGGAAGCTCCCGACGACTGATGACGACACCGAAGACGAAGGCCAGTACCAGCGCCGTCATCACCGGCAACGCGGCCGGAATCTCGAGATCGAGGAAGGGGGCCAGTGCGTCGCGGCCTTCGGCCACGGGCGCCATGCCGGACAGCATGCCCGGCAGCAGATTGCTGGCGACCAGGAAGGCGAAGATGCCAGCGAGAATGGTGGAGCCATAGGCCATGCCGACGGTGCGTCCAAGCATGGCGCCTGAATTCTTCGGCAGAGAGGCGATGCCACTCATCACGTAGAACAGGACGATCAGCGGGATGGTGAAGTTGATCAGCTGGCCGATGATGACCTTGGCGGTCAGCGCCGCGCGGACCACGATATCCGGGGCCATCAGACCGATCAGAAGACCGGCGATGATGCCGAGGACAAGTTTGACGATGAGCTTCATGTGGATCTCGAGAGTTTGACGGGTTCTTGCCCTGAGTACAGGCCGTGAATCGCGTACCATCTCGCTGGTCGGCGGACTGCAGGTCGTCGCAGTCAGGCCACGCACCGAAATGGCGCGCAGAGTGTACCTGAATCGACTACCTGAATCATGGCGTCATTTGCCGCAGTCCGTGAGTGATGGCGGCATTCGCTGTCGTCGGGGCCCACGGTCCCCTTGATAGGGACGTTCAGGCCTTGTGGGAGGGCGCCGCTGGCCGGCGCTGTCTGAGCAGGTGATGCACGAGCGCCAGCGCCCCGAGCGTCAGCCCGAACACTGCCATGCCCTGCCAGCCGAAGAGGCTCATCATCTTGACCCCGACGGCCGAGCCCAGGCCGGCACCGGTGTAATAGCACAGCATGTAGACGGCATTCATGCGGCTCTGCGCCTCGGGGTCGATGGAGAAGATGCGTACCTGATTGGGGATCTGGGCGGCGAAGACCCCGAGATCCAGCAGGATGATGCCGACGATCAGCCCCGTCAGGCTGTCGCCCCAGAGGCCGAGTACCGCGAAGGCGGCCACCACCATCGTGAGCGCGAGGCTGATCAAGGGGCCTGCGCCGACACGATTGACCAGACGTCCCGACGCCTTGGCTCCGATGATCCCCGCCAGTCCGATGATGCCGAACAGTCCGGCTTGCTGAACGCTGTAATCAAAGGGCGTGTCGGTGACATGAAGTGCCAGTGTCGCCCACATGGCGTTGAAGGCCGCGAACCACAGTGCGCCGGTGAGCGCGGATTCGCGCAGCAGCGCATGGCGTTTCAGCAGCGTGAACATCGAGGCGATGAGCCTGGGATAGGCCATCTGCACCGCAGGGGCACGACTCGGCAGCTGACGATACAGTGACACGCCGATGATGATGGCGAGGATGGCGGCGACCAGAAAGACGCTGCGCCAGCCCCAGTACTCGGCGATGCTGCCGCTCAGGGTGCGCGAGAGCAGGATGCCGATGGTCAGCCCCGTCATCAGCGTGCCGATCACCTTGCCGCGCCTCTGCGGAGTGGAGAGTGACGCGGCAAACGGGATCAGCTGCTGGGTGATGTTGGCGCCCAGACCGACCACGAAACTCGCCACCAGCAATGGCCAGAGACTCGGGGCAAGAAAGACGCCCAGCGAGGCCACGGCCAGGGTGATGGACAGATTGCGGATCAACAGGCGTCTGTCCATGGTGTCGCCCAGCGGCGAGATCAGCAGGATCGCCACGGCATAACCGAACTGCGTGGCCGAGGGAATCATGCCGATGGTGCCCTGACTGACGCCGAGTGAGGCTGCCATGTCGGCCAGCAGCGGCTGGTTGTAATACAGGTTGGCTGCCGTGGCGGCCACGGCAATCGTCATCAGCAACAGCAGGCCGCGACTGATGGGGGAGGACTCGGGGGTCTCCGTGGTCGTCTCGTCTTGATGGCTCACCGAAAGGCTCCTCTTGCGCATTGTGCTGATGTGCGGATCTGACGCGCTGATCTGGCGTCGATCAAGGTGGCCTACGGTATGTCGCCATCACCTATAAGAGAAATGTTGATAATGGATATCTTTGATGCCGAGCTGTTATCAGCGCGAGCCTGATGAGGCCCGGTCTACCCTCGAGACGCTCTCGCGCACGACCAGCGTGGGGGCCAGCTGGGTCTGTCCCGGGAAGGGGGAACCCTCCAGGCGGGCGATGAGCTGTTCCACTGCCGTGGTGCCGAGATCATAGATCGGCTGGCGGATGGTGGTGAGTGCCGGGTTGAGGTAGGCGCTGATCTCGATGTCGTCGTAGCCGATGATCGACAGCTCGCGTGGGACCTCGAGGCCAAGATCCTGCGCGGCGCGCAGACAGCCCAGCGCCAGCAGGTCATTGAAGGCGAAGATGGCGTCCGGACGATCCCCGGGGTCCGCCAGCAGCAGGTGAGCGGCGCGATGGCCATCTTCCAGCATCAGGTCGGTGGCGACCTGCCAGTCCTCCGGTACGCCCAGGCCGGCGGCCTTGAGCGCCCCGAGTGCTCCGCACAGGCGCTCCCGCGAGCGGGCGTGATCGCGTGGGCCGGTCAGCAGCGCGATGCGCTCGAGTCCGCGGGATATCAGATGCTCGATGGCAAGCCTGCCCCCCAGGCGCGAGTCATCGTTGACCACCGTCATGTCCCAGCCCGGCTGAGGGTCGGCGTCCATCATCACCGTCGGCAGCGGCAGGGCGCTGAGAGCCTGCAGAAAGCCCTCGCCGTTCTCGGCGGTCATCACCACCAGCCCATCGATGCGGCGATCGCGCAGTGTCTCGAGATAGCTGAGCTGCTTGGCATCGATATCATCGCTGTTGCACAGGATCAGGCTGTAGCCTGCCTGATAGCAGCGGTCCTCGACTCCACGGATCACCTCGGCGAAGAACGGGTTGTGTGCGCTGGTGACGATCATCCCCAGCGTGCGGCTGCGATTGGATTTCAGCGCACGTGCCACGCTGTCCGGCCGATAGCCGAGTGCCGCGATGGCCTCGCGCACCCGCGCTTCGGTGTCCCTGGCGACGGGCCGAGTGGCATTCACCACATGTGAGACGGTGGTGACAGAAACGCCTGCCCGTGCCGCCACATCCTTGAGTCGAATCACGCTGCCTGTCCCCTGTCCCTGGTGGAATGATGCGTCTGTTCTGACGCCTGTCGTCACGTCTGTCGATGTGAATGTCGTGGCGTGTTGGTGGCGCCGGTGGAGAGCGGTGACGAAGACGCCGGCACGAGGCCGGCGTCTTGGTGTCACGTCTCGCGGGCTCGCGCTTACTCGGTGATCAGCTTGAGCGGCACGTCGGTGGTCTTGTCGACGTCCTCGCCCTTGAGCAGCTTGTCGGCGACTTCCACGCCGAGACTGCCGATCAGTGACGGTTGCTGCGCGATGGTCGCGTCCATCTTGCCGGCCTGAACCGCCTTGATGCCTTCATCGGTGCCGTCGAAACCGACCAGCAGGATGTCCTTGCCGGCCGCCTGCAGCGCGCGCTGTGCGCCGAGGGCCATTTCATCGTTCTGCGCGAAGACGGCATTCACCTCAGGATGCGCCTGGAGCAGATTCTCCATCACGTTGAGGCCCTGGGTGCGATTGAAGTTGGCCGGCTGGCTGGCGATCAGGCTGATGTCCGAGTGACCCTCGATGGCCTTGAGGAAGCCTTCCCCACGGTCACGTGTCGCGGAGGCACCGGCCACGCCCTCAAGCTGGACGACCTTGCCTTCTCCGCCGAGTTTCTCGGCGATGAAGCTGCCGGCCAGTTCGCCACCCGCGACGTTGTCGGAGGCCACGTGGGCGGCGATCCGGCCGCCGTTGGCGCTACGATCCAGCGTCACCACCGGCACGTTGCGCGCATTGGCGGTACGCACGCTGGAGACGACGGCGTCGGAGTCGGTCGGGTTGACCAGCAGCAGGTCCACGCCACGTGACAGGGCGTCTTCCACGTTGGACAGCTCACGTGCGGCGTCGTTGCTGGAATCCAGCACGATCAGCTCATGGCTGAGCTCCGCCGCCTTGTCCTTGGCACCCTGCTGCAGGCTGACGAAGAACGGGTTGTTGAGTGTGGACACGACCAGCGCGATCTTGTCCGCCATGGCGGATTGCACCGGCATCATGCTCAGACCGGCGGCGGTGATGGCGGTGGTCAGCGAGGAAACGAGCAGTTTTTTCATGGCGTGGTTCCTTTCATTGTTGTCGACGCCATCGTCTGGCGTCTTCGTTGTCGGCGACCCTGCTGGCGATGCATGACCCCGTGGTTGGCGCACGGGATCGAGGGTCTTCGATGCTGCCGGGAATGAAATCGCAAGCGTCTTTCGCGCGCGTTCGAGACTATTTCTGGGCGCGGCTGTCGATCAGTACCGCGAGCAGGATGACGGCGCCCTTGGCGATCATCTGGAAGTAGCTTGAGACCCCCATGATGTTCAGCGCGTTGTTCAAGACCCCGATCACCAGTGCGCCGATCAAGGTGCCGAAGATGCGGCCTCGACCACCCATCAGGCTGGTGCCCCCGATGACGACGGCCGCGATGGCGTCGAGTTCGTATCCGGTGCCGGCATTCGGCTGTGCCGAACCCAGACGGGCGGCCAGGATGGCACCCGCCAGTGCCGCGAAGGCACCCGCGATGGCGTAGACGCTGATCTTGATGCGATTGACGTTGATGCCGGACAGGCGCGCCACCTTCTCGCCACCGCCGACCGCATAGACGTGACGGCCGAAGCGGGTGTGATGCAGCACGCCCCAGCACAGCACATAGACGAAGAACATCATGTAGATGGGAATCGGGACGCCCATCCAGTAGCCGCCGCCCAGGTTCCAGAAGCTGTCGGCGGCTTCACTGACGCCGATGGAGACCGGGCGACCATCGGTATAGACCAGTGTCGCGCCGCGCAGTACCGTCATCGCCACCAGGGTGACGATGAAGGCCTGGATGCGTCCGAAGGCGACGAACAGACCCGAGACTGCGCCCAGTGCGGCACCGGCGATGATGGTGCCGGGCACGCTCAGCCACGGTGACAGGCCGGCGGCGGTCATCGAGGCGGCGAAGGCGCCGGTCAGTGCCAGTACCGCACCCACTGACAGGTCGATACCGGCGGTGAGAATGACGAAGGTCACGCCCATGGCGATGATGGCGTTGATGCTGGTCTGGCGCAGCACGTTGAGCAGGTTGTCGGCAGACAGGAAGTTGTCGGACAGGCCGGCGCTGACGGCGATCAACAGTGCCAGCGCGATCAGTGCCTTGTTGTCGACCAGCAGGCGCATGATGTCGAGTCGACGGTCGCCGGCGGCGGAGGAAGTGGGAGTGGGAGTGGACATCAGTTCGGCATCTCGTGGGGGAAATCAGAAGACGTGTGTGGCGGAGTCGCCCGGGCAGCGCCAGTGCTGGCACTCAGCGGGCTCTCGAGACCGGAGGCGGCTGTCATGATCGCTTCCTGGGTGGCGTTCTCGCGGCTGAATTCACCGGAAATCCGGCCATCGGCCACCACGAGAATGCGATCTGCCAGACCCAGCAGCTCGGGCATCTCGGAGGAGATCAGCAGGATGCACTTGCCCTGACGCTTGAGCTCGTTGATCAGCAGGTAGATCTCGCGCTTGGCACCGACATCGACACCGCGGGTCGGCTCATCGAGAATCACCAGCTCCGGTGCCGGCATCAGTGCCTTGGCCAGCGACACCTTCTGCTGATTGCCACCGGACAGCGTATCGACCGCCTGGGCGGTATCGCTGATCTTGATCTGCATGCTCTTGACGAACTGCTCGACCGCGGCGGCTTCCTCGCCGTGACGAATGCGCCCCAGCGCACCGCAGAAGTTCGGCAGGGCACTGAGAGACATGTTGCTGGCCACCGAGTGCGCCAGAATGAGTCCTGACTGCTTGCGATCTTCCGGCACATAGACCAGGCCTGCCGCCAGTGCCGCGGCCGGCGAGGGGAACTGCCCGGACTGTCCGTTGAAGGTCACGCTTCCCGCCGCGATGCGGGTATCACCGCACAGCGCGCGCGCAAGCTCGGTGCGTCCTGCGCCCATCAGGCCGCCGAAGCCGAGCACCTCACCGCGGCGCGCCGAGAAGCTGATGCCATTGACGCCCGGCGCGTGAAGCTCCTTCACCTCCAGCATCACCTCGCCATCGGGACTGGCGGGCGTATAGGGATAGCGCTCGGCCAGTTCACGGCCGACCATCAGGCGAATCAAGCCATCCTCGTCCAGTTCCGCCGTCGGCCCCTGATGAATCATCTGACCATCACGCAGCACGGCGACTTCATCGCACATGCTGAAGATCTCGTTGAGACGATGGGTGATCAGCACCAGTGAGCGTCCTTCACCGCGCAGCTCCGCGACCACCTCTGCCAGGATGTCCGTCTCGATGTCCGTCAGGGCATCGGTGGGCTCATCCATGATGATGATCTCGGCGTCAAGCGACAGGGCACGTGCGATCTCCACCATCTGCTGCTGACCGATGCTCAGTTCACTGACGGCGGTGCGTGAATCCAGTGTCTGGCGCAGGCGATCCAGCAGTTGGCGGGCATCGGCATGCAGGCGCTTCCAGTCGACGGTGCCAAGCGCAGTGCGTGGTTCACGCCCGAGGAAGATGTTCTCGCCGGCGGACAGGCCCGGCACCAGATTGAGTTCCTGGTGGATGATGGCGATGCGACTGTCCATGGCCTGGCGTGGGGTGGTGAAGATGACTTCCTCATCGCGAAGCCACAGGGTGCCGGCGTCATAGCGATACACGCCGGAGAGAATCTTCATCAGCGTCGACTTGCCTGCGCCGTTCTCGCCAGCCAGCGCATGCACGCGGCCGGCGCGCAGCGTCAGGTCGACGCCCTTGAGCACGCTGACCCCGGAAAAGCCCTTGTCGATGCCGCGCAATGCCATCAGCACGCGCGGGGCAGCGTCCTCATTGACCTTGGGCGCTTGCGGGGTCGGATGCGTGACATCTTGCGTCTGCATGCCCATCAAAAGGGAACTCCGCAATGCAGGATCAGATTGGCGTAGGGCGTGCACTCACCGGTGCGTACGATCACGCTGGCCTTGGGGAGTTCGGCCTTGAAGGCCTCGTGCTCGATCACATGGCGCTCAAGCGGCTTGGCGTCACGCTGCTCCAGTGAGGCCAGGCGGGTCGAGAGCGCGTCGTGAAGCTCCGGGCTCTTGAGCGCCAGCTCGCTGGCATGGGTCACGGCTTCGATGCACAGCTCTGCAAGCAGGGCGTCGAGCACCGGCAGCATGGCCGGCAGCCCGGGAATGATCGCCAGATCCACACAGGGGATATCGGCGGGAATCGGCAGGCCGGCATCGGCGATCACCAGGGTCTGGGTATGGCCGAGGCGAGCGATGTGCCCGCTGAGCGGCGCGTTGAGTAGGCCTTGTCGTTTCACGTCTCAGTCCTTGAATGAGGCAGGGGCGAGTCGATCCAGTCATTTACCTGACGGGTTCACCATGGGCGACAGTATGACGCGCAAACGTTTGCGGCGCGGTAGGCGAAACGTCGTAGCCCCTGTAGAGCGACTACTTTTTTGTAGTGGACGGCGCAGAAGGCGAGCGAGCGGGGGCGAGAATCGGTGATGAAGAAATGACGCCACGGGACTCAAGTGATTGCTGATGTGGCCGATAAATGCAGCAACCGGGACACAAATGCGTGTGGTATGCGTGCTTTTTCGCCCGATGGCGCTGCGAACGGCATGCCAGAATATCGCTAATGCTCAAGGGGAAGGCTTATGGCGACGATTTCATCGCTGGGGATAGGGTCAGGGCTTGACCTCAATGGCCTGCTGAGTGACCTGGAGAGCGCCGAGCGCCAGAAGCTCACGCCGATTGCCAACAAGCAGGCCAGCTACGAGGCGGAGCTGTCGGCCTGGGGAACGATCCAGAGCCGTCTGGAGTCGCTGGACACGGCGGCAGCGTCCCTGGCTGATCCCGATATCTATGCCGGCATGACGACCACCGCCAGTGGCAGTGGCGTCAGTGCCAGCGCCACCAATATCGCGGAGCCGGGCAGCTATTCGGTCTCGATCTCCCAGCTGGCGCAGGCGCAGAGCCTGGCGACCGGGGGTCAGACCCATCGCGATGAGGCCATCGGGAGCGGGACGGCCACCACGCTGACGCTCTCGCTTGGAAGTCTCGGCAGTGACGATGGCTATGTGGCGGACGCCGAGCGCACCGCCGAGATCGTGATCGACTCCAGCAACAACAGTCTGGAAGGCATCCGAGATGCCATCAATGCGGCAGGGCTTGAGGTCAGCGCCTCCATCGTCAACGACGGCTCTGACTCGCCGTATCGTCTGGTGCTGACCTCCCGGGAGACCGGCAAGGACTCCGTCATCAGCCTGTCGACCAGCGGTGAAGAGCCGGCGCTGGAGGACCTGCTTGGCTTCGACCCCGCCGCGCCATCCGCGAGTCAGGTCGAGCAGGTGGTGGAACCGCTGGATGCCAGCTTCAGTGTCAATGGCATCGCCATGCACAGCACCTCCAATGACATCGACGATGCCGTGGATGGCCTCAGTCTCGTCTTGAGCGACGTGACCACGACACCGAGCACGGTGACGGTGGCCGAGAACCCGGACAAGGCGAGTTCGGCATTGCAGGCCTTCGTCACCGCTTACAACGAATTGCAGAAGACCATCGACAACTACACCGCCTTCAATGCCGATGAAGGCACGGCGGGCGAGTTGCTGGGCGATTCGACGCTGCGAACCATCGAGAGCCGGCTCACCTCGGCGCTGAATTTCACCAGTGAGGGGGACTTCTATGCGCTGTCCTCGCTGGGAGTCACTCGCACGGACGATGGCAAGCTTGAGTTCGACAGCGCCATGGTCGATGAGGCGGATGCCACGCAGCTGGCCGCCATGTCCGGCTTCTTCATCTCGGACAGCGAGGCGGGAAGCGTGGGCTTCGCAAGTCAGATGGCTGGCCTGCTGGATCAGGTGGTCGGCGATGACGGTACCCTCGAGAACACGACCGAAAGCATCGAAAGCTCGCTGGAAAGTCTCGAGAGTCAGTACGAGCAGACCGAGACCACCATTGACGCCACCATCGAGCGCTACCGGGAACAGTTCACGGCACTGGACATTCTGGTCGCCAACCTGACCTCGACCAGCGATTACCTGACGGGACAGCTGGAAACTCTGGAAAACAGCTGGAACCTGACCGACTAGCCGGCCAGGTGATCAAACGCCGCCATCCTACATCTGACTTCAGGCTGTTGAAGGCCTTGAATACGCTATGAACAAAGGAAGACAAACGTCATGAGTCGCTATCGTGGGGCCAATGCCTACGCCCGTGTCGGCGTGGAATCCGGAGTCCTGTCTGCCAGTCCCCACCAGCTGATCGTGATGCTGTTCGAGGGAGCTGATCGCACCTTGGCCGCGGCCCGTCTGCAGATGGAGGCAGGCGATATCGTGGCCAAGGGACAATCTCTGACCAAGGCCATCAACATCATCACCGATGGGTTGCGTGCCTGTCTGGATCACGAGCAGGGAGCGGATGTCGCCGCCAACCTGGATCGGATGTATGACTACATTGCCCGCTTGCTGCTCCAGGCCAATCTGTCCAACAGTGTGGAGAAGCTGGATGAAGCGCGCCGCCTGCTCAGCGAGCTGGGCGAGGCCTGGCGTCAGATCGCGGCTCACGACAAGGGATTGGGCTGACCATGGACAGCAATGCACTGCTCGCCTATGACACCTTCCAGCAATGCGATGAGCTGCTGGAGCAGATGAATGCCATGTTGCGCTCAGCACGCCTGGGTGATTGGCCCGCGGTACTCGGCGGGCAGGCCAGCTATATCGAGAAGATGCAGCAGCTGCGCATGCCGCGAGGTGGAAACGCCGAGACGCGCAGGGCGCTGGAACAACGTCTGCGCACTCTGACGACTCTGGAGTCAGAGCTTACCGTTCAGCTCAAGGCGCGCCAGAGCCAGTTGCAGGAAGTGCTCGGAGATGTCAGTACGCGCCGCAAGCTGGCACGCAGCTACGGCCAAGGCAGCTACGGTCAGAATAGCTAAGTCCAGAACAGCCCGGGCCAACCAGGGGAACTACGATTAGATCGGCCAGGAGCAGTGCTGATACGAACAAGGCAGCAAGTCCTGATCGTGAGCGCCGAGAGTCGAGTCTCCAAGGCTTCGGGCAGACTCCCCGGCGGCCTCCTTGGCAATGAGGATTGCACGACATGAGCGGCATCAATCCCTTGATCGATAGTCTGCTCCATCAGGTGTTGGGGAGGGCGGCACAACGCCCGCCGCCGGCGGACTCCGGTGTCGTCTTCCCGACATCCGCTCTCCAGTCGCGTCATGGGCTGGGGGCGGAAGACGCCAAGGGCAGTGGCGGCCAGAATGGCACCAATCTGCTCTTCCAGACAGACACGGGAGCAGGCGCAAGGCCTGCGGCCCCGTCATTGGATGCTGGCGCATCGTTGCTGACAGCCTCGCAAGCCTCCACTTCTCCAACCGGCGCCCCCGCGTCACCTTCCTCTTTCCTCCCACCGTCCGGTGCTTCCGTCGAACTGACGACGCAGACACAGACGATGTCGCGCTTGCTCGATGCCCTGTCACAGCTGGTGGCCAGCGGCTCACCGTCTGCGCGGGTAGGGTTGGCGTTGCCGGAAGGGCAATCGCTTGTTTCTCTGCTGGCGCGCGGCCAGCCCTTGCCCGGTCTTCTGGCGCCCATGGCGTTGTCCAGCGCATCGCTTCTGAGTCTGCCGGCGGCCTTGAGCCAGCAGATTCACCAGAGCGGGCTCTTCTACGAGGCGGACCTGCTTGCCTGGGTCGAGAATCGCCTGGGATTGGCCGACCTCATCGGTCATCCGCAGCTCGCCAATGCCAGATTGGAGGCTCTGTTGGCCTGGCGGCAATGGCCGGTGCTGGCGGAAGCGCGCTTCATCCCCTGGGAGGCGGCACGCGAGGACGCCTTTGTCTGGCGCATGCGAGACATGCGAGCAGAGCTGCGGCGTGAGTCGCGCCCGGGCATGGCTCGCCCGAGCAGTGACATGCTTTTGCCGCTGGGTGGCATTGACGCGGCCCGACAGGGCGCAGGCTCCCATGAAGCCAGTGCGCTGGGTGCCTATCGCGCCAACATGCAATTGGGCGTCGCTCAACCTGCCGCCTCTGATGTGTCTCGCCAGGCGATTGGCTCAGACGCCCTTGCCAGCGGGCTGGTACAGCAACAGCTGTTGTTGATTCTGGGTCAGCCCTTCAATTGGCAGGGCTTGTTGATGCCCGGCCTGCATGTCTTCTTCAGCCTCTATTTCCCGGGGCCGCCTTATCGGCATCGCTCGCGGGATGAGGAGGAGCGACGTGCAGCGCCATTGGGCGTGACACCCGTGGCTGCGCATGACGCCACACCTGACAGTCGCCGCAGTGATCACGGCGAGGCTCAACAGTGGAAGATGTCGCTGACGTTGGTGGCAGGCGACAGCGATGGCGAGGAGGGCGGCGATCGCAAACCACAGGTGACTGCTGAGCCGGAGGATCTTGCTGCGCGAGACACCGCGGAGCAGGGCGAAGAGCAGACGCAAGCGTCCGCGCCAGCCAGTGCGGAAAGTGAGGGTGGTGAGAAGAGCAGGAGCAGTGATGCTTCAGAGAGGGCAATGCTTGCAGTGAAGCTGACCTGGTATCAGCTAGCTGCGCCTGTGGCATTGGTGGTCGAGATCGAGCGACTGACGCAACCCTCCAGCAACTCAGGCGAGCGTGATACGGCCTTGCGCGATCTTCAGCATGCGCTCGCGCAAGGTCTGGCCGGGATGGCGCCCAGGGTGCACGTACGCCCCGTCGATGCAGTGCCTGATCATGAGGCGCCCGCGTCTTCTGATGGCACATCTGTCGATGCCCCCCAGACCACAGCAGGGCATACAGTGGACTTCATGCATACCCAGGGTGAGAGGCTGGGGCAGCGTATCCAGCAGCGTGCTAATTCGCTGGGTCTGAGCGTGCATGAGATGCCTGAGCTGGTTGAAATGCTGGCCACCGGCTTGCCGGCACGCAAGGAGTTGCCCGCAGCCTTGATGCAGGTCGTCGTCAAGATCGCCGAGCTATGGGTAGAGAGACATCGCTCACAGAAGACGCCCTCCGAATAAATCCTCGAGTGTCCAGTCCTGCATGATGATGTTTCATCCTTGTACGATTCTTGCTCATTGAGCCCTGGTGAATGTTTTTTGGCATGTCCCTGCATGGCGCCAGAGGGAGTGTAAAATGACACCTCAGACGGCACGCCATTTGTCATGACATTGAGGAATATAATTTATTTTTAATATCTAAATAAATTGCGTCTCAGTCGCATTGCTTGCGTGGAGACGGGAATGAAACTCCACCGAAAGTCGCCATGAAAATACGATCAGGCCCTGCATGTTGTTTGTTCCAGGAGCCTCATATGCAGTGTTTTATTCTGTTGAGCGCAGAGAAAAGCCCATTTATGCGGGCCGCTAGCGGATCCTCACGCTGCGTTGAAATAGCAGATAGTTTATCCTGATCAAGTGCTGGTATCGCTTTGTTCCTAGTCTTTACGAAGGGCTAACTTGCTGACTGTTGCCGGCCTATTTAGGGCGATTTTTCGATATTGTACAAGGCATGCTTTGGGTGCCGGGAGAGAGCTAGGGCTCCCTTTCACAAAGATGCAACACGCTGTGCGCACCATTCGTTTGCTATTGCTTTGTATGACAAATCTGATGCATCGTGATTATTCAAGTCGTATTGAAGATAAGATTGAGGGCTTTTCTCACACAGCTTGCTGCCATTTTGGCTGCTTGATGCATCTTTTGTGCATATAGCGTAGCGGCATGTAAAAAAATGTTTGTAAAGAGTCTGGTTCATTACTTGATTAAGTATTAGAATCGCCATCTTAAAGCGGGAGGCTCATATGGTCATGAAGCCACTAGCCCGCATGGCGCCACTGGTCTGGCGCCATTGAGTATTTCGTTTCATTACATCAAAACCATAAGGAATGACGGTCGAGCGCCAGGGTTGTCGGTAGCTCGGGACGATCAGACCACTCAGGGAATCATGATGTCCTCACTGCTCAATGATATACAGAGTGTCAATCTCTCCTATCTTCTTCTCGTGCAGCGTTTGCTGGCCGAAGATGTCGATATGGCAAGGGTACGTCTTGGCCTCAGTCAGGAAATGGCAGATTTATTGTCCGGGATGAGTGTCAGTCAGCTGGTATCGCTGTCTTCCTGCAATCAGTTGTTGTGTGAGTTGGCCCTGGATGATGCGGCTCAGCTCAAGGGAGTGCTTCAGGGGGGGCGCGACCAGGATTTCGGTGCCATGCACACGGCCATGTTGTTGAATGCACGTCAGGCGGGCTCGGTCACCCGCCTGGGCGGTGCTGGACAATGAGTCAGAAGAGTCTGGTGGATGAATTGCAGCAGCTGCAGCTGGCGGTCGAATTGATCGAGCTGGGGGCTCGTCTGCAGGTGCTCGAGACAGAGACGGAAATCAGTCGTGCGCGTCTGGTGAAGCTGTACAAGGAGGTGCGCGGCGTCTCCCCGCCCAAGGGCATGCTGCCGTTTTCCACGGATTGGTTCATGACCTGGCAGCCCAACCTGCACGCGTCCCTCTTCCATGGCTTCTATCGTCGCCTGCGCTCCCAGGGTGTGCCGCGCATGGATGCCTTCGTCAAGGCGTATCGCTTCTACCTCGAGCACGTGGGGGAGGAGGAGCCGGTACTGGCGCTGACCCGCGCCTGGACACTGGTGCGCTTCTTCGAGAGTGAACTGCTGGACCTGGCGACCTGCCAGACCTGTACCGGCCACTTCGTGATTCATGCCCATACCCCCTCGCATGATTACGTGTGCGGTATCTGCCAGCCGCCTTCCCGTGCCGGGAAGACAGCGGCGCGTCGCAAGGCTCGGGAGCAGGACATGCAGCGCGAGGCACTCGCGGTCAAGCTCGGCTGATGCGCCTCTTGGTCCCTTTAGTGTCACGATAGAAAGGCTCGCCTCCCGGTGAGCCTTTTTTGTTGCCCTGAGTGCGGCAGCGACACGTCTCTGGTTGTGGGCGCTCTCACGTCTTGTGCCTGCAACGGCCGGCAAGGCAATGCGTGAACGTTTTCCCACATGACCCTCAAGACCTCCCGCGTGCGGCCGATAACCGTTGAGACGTGAGGTCGATCGCATGCCAAGGGGGTGGTTGTGTTGCTTTTCATAGGTTATCTGGTGGTGATCGGGTCGACCCTGGGCGGGTATCTGATGGTGGGGGGGCATCTGGCGGTGCTGATGCAGCCTGCTGAGCTGTTGATCATCTTCGGCTCGGCGGTAGGTGCCTTCCTGGCGGGCAATAATGGCAAGGCCATCAAGGCGACCGGCAAGGCGTTCTCCAGACTCAAGCGAACGCGGGGTTACAACAAGTCGTTGTACATGGAGGTCATCAGCCTGCTGTATCTGCTGCTTTCCAAGTCGCGCCAGCAGGGCATGCTGGCCATCGAGCAGGATATCGACAATCCCCAGGAGAGTGCGCTGTTCGCGGAGTATCCGCGCGTGCTGTCGGACCCGATTCTGATGAACTTCATCACGGATTATCTGCGCTTGATGGTCAGCGGCAACATGGACCCCTTCGAGCTGGAATCCCTGATGGAGCATGAGATCGAGACCTTCAAGCACGAGACCGAGATCCCGGTCCATTCGTTGTCTGCGGTGGCGGACGGACTGCCTGCCTTCGGGATCGTGGCTGCCGTCATGGGGGTCGTGCATGCGCTGGCCTCCGCGGATCAGGGCGCTGCTCAGCTTGGCGTCCTGATCGCCAATGCCATGGTCGGCACCTTCCTGGGGATTCTGCTGGCCTATGGGTTCGTGACGCCGGTGGCCAACAAGATCCAGCACGAAGTGCATGAGGCCGTGAAGATGATGCAGTGCATCCGCGTCATCCTGATGGCCTCGCTCAATGGCTATGCGCCGCAGATTTCCGTCGAGTTCGGCCGCAAGGCGCTGTTCACCGCCGAACGCCCCAGCTTCAATGAGCTGGAAGAGCATGTTCGCGACATCAAGAACAAGGGAGCCGGCTGACATGAGCGCAAGCATCCTGACGACGGGGACGCCGAGACACGGGGAGGCGGCGCATGAGTGAGACGCGCAGACCGATTGTCATCAAGCGACCCAAGATCGTGAAGGGCCATCACGGTGGCGGCTGGAAGATTGCCTACGCCGATTTCATGACGGCGATGATGGCCTTCTTCCTGGTGATGTGGGTGATCTCGAATGCCTCTGATGAAGACCTCAGGGAAATCTCCGACTACTTCGGTGCGCCGCTGGAAATCTCGCTGCTGGGCGGTGATCGCAACTCCGCCTCCAGCAGTGCCATTCCCGGTGGGGGATTCATGGCCGAGGAAGTCCAGGGGGAGAAGGGCGCGGATGTCTCGCGCATGCAGCGTCAGGCACTGGCGGAAGAGGCGCGTTTCGCGGATATCCGTGACGAGATCGACAGCATCATGTCGCAGCAGATGCGTGAAGACCCATCGCTTGCTGAGCTGCGCGAGCAGCTGCAGATCGAGCTGACCGCGGAAGGTCTGCGTATCCAGATCACAGACAGTGATCAGCATCCGATGTTTGCCCTCGGCAGCAAGCAGCCCTCGGCACAGCTTTCCCAGCTGCTGTCCCTGCTGGCGCCGATTCTGGCGCGTCTGCCCAATCACCTGAGTATCACCGGACACACCGACAATCGTCCCTTTGTCGGTGAGGGAGGCTATGGCAACTGGGAGCTGTCCACTGATCGTGCCAATGTCGCGCGCCGAGTGCTGGTCGCGCATGGGCTGGCGGTGGATCGCATCGTGCGTGTCGTCGGAATGGGGTCACGCATCAGTCTGGACAGCCAGGACCCGCAGGCCGCCGTGAACCGACGCATCAGCCTGATGGTGCTCAGTCACACCGCCTATCGCGAAATCACTGACAGCAACGGGGTCAATCCGCGCCCGGCAGAGAACATCGACAGCCTCAGGGCGCGCCTCGAACAGCTGGCAAGTCCGGTGCGCGTGACGAATCCCGTCACCGACAGCCCCGTCGCCTCCACGCTGGACAGCTGAGTGCGCTCAAGGCGCCTCGTGTCAGAACTGAAGCGGCGCCGCTTCCCGTGTGATAGCGCAATGACAGCCAGCGAGAACATGCATGGATATCAGTGAGTTTTACGACACCTTCTTCGAGGAGGCGCAGGAGCTGCTGGCCGAGATGGAGCGCCTTCTGCTGGCGCTGGATGTCGAGGCGCCGGATGCCGAGCAGCTCAATGCGATCTTTCGCGCGGCCCATTCCATCAAGGGCGGTGCCGCGACCTTCGGCTTCACGGTCCTGCAGGACACCACGCACCACCTCGAGAACCTGCTGGACCGCGCCCGCCGTGGCGAGTTGCGGTTGAGCATTCAGCATATCGATCGCTTTCTGGAGACAAAGGACATGCTCGACGACCAGTTGGCGGCCTATCGCAATGCCCAGTCCCCCGACCCCGAGGCCTACGCGCATATCGTCGCGGTGCTCAAGCAGCTGGGCGAGGAGTCGTCGGTGATTGATGCCCCGAGCGCATCAGTACCATCTGACATTGATGGCTCGGACGCTCCAGGGCTGTCAGGCGGGCAGTCTGCGCCAGTCGACAGCGATATGGCCCCGCCGTCTGCAGTCGAGCCACAGCCCCGCGCCGACGCCAGCCTGCCGCTGCTCTCGGTCACTCTGATGTTCGTCGCCGATCGCGAGCGTGAACTGCTGATCGAAGAGCTGGCCAACCTCGGTGAGGTCATCTCCAGCAGCGGTGACGAGCAGGTGTGTCGCGTGGTGGTGAGTACCACGGTCAGCGCTGAGGAAATCGAGGCGGTGCTGTGCTTCGTCATCGAGCCGGAGCAGATTCTGATCGAGCCAGCGACGTCTGCTCCATCAGCGGAGGTTGATGGCGTAGCTGATGGCGGAGTGGGTGGCGTAGCGGATGGGCAGGTTGAATCGCTGGCTGAAGAGCTGACTGAAAAGCAGGCCGAGGACGTTGCCGACGGCATGGCTGACGACGCAGCGGTCGAACTTGCTGACCAGCCAGCGCCTGCTGAAGCGACAGTCGACACAGGCTCTTCGGCAGGTATCTCTTCCGCTGGCGCGGCAGAGACGCCTTCCGCTGCCGTGGCAGGGCCATCTGCCGCTACCCCGGCGAGTGGCGAGCGACGCAGCCAGCCGGGGCGGCGCGCCACTGATGCGCCCACCGAGCAGGGCTCCATCCGCGTCGGCGTCGACAAGGTCGATACCATCATCAACCTGGTCGGGGAGCTGATCATCACCCAGTCGATGCTGGAACAGACGGCATCGGCGACCACGCCGCCGGATCAGGCGGCACTGGTCAGTGGCATCAGTCAGCTGCAGCGCAATGCACGCGATCTGCAGGAAGCGGTGATGTCGGTGCGCATGATGCCGATGGACTACGTGTTCTCGCGGTTTCCGCGCCTGATACGAGACCTTGCCTCGCGGCTGGGCAAGCAGGTCGAGCTGGTCAGCCAGGGGCATGACACCGAGCTGGACAAGAGCCTGATCGAACGCATCATAGATCCGCTGACCCATCTGGTGCGCAACAGCCTCGATCATGGCATCGAATCGCCCAGCGAGCGTGAGGCGAGTGGCAAGAGCGCCCACGGCACCCTGACGCTGTCTGCCCGCCATCAGGGCGGCAATATCGTCATCGAAGTGATGGACGACGGCGCCGGACTCGATCGCGCGCGTATTCTGGCCAAGGCGCGTAGCAACGGCCTGACGGTCAGCGATGGTATGAGCGACGACGAGGTCTGGCAGCTGATCTTCGCCCCCGGCTTCTCGACGGCCGAGCAGGTCAGTGACGTCTCGGGGCGTGGAGTCGGCATGGATGTGGTCAAGCGCAACATCCAGGCGCTGGGCGGGCATGTGGAGCTTGCCTCCGTGACCGGGCAGGGTACCACCACACGCATCGTGCTGCCGCTGACGCTGGCGATCCTCGAGGGCATGGCCATTCGCGTCGGGGAGGAAATCTACATCCTGCCGCTGTCGGTGGTGGTGGAGTCGTTGCAGCCGCAGGCCGACATGCTGTTCAGCATGGTCGGCAATGATCGCCTGCTGAAGGTGCGGGACGAATACCTGAGCCTGGTTGCCTTGCATGAGGTATTCGCGGTACCTGGCGCCCAGACCCAGCCCGAGCAGGGCATCGTGGTGGTAGTGCAGGGCAAGGGGCGCCACTACGCCTTGCTGGTGGATGAGCTGATCGGTCAGCAGCAGGTGGTGGTCAAGAATCTCGAAAGGAATTATCGCAAGGTGCCAGGCGTCTCTTCGGCGACGATCCTGGGCGATGGGCGGGTGTCGCTGATTCTGGATGTCTCGGACCTGCATCGCCTCGCCAACCAGATGCCAGCGGTGCAGAGGCAGGCAGAGGTCGCCACTGAGTCTGCCATGCCACGGGGCGCCATCATGCCCCAGGGCGCCATTGTCAGCTGAGGCGCTGGCCGTTCACTGGTCGCATCCTCGCCCCTTGCGCCTCGGCGCGAAGCGTCACCCCATCACAGACAGGAGATGAGCATGTCTCACACTCAAGTTGCCGCGGCGCAGACGTCCAATGTCGGCCTGGCGCAGGACCACGCCTCCAAGGTCAATGACGGCGGCGAATACCTGGTATTCAGCCTCGGCGAGGAGCACTACGCCGTGGATATCCTCAAGGTGCAGGAGATTCGCGGTTACGAGAACGTCACGCGTATCGCCAATGCACCGGCCTTCATCAAGGGTGTGACCAACCTGCGTGGCGTCATCGTGCCGATCGTCGATCTGCGGCTGAAGTTTCAACTGGGGCAGGCCGAATACACGGCGCAGACGGTGGTGATCGTGATCAATATTGGTGAGCGTGTGGTCGGCATCGTCGTCGATGGCGTCTCCGATGTGATCAGCCTTGCGGCCGATCAGGTGCTGCCGCCGCCGGAATTCGGTGCGCGCATGAACAGTGACTTCCTGGCGGGGCTGGCGACCGTCAATGATCATATGCTGCTGATCATGGATATCGAGCACATGATGACCAGTGATGAAATGGCGCTGATGGAGCCCGCGGCGCAGCCGGCATGACCTACTGTCTCGCGGCATGAGTCAGGCGCAAAGCGCGGCATGTTGCCTGCGGCGTGTGCTCGCCTGATCTCGCGAGATTTTCCCCCCGTTTCGTCTCGAGCGCCGCTGGCCTGCTGGTCAGCGGCGCTCTTGCGTTCAAGAACGGCCGACAGCGGCCGATAAGGTGTGCACCACAAGGTCGTGGGCGGCTGTACCGGGCAATGACGGTCATGCTGCCGGTCAGTGGTCTCGCCGGGTCAATGACGATCACGCTGTGACGAGTACGAGGCTAAGCAAGGGCAATGCGAAACAATCAGCCGGTGACGGCAAGGGAATACCCCATTGGTGAGCATGACTACCTGATCTCGCGTACTGATCTCAAGGGACGCATCACCTACGCCAACTCTGTCTTCATCGAGGTCAGTGGCTTCACGCGTGATGCCTTGATCGGTGCGCCGCACAATCTGGTGCGCCACCCCGACATGCCAGAAGCCGCCTTCGAGAATCTTTGGTCGACGCTCAAGCATGGCGAAAGCTGGCAGGGACTGGTCAAGAATCGACGCGAGAATGGCGACTATTACTGGGTCGACGCCTGTGTGACGCCGCTGATCGAACAGGGCGAGGTGATGGGCTTTGCCTCGGTGCGCGTCAAGGCCAGTCGCGAGCAGATCGCCCGGGCTGAGCAGGTCTACGCGGGCCTCAAGCAGGGCAAGCGCGACTATCGCTTGAGCAAGGGTCGCATCGTGCGTGCTGGCCTCATAGGGGCCTTCAAGCGCCTCACCCAGTGGCGCATGGCGCCGCGTATCGCGCTGCTGGCCGCACTGCCGCTGGTGGCCGGAGCCATGATGGGCAGCGAGCTGCTGCAGGTGCTGGCCGATAGCCAGGCGCATGCCCGCGCGGTGCTGACCCAACTGTCTGCCGAGCTACCCGCGGCGCAGCTGGCGACGCTCGAGCAGCGCCAACAAGCGCTTGAGGCGAGCCATGCGCGTCTGCAGTGGGGTCTGTGGGCCGCCTTCGCTGGCGTGGGCGTGGTGTCGCTGTGGTTGGCGCTGCGTACCTACCGCAGTCTGGTTCGTCCGCTGCGCAGCACCCTGGATTTCGCGCGCCAGATCGCCGCGGGCAATCTTTCCCAGTCGATGACGCTGGCGGGCAATGATGAGATGGCACGCCTGGTGCGAGCGCTGGACAGCATGCGCAAGTCGCTGGTCGGCATCGTCAGCGAGGTCAATGCGGGCATCAATGTGGTCAGGCCTGCCGCTGGCGACATGGCGCACGGCAATCAGGAATTCTCGGCGCGGGTCGAACAGCAGGCGGCATCGCTGGAAGAGACGGCGGCCAGCATGGAGCAGATGACCGGCACCGTGCGCCAGAATGCCGACAATGCCATCCAGGTCTCGCAACTGGCTGATCAGGCCACGCGCTCCTCCAATGAAGGTGGCGAGGCGATGCAGGCGGTGGTGGTGCGCATGCAGGGGATTACCGCCACCTCTGAAAAGATGGCCGACATCATCAAGGTGATCGACTCGATCGCCTTCCAGACCAACCTGCTGGCCCTCAATGCCTCGGTGGAGGCCGCACGCGCCGGTGAACATGGCCGCGGCTTTGCCGTGGTGGCCGGTGAGGTGCGCAATCTGGCCTCCCGCAGCGCCGAGGCGGCGCGCGAGATCAAGGCGCTGATCGATACCACCCAGCGGGAGATCAGCGATGGCGGTGATCAGGTCGAGGCGGCGCGCGGCACCATGGAGGCGATCGTGACCGGCATCTCGCGGGTCAATGATCTGATCGCCGAGATCTCCTCGGCCTCGCGTGAGCAGAGCGGCGGCATCGAGCAGATCAATACCGCCATCAACGAGATGGACCAGGCCACTCAGCAGAACGCCCATCGTGTGATGAGCAGCGCCCATCTGGCGCAGGATCTCGAGCGTTCGGTCGCGGGGCTGTCGCATGCGGTCAACGTCTTCCGCTTTGGCGGCGAAGGCCCGGAGCAGATTCCCGCACGCCTGCCGGGGGACGCCTCAGCCGAGCAGACTTCTTCCGTGCACGCTCAGGCCGCGACTCGAGCGCATGTGCCTGGCGGCTCACAGGGTCCGCGACGGTGACAGATCTCACGCCGCCACCCGTCTGGTCCGCCCCATCGCCGGCCTCCCATACCCTCGGGCGGGACCTGGTGATGACCGATGACGACTTCGAGCGCATCGCGCGCCTCATCTATCAGCGCGCCGGCATCGTGCTGGCGCGTCACAAGCGTGAGATGGTCTATAGCCGTCTGTCGCGCCGGCTCAGAGTGCATGGTCTGACGCGTTTCCATGACTATCTGACCATGCTGGAGGCCAGCCTGAGTCGCAGTGATCACGACGAGTGGCCTGCCTTCATCAACTCGCTGACCACCAATCTGACCGCGTTCTTTCGCGAGCCCCATCACTTCGTGATGCTCGAGAACTTCCTGCGCGAGCGCCTGCAGCGCCAGACGTCGAGTCAGCGAGCGCCGCTGCGTATCTGGTGTGCGGCCGCCTCGACCGGGGAGGAGCCCTATTCCATCGCGATGGTGCTGCGCGAGGTGTTGGGAGCCGCGGCGAATCAGGTCGAGCTGATCGCCACCGATATCGACACGGACGCGCTGCGGGAAGCCGAACTCGGCATCTACCCCTTCGAGCGCATCGCCAAACTGGGTGAGCAACGCTGCAAGCGCTTCATGCTGCGTGGCAGCGGCAGTCGCCAGGGACTGGTGAGGGTGCGCCCGGAGATCAAGCAGCTGGTGCGCTTTCGCCACCTGAATCTGCTGGATAGCCACTGGGATCTCGGTAGCGGCTTTGACGTGATCTTCTGTCGCAACGTGATGATCTATTTCGACAAGCAGACCCAGTCACGCCTGCTGGACCGCTTCGCACTGATGCTCAAGCCCGATGGACTGCTATTTGCCGGCCATTCCGAGAATTTCTCATGGCTCAATGATGCCTTCACGCTGCGTGGCCAGACGGTCTATACCCTGTCTCGCCCCCCCCAGGGAGAGGGTCTGATGCGTCGTGATGGCCGGTGATGATTCCCTTTCCTTTACCCACTCTCCAGGAGTGTCTGGATGCCTACCCCCGCTTCATCGTCATGCTCGGTCTCAAGGTCAAATGCAGGTTCAAGGCCAGATTCGAACTCAAGTGCAGCTGCTGGCGCAGGCATGCCCCGGGGCGGGGCGGGGCGCATGATCCGTGTGCTGTGTGTCGATGACTCCGCGCTGATTCGTGAGTTGATGGCCGAGATCATCAATGCCCAGCCTGACATGCAGGTCGTGGCCACCGCGCCGGACCCGCTGGTCGCGCGAGACCTGATCAAGCGCCACGATCCGGATGTGCTGACGCTGGATGTGGAAATGCCGCGCATGGATGGGCTGGATTTCCTCGAGCGCCTGATGCGTCTGCGACCGATGCCGGTGGTGATGGTGTCTTCGCTGACCGAGCGCGGCGGGGAAATCACTCTGCGTGCGCTGGAGCTGGGCGCGGTGGATTTCGTCTCCAAGCCGCGCCTGGGCATACGTGGCGGCATGCTCGAGTATGCCGAGACGATTGCCGACAAGATTCGCGCCGCCGCGCGGGCGCGTATCCGGCCTGTGGGTCGCGCCGTGACGTCGCCATCGGCTGGCGGTGCACAGGCCGACTCGGTTCTGTCCAATTCGACCCTGTCCAATCCGGCTCAGTCCAATCCATATCCATCCAGTCTGGCAGACAGGTCATTCGCCGCTTCGGTCAGTCAGGGCACGGTCAGTGCGCCTGCGGCCGCTGTGGCCAGCCGCCGGCCATTGCTGTCGAGTGAGAAGTTGATCGCGGTGGGGGCCTCGACCGGCGGGACCGAGGCGATACGCGCGGTATTGCAGTCATTGCCGGCGGATGCGCCGGCCATTCTGGTGACACAGCACATGCCGCCAGGCTTCACGCGTTCATTCGCCGAGCGCCTCAATGGACTGTGTCGTATCGCCGTCAAGGAAGCCGCGCACGGTGAGCGCATTCTGCCGGGGCACGCCTATATCGCGCCTGGCGACGCCCACCTGACGCTGTCGCGCAGCGGAGCCAACTATGTGGTCACCCTTGACCAGCGTCCGCCGGTCAATCGTCACCGCCCGTCGGTGGATGTGCTGTTCGATTCCGTGGCGCGGGTAGCCGGTCGCAACGCCGTGGGCGTGATCCTCACCGGCATGGGCCGCGATGGCGCTCGGGGGTTGTTGCAGATGCGTGAAGCCGGCGCCCACACCATCGCTCAGGACGAGCAAAGCTGCGTGGTCTATGGCATGCCGCGGGAAGCTGTCGAGCTCGGGGCCGCGGAAAGCGTATTGCCGCTGAGTCGCATCAGTGGGCATCTGCTCCACCAGGTACAGCTGGCCGGGCGTTCGCAGCGCGTCTAGACCGCTTCGATCTGCCTGGGCCTGGATGTTATGTGGGTGTGAGTCGCCGGCAAGGAGAAGAAGGGCGCAGAGGATAAAGTCTGCCTGCTTGTGGCCGATAACCCCCTCACAAGGCTGGAATTTTCAGCCGTCCCCTCATGTGATTATGGAAGAGAGCCCGACCGCTGATGGCCGACAAGAACCTGCGAATCCTCGTCGTCGACGACTTTCCCACCATGCGTCGGATCGTGCGTAACCTGCTCAAGGAGCTTGGCTTCACCAATGTGGAGGAAGCCGAAGATGGGCAACAGGCCCTGGAGTTCCTGAATCAAGGCAGCTTCGAGCTGGTGATCTCCGACTGGAACATGCCCAACCTCGATGGGCTCGAGATGCTCAGACGCGTGCGTGCCAATCCCGCCACGGCCACGTTGCCGGTGCTGATGGTCACCGCTGAGGCCAAGAAGGAAAACATCATTGCCGCCGCCCAGGCCGGTGCCAGTGGCTATGTGGTCAAGCCCTTCACGGCGGCGGTGCTGGAAGAGAAGCTGGGCAAGGTCTTCGAGAAACACGGCCTCTGAGCCATCGGACCACGCTGGTCGCGCCGCGCTGATCAGGCAAGGCTGGCCCGCTCAGCGTGGTTGGTCACATCAAGGAGGGTGTCATGAGTCATCTGGAATCATCATCTGAACCCCAGTCATCCTCGGGCGCTGATCCTGGTGTGATGGCGCGCGATGGGGCAGCCAACCTCGCTAGGACAGGGGACAGCAGCGAAGACCTGATTCGGCGTATCGGCCAGCTGACGCGCATGCTGCGCGACAACATGCGTGAGCTGGGGCTGGATCGCGAGATCGAACGTGCTGCCGAGGCGATCCCCGATGCTCGTGATCGCCTCAATTACGTGGCCAGCAAGACAGAGCAGGCAGCAGATCGTGCCCTCAATGCCTGTGAGCGAGCCCAGCCGCTGCAGGATGCTCTGGCCAGTGAGGCGAAGTCGCTCAGCGGGCGCTGGGATGCCTGGTTTGCCGAGCCGGTGGCCCTGGATCAGGCGCGTGAGCTGGTGATCGACACGCGTGCCTATCTGGCCGTGGTGCCTGATCAGGCCAGCGCCACCAACAGTGAATTGCTCGAGATCATGATGGCGCAGGATTTCCAGGACCTTACCGGTCAGGTGATCAAGCGCATGATGGATGTCATCCAGCAGATCGAGATGCAGCTGTTGCAGTTGCTGCTCGACAATGTCCCGGAGAGCCATGCACGTTCGGCGATGGCGTCTTCGGGACAGGCCGCCACCACGTCGGCCGCTGCAAGGCTTCCGGCAGCAGAGCTTTCAGCCTCGGCGCTGGACGATCAGGAAGCCCCCATCACCGGAGACGTCCAGTCTGGCGCCTTGCTCAATGGCCCCCAGGTGCGAGCCGATGCGCCGGGGGTCGTCGCCAGTCAGGATGAGGTCGATGACCTGCTGGATAGCCTCGGCTTCTAGCGCCTTTCTTGTTAGTAGCACCTGCTGGGTCTTGTGCTTCATAACCTCGTCCTTCATATCCTTGCCCTTCAACTCTTGTCCGTCATGCCCTTGCCTGCCACGCCCCGTGTGGTGGGCAAGGGCGTTTTTGGGCGCTATTCCGCGCTTTGATCCCTGCTGCGTTTGCCACAATGAGGCCATTCTCGGCATGATGCGTTCGCCGTGCCGCCAGTGAGAACAAGTGCCATGCACATCGGCAGTCCAGGCAGATGCGATCAGAGGCAGGCGGAGTAGCCGGTGGCTGACGAGCAGAGTAGCGACGACAAGACAGAAGAGGCCACGCCCCACCGAATACAGAAGGCCCGCGAGGAAGGGCAGGTGCCCCGCTCGCGAGAGCTTGCGACCTTTCTGTTGCTCGGCGGAGGTGCGGCAGGCCTGTGGCTGTTGGCCGGGCCGCTTGGCGACACCCTGGAACGTGTGCTGGGCGCCTCGTTCGGCTTTGATCGCGCTCAGGCACTCGACAGTCGCGTGATGCTTGCCAATGCCTTGATGCTGGGCCAGGAGGCCTTGCTGGCACTGTTGCCGTTGTTCGCCCTGCTGATGGTGCTGGCGCTGGTCGGCCCGGTGCTGCTGGGCGGCTGGATGTTCTCCACCAAGTCGCTGGCGCCGTCGCTGGGCAAGCTCAATCCCGTCAAGGGGCTGGGCAGGATGGTGTCCTCCCAGGCGCTGGCCGAGCTGCTCAAGACCATCGCCAAGTCGATACTGATCGGTGGCGTGGTGGTGATGTATCTGCATGCCCAGCGCCAGGAATTGATGGCGCTGATGATGATGCCGCTGGGCAACGCCATGGCGGATGCGCTGGCGATCGTGGCGCGCTGTACGGCGCTGGCGATATTGATGCTGATCGTGCCGACGCTGATGGATGTGCCGTACCAGCTGTGGAGTCACGCCAAGAAGCTGCGCATGAGCCTCGAGGAGATCAAGCGCGAGCACAAGGAGACGGATGGCGACCCGCAGATCAAGGCGCGCATCCGTCAGCAGCAGCAGGCCATGGCGCGTGCGCGCATGATGAGCGCCGTGCCCACTGCCGATGTCATCGTCAACAACCCGACGCACTACTCGGTGGCGCTGGTCTATCACGAGGGCGACATGCGCGCACCGCGGGTGGTGGCCAAGGGGCGTGATGAGGTGGCGCTGCGCATTCGCGAAGTGGGCGAGGCGAACGGCGTGCCGATGCTGAGTGCGCCGCCCCTGGCGCGTGCCCTGCACACCCATGTCGATCTGGAGCAGGAAATTCCCATTGCGCTCTATCAGGTGATCGCCGAGGTGCTGGCCTGGGCAATGCGACTCAAGCGGGCCCGCAACCAGGGTGGTCTTCGCCCGAGCCTGCCGGCAGATCTGTCGGTTCCCGATGAGTATCAGGTGCCCGAGGAGGTGCAAGGGACGGCTGAGGCGGCTGGTCCGCCTGGCGCCGTGCGTGATGGCGGGAAGCCGGCAGCCGAACTTGAGGTTTCAGCCGCAGGCGCGCCGCCCTCTGACGCAATGTCTTCTGATCATGATTCTGATGATGCCGGGGCGGTTTTCCAGCCTAGCGCCAAGCCTGAACCGGACGCTGACGCGACGACGGATCCTCGTGCCGGAAGTTGAAGATTGCAGTCGATGACCGACGCTGATGACCGAACTTGATAGCCGATCTTGATGACCGTGCCTGGCAGCTGATGCTGCAAGCCGAATTCCATGACTGACCGCCATTTCCGCTCCCCAAGCCCGGGCCGCTGCGCGGCACGCGCAACGTCCTTCACGATCGATGAGCCGCTTGCATGAATACCTTGCTGACACTGTTTGACCGCGTGGGGCTCAACACCTCCAGCCAGCTGAAGGTGCTGGCCGGGCCGCTGCTGATCATGATGATACTGTCGATGATGGTGTTGCCGCTGGCGCCCTTCATCCTCGATCTGCTGTTCACCTTCAATATCGCGCTGTCGATCATGATCCTGATGGTCAGCATGTTTGCGCAGAAGCCGCTGGACTTCTCGGCCTTCCCCGCGGTGCTGCTGTTCTCGACCTTGCTGCGCCTGTCGCTCAATGTCGCCTCGACGCGGGTGGTGCTGCTGGAAGGGCACAACGGCGGTGACTCGGCGGGCAAGGTCATCGAGGCCTTCGGGCAGTTTCTGGTCGGCGGCAACTTCGCCGTCGGTCTGGTGGTATTCTCGATTCTGGTCATCATCAACTTCATGGTCATTACCAAGGGTGCCGGGCGTATCGCCGAGGTCGGCGCACGCTTCACGCTGGATGCCATGCCCGGCAAGCAGATGGCGATCGATGCCGACCTCAACGCCGGCCTGATCGGCGAGGACCAGGCGCGCGAGCGCCGCCGGGAAGTGTCGCAGGAATCCGATTTCTTCGGCTCGATGGACGGTGCCAGCAAGTTCGTGCGCGGCGATGCGGTGGCGGGGCTGGTGATCATGGTGGTCAATATCATTGGCGGACTGATCATCGGGGTCGGTCAGCACGACCTGAGCATGTCCGATGCGGCGCGTACCTATACGCTGCTGACCATCGGCGATGGTCTGGTGGCCCAGATTCCGTCGCTGGTCATCTCGACCGCCGCGGGCGTGATGGTGTCGCGGGTCAATACCAATGAAGACGTCGGTCAGCAGATGATCGGCCAGCTGTTCAAGAGCTCGCAGGTGCTGTGGTTGGCGGCTGGCGTCATGGGGCTGCTGGGTCTGGTGCCGGGCATGCCCAACATGGTCTTCATTCTCTTCACCTTGCTGCTGGCGGGGCTTGGGTGGTGGGCCGCCCAGCGCGAGAAGGAGGTCAGCAGCGAGACGAAGGAAGAGGCGGCGCCCGCGCCTGCCGCGGCCGTACAGGAAGTCAGCGAGGCCAGCTGGGATGACGTGCGACTGGTGGAGCCGCTGACGATGGAGGTCGGTCATCGCCTGATCGCGATGGTCGACATGCGTCAGGGCGGTGAGTTGCTGGCGCGCATCAAGGGAGTGCGTCGCAAGTACGCCCAGGAGATCGGATTCCTGCCGCCGGTGGTACACATCCGCGACAACCTCGAGCTTGGGCCCAATCAGTATGTCATCAGCCTCAAGGGTGCCGAGGTCGGGCGAGGCGAGGCCTATCCGGGCCGCTGGCTGGCGATCAACCCGGGCAAGGTGTCCGGCAAGCTGCCGGGCGTGGCCACCACCGAGCCGGCCTTCAGCCTGGCCGCCACCTGGATCGAGCCGGAAACCCGCGAGCAGGCACAGGTCTATGGCTACACGGTGGTCGACACTCCGACCGTGATCACGACCCACCTCAATCATCTGATGACCCTCCATGCCGATCAGCTGCTCGGGCGCAGTGAGGTCAGCAAGCTGCTCGAGAAGCTGGGTCCGCAGGATGGCGGCCTGGTGGAGGAAGTGGTGCCGGCCTTGATCAGTCAGGGCACCCTGCAGCGTATCCTGCACAACCTGCTGGATGAGGAGGTCTCGATCCGTGACATGCGTACCATCCTCGAGGCGCTTGCAGAGCATGCCCCGCACAGCAAGGACCCCAATGACCTGACCGCCATGGTGCGCGTCGCGCTTGGACGCGCCATCACCCAGTACTGGTTCGGCGCCGAACGCGTCCTGCGCGTGATCGGTCTTGAAGCGCAGCTTGAGCAGGTGTTGATGCAGGCCTTGAGCAGCGGCAATGCGCTGGAGCCCGGTCTTGCCGATACCTTGATGCAGCATGCCGAGAATGCCGTCGCCGCGCAGGATGCCAATGGCGAGCCCAGCGTACTGGTGGTCGGGCATGCGCTTCGACCCTTGGTGGGGCGTTTCCTGCGTCGTCGCTTCAAGAGTCTGGCAGTGTTGTCCCAGGCAGAGATTCCCGATGACCGCGAGCTGCGGGTCACCCAGATGATCGGGGGTCGTGCGGCGTGACGCCAGGGCAGCGCGACTCACCACCGAGCAAGACAACAACAAGCCGCAAAGGCAGACAAGTGCGACAGGGAGGGCGCCGGCAAGGGGAGTGTCGAGCGTCTGCAGCAAGATGGATCTGAAGGAGTCAGCGGTGCAGAGAAGAACGCGAGTGGTGACAGGGTGGAGGACACTCAGGGCGGGAATAGTGTCGAGAGCGAAGCTGAGTGCGGAGCCTGGAAGCAGGACAGCACCGATGGCGGCCTTGATGACAGCAGCAGCGCTGGGGGCAGCGGCGCTGTCCACGCCGGCGCAGGCAGCCAGCGCGGCGGTGATGATGTCCGTCGAGTCGCTGACCATCGCTCAGCGGGGGCATTGGTATATGCGCCCTCTGGCAGTGGCAGATGCCGTGCGTGATTCCGGGCTGATGGCGCCAGACAGGACGCGCGTCACGGCGATTCACTGGCGCTATTCGCTCACGCGGGCGCCGGGGGAGTGGCAGGTCATGCTCTGCCTAGAGGAGCGCTGCGCCATGCTCGCGGCGCGGCGTGGCAAGTTGACCCTGCCCACCCGGGAGCTGGCGACGGCGCCTTTCTCGTTGAAGGTCTATCGCAATGGGCGTGGCGTACTCAAGCCGGCGGCACATCTGGATGACATCCAGCTGGTGATCGATGTCGAGAGTCTGGCAAGCGCATGACAGCTAGTCGTTGGCAGCGAAAGGGGAATGGCTTCGGCTGGCTGGCGATGAATGACTGGTATGAGGCGCTGAATATCGCTGGCTGATTGGCTGGCGAGTGGCATGAATCAGCAGTCTCTGGAGGCTCGGCAGAATGCCGGGCCTCGCGTGTTTCTGGGTCAATAAAGGGAAAGGCAGTCGAGGTGTGCAGCCCGCGGGCCTCACGCCTTGGGTACTCAAGTCAGGACGCTCAGGCCAGGACAGTCTGGTCAGAACAGTCAGGCCGAGACGTTCAGGCGTGAGCCTCCCGCTGCCGGACGTCCATCGGCGCCGTAATGGCTGGGTGCACGTTGATGCAGGCTGTCGAGAATCTTGCTGTGCAGGGCCATGCGCTGACCGATCAACTCACCATTCAGGCGATTGCGTGCCTGGGCGCGGCGCGTCAGCGTTACCAGATGCCACCACTGGGTGGCCAGTATCGGCTGGCTGGCGAGCACCGTATGCAGCTCCAGTGGGTCATTGCTGAGCCCTGCGCTGCTCAGCCAGCCGCGGCGGCGGCTCTCCAGCGCTTCCAGGCGGGCGGCGTTGGCCAGCTTGGCTTCCCGCGAGGCGTCAAGATCTGCCGCGCTCGGCAGGCGCTGGCCCAGCAGGCGCTGTTCTTCCTCGAGCAGGGCGATGAAGTCATTCAGCTCTTGCTCGAGGCCGGAAAAGATTTCGCCCAGCAAGGCCGTCGAGGCGTCATCGAGTGTCATGCGTCACCTTCGAAGGCATCGATCAGCCCTTGTGCGATGCGGTCGACATCGATCTTGATGCTGCCATCGGCAATGGCCTGCTTGAGGCTGTCGACGCGCGCTTGGTCGATGTCCTGGCCCGCATCGATCGCGCTGCTGGAAAGCTCGACCTGGGTGGAGTCGGCCGTGGAGGTCGCCGCCGTGGTGGCGGTGGTGTCCCTGGCTGTCTCGGGACGCAGTTCGCGCGGGGCTTGGGTGTCGCTGCGCTGTATCGGGCCGCCATGTTCAATCTTCATTGACTGTCCTCTCTGGCCGTCGGGCCGGGCTCGACGGAGCCTGTCATGGATGGGTTGCGTGCGTCATCTGCGCGCTTGAATCGACTATCGGCCATGCCTGCACAAGCTTTACCCCACACAGGCAATATGGTCCCTCAGGGATGAGGTATCTGGTGCGGGTGGCGGCTTGTCAGTAGCAGGCATTTCGGCCTTTGAGCGTCAGTGTCTCGTTCCGGCGCGTCAGCGTGTCGTGTCTGGCCGCGCGCAGTCAATAGACTGGCTCGGGGTTGGCACGGCTCAACTCAACTCAACTCAACAGAAGTCATCATGGCGCTACCCGCCGTGGCCCGATGACGCGGGCGCGCATCCAGTCGCCCGGAGCGAGTTCGATACGGATGCGCTCATCGAGCCCCCCGGCCTCCAGTGCCCGTGCACTGCGCTGCATGCTGAAACCCGTGCCGCTGACCTGATAGGTCACGGTATCGCCGAAGTTTACCAGCGGGATGGCGCGCACGCTGTTGCGGGTGATGACCTCGCCGGCGCGCAGGCGGCGGCGTACCTCGAAGCCTGACAGTGCCGCGGCGCTCTCGAAACCATTGCCACGCAACTTGCCCAGGGCTGTCAGTACCGGCGTCAATCTCGCGGGTGCCAGCAGGGTGCCGCTCGCAAGCGGCTGTGGCGTGCTCAAACGCCAGGCGTAGCGTTCCATACGAACGCTGACGATATGTTGCTGGCCGTTGGCGCACAGTAGCTGCAGGCGTTTGAGGCCCGGTGTATGGCGGTCACTGCGCGCGGCATTGAGGCTCAGCTGGGGTGCCAAGCAGTCTTTCAGGCGGGCGGGCAGGCGACGCAGCTCGAGTTGTACGGAGGCCTCGCCGGGCGCGCTCAGCGGTGGCTCGCCGGGCATGCGCACCCTGACGGGGCCGCTGTCCTCGGCAGTGAAGAAGTCGCTCAATTGCCAGCGCAGGGACTCGATGGCGCGTGTCTGCGCGTCTTTGACTGAAGGCGCTGTTGTTGAGGCTATTGATGAGGCTGTTGCTGTTGCTGATGCCTGGGCGGCAGACGGCTGAATGGCAGAGTCGATAGCATCCGAGGTGTTGGCATGCACTGCGGCCCCCGCGGGCAGCAGGGCCAATAGCCCGGTGCTGGCGATGGTGCGCCACAGGCCTTTTGTCGTCGTCACTCTTCTTGAAACAGACAGTCCTTTTGCCGCCGTCAGGCCTTTCGCTACGCTGATTTTCGGCATGCTGTCTCTCATCGCGAGTGGCGTCCGGGGCGGAAGGCGGGTTCAGGCCCCTGATTCAGGGCGCTGGATCAGTGCCGCGAGAGATTGTAATCCGCCCCCGACACCGGCATGGCCAGAAATAGCCGCGATAAAGTGGCTTGTTCTTACCTTCATCCTGGCGCTGGCTGACTATTCTCAGTCCTGCTTTCCGTCATGCTCCCTTACGCGTGAGCTGATCGATGGATGTTCCCTTGCTCACATCAGGGCGAGGTGCCGACAGCGGAGCACTTCCATGTTTGATCGACTTGATTCTCTCATGAGCTTTCACCAGCAGGCGCTGGGCCTTCGTGCCGAGCGTCAGCAGGTGCTGGCCACCAATATCGCCAATGCCGACACGCCCGGCTATCTGGCGCGCGATATTGACTTCTCCGCCACTCTGGCCAAGGTGACGGCGGGCAATGCCGCGCCGGGGTCGCTTGCGCTGAACACGACCCAGCCAGGCCATCAGGCTGCCAGCGGGGCGGGACTGTCGCAGGGCGCGGACCTGCTCTATCGCGTGCCGACACAGCCGAGTCTGGATGGCAATACCGTCGACATGGATGTGGAGCGGGTCAATTTCGCGGACAACAGTCTGCATTACGAGGCCAGCCTTGAGCTTCTGACCGGCAAGATTCAGGGCCTGCGTCTGGCCATGCAATCGGAGAACAGTTGATGGCAGCGTTCAGCATCTTCAACGTCGCGGGTTCCGCGATGGCAGCCCAGTCGCAGCGCATCAATGCTGTGGCCAGCAACATGGCCAACGCCGACAGCGTGGCGGGCACGGATGGCAAGCCCTATCAGGCGCGTCAGGTGGTGTTCGAGTACGCGCCCCTCGCGTATCAGGCCAATGCGTCGCTTGCGACGGCCAACCTGGCCGGTGGCAGTCTGGCGACACAGATGGCGTCGCGCAGTGTAGGCCTCGGTGGCGTCAGAGTCAGCTCGGTGGAGTTGAGCGATGCCCCGGCGCGCCAGGAGTATCGACCCGATCACCCCCTCGCCGACGAGCAGGGCTATGTGACCTTCTCCAATGTCGATCCGGTCGCCGAGATGGTCGACATGATCGCAGCCTCCAAGTCCTACGAGGCCAATGTCGAGGTCTTCAATACCTCCAAGTCTCTGCTGCGCAAGACGTTGACGCTGGGTGACTGACACTCGCTCAGGGCCTTGGCCTTCTGACCGCTTCATCTGATTTCGGGTAACCGCATGGCGACGCTAGACACCAGTGTGCTCAACAGCATCAACCAGACCACCACGACCTCCGGCGTCACCGACAGTACGCAGTCGGTGAGCAGTACCGAGGAGCTCAATGATCAGTTCATGACCCTGCTGGTGGCGCAGATGCAGAACCAGGATCCGATGGACCCGGTGTCGAATTCCGACCTGACCGCGCAACTGGCCCAGATCAGCACCGTCAGTGGTATCGAAGAGCTCAATACCACGCTTGAGGGCATCACGGCGCAGATTTCCAGCAATGAAGCACTGCAGGCGGCCAGTCTGCTCGATCAGGGTGTGCTGGTCGGCGGCAATGTGGTGCTGGTGGGTAACGCGACCTCGACACCCTTCGGTCTTGAGTTGGCCGACGATGTCGACAACGCCACCGTCGAGGTGCTGGGCGCGGATGGCAGCGTGGTCAAGACCTTCGAGTTGGGCGCAATGGAGGCGGGTATTCATGGCTTCGTCTGGGACGGTTTGCTGGATGATGGCACTGAAGCCGCCGATGGCTCCTACCAGCTGGCCGTGACGGCCGAGCGTGCAGGGGAGAGCTATGACGACCTGCAGATGCTGAGTTACGGCGTGGTCAGTGGCGTCAATCAGACCGATAGCGGTGCTCAGCTGGACCTGGGCCCGATGTTGGGTGTCGTCAGTCTTGACGCCGTGCGTCAGGTGCTTTGATCTGAGCCCATGGCGTCGGGACAGCGCCAGTGAGCCCGCCGGACGGGCCTCCAGTTTCAGGCCGTTTGGCCGCCCCCCCCGAGCTCGCTGACAGGTCTCGGGCTTTCATTTTCATCGTGAGCAAAGGGATAGACCATGGCGTTTTCACAGGCATTGAGCGGCTTGAGTGCGGCGGCAACCAATCTGGATGTGATCGGCAACAACATCGCCAACTCGGAAACGGTAGGCTTCAAGTCCTCCGAGACCCAGTTCGCGGATCTTTATGCCAGTTCTCAGGCGGCGGGTATCGGGGTCCAGGTAGCCTCCATCTCCCAGGACTTCTCGACTGGTTCATTGGAAACCACTGGGCGTGATCTCGATATCGCGATTTCCGGCGAAGGATTCCTGCGCTTTGCCGACAGCAGTGGTCAGGTGGTCTATTCGCGCAATGGCCAGCTCAATGTCGATGCCGATGGTTACATCGTCAATACGCAGGGTGCCCAGCTGACGGGCTATGCCGGCGAGCGGGTCACTGGCGAGCCCGTCGTGCTGCAGGTACCGACCGCGCCCTTGGAGGCCAGTGCGACCCAGGACAACCTTGCCAACAGCATCTTTGGCGCGCAGATATCCATCAATCTGGATTCTGAAGCCGAGCCGACCGAGACGACTTTCGATCCCATGGATCCGACCAGCTATGACTACGCGTCGTCGATGACCGTGTATGACAGCCTGGGAAGTGAGCATGTCGTGACGTCGTTCTATACCAAGACCGGCAGCAACAACTGGGACGTTCAACATGTGATGGACTTTGCAGGCAAGTCGGCCGAATACCAGTCGGATGTGAATGCCGGCATCACCCCGACGGTGGATTTCGCTGTCCAGGTGGAGCAGATAAGCTTCGGCACCAATGGCCAGCTGAGCAGCGACTATACCCAGTCAGCAAAGACCTACACCCTTTCGAACGGTGCCGAAGACATGAACTTCAGCATCGATCTGACAGGTAGCACCCAGTACGCCAACGACTATGAAGTCACCTCGATATCTCAGAATGGCTACACCTCGGGCAGCCTGGTGGGGATCTCCATCGACGGTAACGGGCGGGTCATCGGCAGCTACTCCAATGAACTGACCCAGACGCTGGGCACCATTTCGCTGGCCAATTTCGCCAACGATCAGGGCCTCAAGCCTAACGGCGACAACAGCTGGCTGGCAACCGCGGAATCCGGTGAGCCGCTGGTCGGCGTGCCGGGCGAGGGGGTGTTCGGTGATGTGGTCTCGGGTGCGGTGGAAGCCTCCAACGTCGACCTGACCACCGAGCTGGTCGATCTGATCATCGCCCAGCGCAACTACCAGTCGAATGCCCAGACCATCTCGGTGCAGGACGAAGTCCAGCAGACCGTGATCAACCTGCGTTGATCCGGGCTGACATGATGCCATGTCGCCTGACAGCGCCAGCGCTGCGCGCGTTATCTGACCAGATCGGAGTCGGCTGATGGACAGAATGCTCTACACCGCCATGAGCGGCGCCCAGCGCAGCCTGGCGGCTCAGGATGTCGCCAGTCATAACCTGGCCAACCTCTCGACCACCGGCTTTCGCGAGATGCTGACGCTGTCGCGGGCGGTGGATGTGCAGGGCGAAGGGTTGGCGACACGCGTCTCCAGTCAGCTGACTACCGCGGGCGCCTCGATGACCCAGGGCACGATCCAGACCACGGATCGCGCGCTGGATGTCGCGCTGGACGGCCCCGGCATGCTGGCCGTGCAGGGCGCGAATGGCGAGGAGCTCTACACCCGCAACGGCGCGCTGCAGATCGATGCCGATGGTGTCCTGACCTCCGGCGGCTTGCCGGTTATGGGCGATGGCGGGCCGATCGAGCTGCCGCTCAACGCCATCGTGCATATCTCCGCCGATGGCAGCGTGAGTGCGCGCTCGGCGGCGGATGCACCTGACACCATGGTGCTGCAGGCCCAGCTCAAGCTGGTCAATCCCGAGGCCATTCCCGGTAGCCCGGCGCTTGTGCGCGGCGAGGACGGCTATTTCCGTCAGCCGCCGACTGCGGCGGGAGAGGCTGCGCCACCGCTGGCTGCCGACCCGCTGGTGCGGGTCGTCTCCGGCGCCCTGGAGAGCAGCAACGTCTCGGCGACCGACGCGATGGTCGCCATGATCAACAACGCGCGCAGTTTCGAGATGCAGATGAAGAGCATCGATACGGCAGAGCGCATGGCCGAGCGTGGCAACAGCCTGCTTGGTACCGACTGACCCCGTAATCACGGCGGAGCCCCCTGATGATTCGTGCCCTATGGACAGCCAAGAGCGGCCTTGAAGCTCAGCAGATGCAGATGGATGTCACGGCCAACAACCTGGCCAACGTCTCGACCAATGGTTTCAAGCAGTCGCGCGCGGTGTTTGAAGATCTGCTCTACCAGAACATGCGCCAGCCCGGCGCTGCCTCCTCTGCCACCACCGAGCTGCCCTCGGGGCTGCAGGTGGGCACCGGGGTGCGCACCGTGGCCACCGAGCGTCTGCACATCCAGGGCAATCTGGAGCAGACCGAGAACTCCAAGGATGTCGCGATCAATGGTCAGGGCTTCTTCGCGGTGATGCTGCCGGATGGCACCAATGCCTATACCCGCGATGGCTCCTTCCAGCTCGACAGTACCGGCCAGATGGTCACCGCCAGTGGCTACCCGCTGGACCCGGCGATCGTCATTCCGGCCAATGCCCTGAGTGTCGATATCGCCTCCGATGGCGTGGTCAGTGTCACCCGGCCCGGTTCCACCAACAGCACCGAGGTCGGTCAGCTGCAGCTGTCCACCTTCATCAACCCGACGGGCCTGTTCAGTCGCGGCGAGAATCTGTATTCCGAGACCGACGCCTCCGGGCCGCGCAGTGACAACGTGCCGGGCTTCAATGGTGCGGGCACTCTCTATCAGGGCTTCGTCGAGACCTCCAACGTCAACGTGGTGGAAGAGATGGTGGGCATGATCCAGAACCAGCGTGCCTACGAGATCAATTCCAAGGCCGTGACCACCACCGATCAGATGCTGGAGCGTCTGGTCCAGATGTAAGGGTTGTCGCATGTCGCTTTCGCGTGATCTCCCGGTGGTGGCACTACCACCCCTGTCAGCTGTTTGCCCACGCCAGAATGGCTTGGCGATGCCTGGAGTGGCGTTGCCTGGCTGGCGTCGCCTGCGCCGCGCGCTGGCCGGATTGGCGATGCTGGCCATGACGCTGGCAGGGGCCGGGTGTGCCCATATCCCCAGCGAGCCGCTGGTCGATACCACGCCGATGGAATCGACGATGCAGCCGCGTCCGGAACCGATGGCCAATGGCGCCATCTTCCAGCCGCTGTATGGCAACCAGCCGCTGTTTGAGGATCGCCGTCCGCGTGCCATCGGCGACATCATCACCATTCTGCTCGATGAGAATGTCAGCGCCAGCAAGAGCTCGGCCAGCAATGCCAGCCGCGACGGCAGCCTCGGTTTCTCGCTGACCGCCATCCCCGATTTCATGACGGGGCTGCTGGATGGCACCGATGCCGATATCGAGGGCGAGAATGACTTCACCGGCAGTGGTGGCTCGAATGCCAACAACAGTTTCACCGGCACCATCACCGTGACGGTCAGTCAGGTGCAACCGAACGGCAATCTGGAGGTGCGCGGCGAGAAGCGCATCGCGATCAATCAGGGCACCGAGTCGATTCGTTTCTCCGGGGTGGTCAATCCGCGCACGATTTCCTCGGCCAATACGGTGCAATCCACCCAGGTTGCCAGTGCACGCATCGAATATGTCGGTGATGGCTATATCAACGAGGCGCAGAACATGGGCTGGATGCAGCGCTTCTTCCTCAATCTGGCGCCGTTCTGAGTCTGGTGTGCTGATTGCTGCGGCCTGTTCTGCAGAAGATTGCCTCGCCCTGAATGGCTCGTCCCGATTTCTCACCATGCTGTCCCATCATGAGTCGCTATCCGATGCTTGAGATGCTCCCCAATCCCCGCTGGCGCGCTGCGCTGGCCGCCTGCCTGATGCTGGTGAGCTGCCTGACCTTGACGCTGCAATCGGCGCAGGCCGATCGCATCAAGGACCTCGCCCAGGTGCGCGGCGTGCGCGACAACCCGCTGGTCGGCTACGGCCTGGTGGTGGGGCTGGATGGCAGTGGGGACCAGACCACCCAGGCGCCGTTTACCGGCCAGAGTCTGACCAACATGCTCTCCCAGCTGGGTGTGACGGTGCCGTCGGGCACCAACATGCAGCTCAAGAACGTGGCGGCGGTCATGGTCACCGCCAGCCTGCCGGCCTTCGCAAGCTCCGGTCAGCCCATCGATGTCGTGGTGTCGTCGCTGGGCAATGCCAAGAGTCTGCGCGGTGGCACCCTGTTGATGACGCCGCTCAAGGGCGTGGATGGCCAGGTCTACGCGCTGGCGCAGGGCAATCTGATCATCGGTGGTGCCGGTGCCCAGGCCGGCGGTTCCAGCGTGCAGGTCAACCAGCTGACCGCCGGTCGCATCCCCAGTGGCGCGACGGTGGAGCGCGGCGTGCCGACGCGTCTCGGGGATGAGAATGGCGTGATCCATCTCGACCTGTTCGAGGGCGATTTCAATCATGCCCAGAACGTCGCCAGCGCCATCAACCGCAACTTCGGCGGCTCGCTGGCCTCGCCGCTCAGCAGCCGCGATATCGTGGTGCAGGCGCCGCGTGATCTCAGTCAGCGTGTCGGGTTCATCGCCAGGCTCGAGAACATCGAGGTCGCCCTGGGCGTGCCGCGTGCGCGTGTGGTGGTCAATGCGCGGACCGGCTCGGTGGTGATGAATTCCGAAGTGCGCCTGGCGCGCGCGGCGGTCACCCACGGCAACCTGTCGGTGGTGATCGACGCCAATCCGGTGATCAGTCAGCCCGCGCCGCTGTCCCAGGGGCAGACGGCAGTGGTCAACGACCCCGATATCAGCGTGAACCAGCAGGGCGGTGCACTGCGCATGGTCGAAGGGACTGCCAGTCTGCAGGAAGTCGTCGATGGCCTGAATGCGCTGGGTGCCACGCCGCAGGACCTGGTCTCGATTCTGGAAGCGCTCAAGGCAGCCGGTGCGCTGCGTGCTGATCTCGAGGTGATCTGATGAGTGTGCTTGGTAGCGGTGCCAACGTGGATGCCGGTCGGCTGGCCTTCGACACCCAGGGACTGGCGAGCCTCAAGGGGGCGGCCACCAGTGGTGGCGAGCGTCAGCAGGAGGCGCTGGAGGAGAGTGCACGCCAATTCGAGGCCTTGATGCTCAACATGATGCTCAAGCAGATGCGCTCGGCCACCGAGAATTCAGCGCTGACCGGCTCCCAGCAGCAAGAGATGATGACCTCGATGCTGGACCAGCAGCTCTCCCAGCAACTGGCCAGTGTCGGCGACGGTGTCGGCCTGTCGAAGATCCTGATTCAGCAGTTGTCTTCGAGCACCAGCAGTGTTGCCTCGACAAGCGCAGCGTCTCTTGTGCCGACTTCTTCCGCGACAGTTGCAAGCCCCACGAACTCTATTGAGAAGCAGGATGACTGGCTATCGGCCGCGCAGGTAACACCCGCACAGGATTGGCATGCCTCAGTGGAGGCACTTCCCGAGAATGAGGATGCGGGCTTCATGGCGATGCTTGATGCGGTCGCGGCCAGTGGAGAGGTCCAAGGCATCTATGCCGAAATCCCTCAGTCGATGTCAGGGCCAGGAGCGAGCACGCCCGATAGCGGTGAACAGGGTTCAGTGACGGGTATAGCGGTTCTCAGTGAGCCACTACGTCGTCAGCCGGAGAATGTGCAGCGCTTCGTGGCGGAATTTGGCCCCGCCGCACAGGCGGCTAGTCGTGAAAGCGGACTACCCGCAGAATTGATTCTGGCACAGGCCGCGCTGGAAACGGGCTGGGGTGAGCGCCGCATTCACACCGAGGCCGGCACCGACAGCCATAACCTGTTCGGCATCAAGGCCGGCAGCAGCTGGCAGGGCGACAGCACCACGGTGCTGACCACCGAATACCGCGATGGGCGTCGCATGCATCTCGAAGACAGCTTCCGCGTCTATCCCGATCAGGCCAGTGCACTGCGCGATCATGCCGCCCTGCTGTCCGGCGCCCGGCGTTATGCCCACGTGACCCAGTCGCCGGACGCCGAGAGTGCGGCGCGTGCCTTGCAGGAAGCGGGCTACGCCACTGACCCGCACTATGCCGACAAGCTGATCTCGATCATGAGTCGTGTCGGCCCGCTGGAGGCCAGCGGCCCTCTCGAGACACCGGAGACCCGCCTGGCGTCACGCGATGCCGTGCCTGCGTCAGCGCCTGTCGCAACCGCCAACTCAAGCTCCCCGCGCGGGCTGCTTGAGGCTTCCGCGCCGCTGTTTGCCCTCGATGCGCGCGATGCTGAGCCGCTGGTCGAGCTGGCGTCTGCGACGGATGCGGTGTCTGCGACGGGTGTGGCGTCTGTGGCGTCTGCGACGGATATGGCGCCTGCGGCGGATAAAGAGATCGGTACTGGCAGTGAAGGCACTGCATCAGGCGCCATCCAGTTGGCGATGGGCCGTTCAGAGCCGCTGATCCGCTAAAGCCGCTGATGACGATTCAGTGTTGATGAATTGCAGGCAACTATTGCTGCCTACGGCCTCAAGTTGGCGTCTGGCGCGCCGATATTCACAGTATCCGTACGCCGGTGTGGCGTCATCCACTTTCTCCCTTTTCCCATTGTTCCTTTCAGGTAAACGCCATGGCCAGCAGCATGTTGAGTATCGGTGTCAGTGGTCTGCAAGCCGCCCAGACGGCGCTTGCCACCAACAGCAACAACATCGCCAACGTCTACACGCCGGGCTATAGCCGTGAAACGGTCGAGTTGAATGGCAACAGTGGTGGCGGTGTCAGTGTGGCGTCGATCAGCCGTCAGACCGACAGCTATCTCTCGGCGCAGCTGGACAGCGCCATGAGCGCCAGCACGGCGCTTGAGACCCACGAAGCCAACATCAGCCAGATCGACAATCTGCTCGCCGATGATGAGGCGGGCCTGGCGCCGTTGATGCAGGAGTTCTTCGGCGCCATCGAAGGCGTGGCCAGTCAGCCGAGTGATCCGGCGGCGCGCGAGAGCCTGCTGGGCAGCGCCGAGAGCCTGGCCGGGCAGTTCAATGCCTTCTCCGCTTATCTGGATGACATGGACTCTGCGGTCAATGCACAGCTCGGCGATGTGGTCGGCGACATCAACACTGCCACCAGCCAGATCGCCTCGCTCAACGAGCAGATTTCCCTGTCGCGTGCGCGTACCGGCGAAGAGCCACTGGGCCTGCTGGATCAGCGCGATCAGGCGGTGACCGACCTGCAGACGCTGGTCGGCGTCGAGGTACAGGAACAGGATGGTCGGCTGAGCGTCAGCCTCGGCAATGGCCAGCTGCTGGTCAACGGCAGCAGCAATTACGAACTGGCCGTGGAGCCAGACCCGCAGGACATGAGCCGTTCGGTAGTCACCTACAGCGTGGCGCCGGGCGTGACCAGCGCCATCGATGAGGGGCAGCTCGAAGGCGGCACCCTGGGCGGGCTGTTGAGCTTCCGCGCCGACAGCCTCGAGCCGACCCAGAATCAGCTCGGCCAGTTGGCCGCGGGACTGGCGTTGACCTTCAATGCCCAGCACGCCGACGGTGTCGACGCCAATGGCAATGCGGGGGGCGACTTCTTCACCCTCGGTGATCCGGAAGTGCTGCCGGCCAGCGGCAATGCCGCCGGAGCGGATCTTGAGGTGGCATTCGCCCCCGCCACCCAGCAGGAAGGTGACGACTTCTACAGCGTCGCGCTGACTGGTGATGACTACCGCCTTAGTCTTGACGGCGGTACCTACCAGTTGGAAAACCTCAGCAGCGGCGCCGTGCAGACCCTGACCCCGGACAGCGAAGGCGTGATGCGCCAGGATGGCCTGGTGTTCACCGCTACCGGCATGGCGGACGGTGACAGCTTCACCATCCAGCCGACGCGCAATATCGCCGACACCTTCGGGGTCGCGATCGATGAGGGCGCCGAGATCGCCGCGGGCTCAAGCGACGCCAGTCTCGACAACCGCAACATTCTCGCCCTGCAGTCACTGCAGAGCAGAGACGCCCTGGGCAGCGCCGGCAGCTTCAATGATCACTACGCGTCACTGGTCAGCCAGGTCGGCAACCAGACCCGTCAGGTGCAGGTCAATCTGGAGGCTCAGCAGGGCCTGACCGAGCAGCTGTCGGCGGCAGACCAGTCGATCTCGGGGGTCAATCTGGATGAAGAGGCCGCGGACCTGATCCGTTATCAGCAGTATTACCAGGCCAACGCCCAGGTCATCCAGACCGCGTCGACGGTGCTGGATACCATTCTGAACATCCGCTAACGAGGCCGTGATGCGCATCAGTACCCAAACCCTCTATGCCCAGGGCGTCACCTCGATGCTGGATCAGCAGGCGGCGTTCTCCAAGGTGTCCGAGCAGCTGGCCACCGGCAAGCGCGTGGTCAATCCCTCGGATGACCCGAGTGCGGCCAGCCAGGCGGTTACGATCTCGCAGTCCCAGGCCGTCAATGAGCAGTTCAGTGACAGCCGCACCACGGCGCGCAACAACCTGTCCATCGAGGAAAGCGCGCTCAATCAGGTCACCGACACCATCACGCGTGTCCAGAGCCTGATCGTGCAGGCGGGCAACGGTACCCTCAGTGACAGCGACCGTGATGCGCTGGCCACCGAGCTTGAAGGCAGTCGCGAAGTGCTGCTGGGACTGGCCAACAGCACCGACGGCAACGGCAACTACCTGTTCGGCGGCATGAGCGGTGACACGGCGCCCTTTGGCGAGGATGGCAGCTATCGCGGCGATGATGAGCAGCGCCAGCAACGCGTCGACAGCTCGCGCCTGATGGAGGTCAATCATACCGGCAGCCAGATCTTTGGCGGCGTGGCATCTGGCAATCAGCAGCTGGCCCGCCAGACCAGCGAGAGCGAGTCATCTTTGCCGATCACCTTCAAGGGGCCGGAAGTCATTGACGCCGCGGCGCGGGTCGATGGCGCGGCCTACAGCGTCAGCATTGATGCCGCTGGCGTCTCGATCAGCGGCACCGATGCCGATGGCAATGATCTCTCGATCCTGGATGGTGAAGGCAACCCGCTGCCATCGCCCATGGCGTACAGCGATGGCATGACCCTTGCGTTCAATGGCCTGTCGATGAAGCTGTCCGGTGATGAGCAACAGGTCGCTGAGGCACAGGCAGAAGGCAAGGCAACCCTGCTGGTGGTCGAGGAGGGCGAGGTCAGCGCCGATCTGTTCGCCAATCTGGATGGGCTGATCACTGCGCTGAGTACGCCGATCGAGAGCGAGGCCGACCAGGCCGCCTTCAACAACGCCATCTCGACCGCCAGCCGCCAGTTCAGCAACAGTTTCGACAATGTACTGACGGTGCGCGCCGATGTCGGCACCAAGCTCAACGAGCTGGATTCTCTGGATATCATCGGTGATGACCGCGAGCTCAACTATGCCTCGACCCGCTCGGACCTGATCGATCTGGATTACAACGAGGCGATCTCCGATTACTCGCTGACCCAGGTGGGACTGCAGGCCTCACAGCAGGCGTTCTCGGATATCTCGGGCATGTCGCTGTTCGACTATCTGCGTTGATTGATGGCGTGACCGCGCTCCAAGAATGATGAAAAGCCGCACTGGATACTCGCTCTCGCGATGGCATCCGGTGCGGCTCTTGCGTTCTGGTCTTTGCTTTTCAGATCATTGCTTGCATGTCATGGCATCGTTCCCAAGCCTTCATGCACGGCCTGGAAGGCGCCCAACGCCTGACGGAACAGCAGCGATAGCCAGTCCGTCATGCCCGGCATCATCAGCCACAGCATCGCGATGCCCAGCAACAGGGTCAGCGGGAAGCCGATCGAGAACACCGACAGCTGCGGCGCCGAGCGGTTGAGTACGCCCATCGCGAGGTTGATCGCCAGCAGCGAGGCGACCAGCGGCAGGGCCAGCAGCAGGCCGGCACTGAACAGACTGGCACTCCACAGCAACAGATTCTCGAGCCCGACAGGCCCCATGCGGCGAAGGTCGAGGGGAATCTCGTGGAAGTGGGTGACCAGGATTTCCAGCACCAGCAGATGACCATTGAAGGCCAGAAACAGCAGCATGGCCAGCATGCCCAGCAGACGCGACAGCACCTGGGTATTGGTGCCTGTGTCGGCCGAGAAGAAACTGGCGAAGGCCAGCCCCATCTGCAAGCCGATGAATTCCCCCGCCGCCTCGACGATGGCGAAGGTGATGCGCATCACCAGTCCCAGTGCCAGGCCGACGCCCATCTGCAATGCCAGCTGCCAGACGGCGGCCGGGCCGAGCACATCCAACGAGGGCGGGCTATCGACCAGCGGCGCGATGATCAGCGCCAGGCCAAAGGCCATCAACAGGCGCACCGGCGTGGGCAGGCTGCGGTGACCGAACAGCGGCGCGCTGATCATGAAGCCGGACAGGCGCGCAAAGGGCCACATCACGCTCAGCAGCAAGGCCTGGAGGTGTTCGGGGGACAGCAGGTCATTCGGCAAGGGGACGACCTCCTGCCGGGGAAGCGTCAGGCTTCATGGTGGCTTGCATCGCTCATCCGATCAGGTGCGGGAAGCCGGTGAAGACGCTGCGCGTGAAGTCGATCAGTGTCTCCAGCAACCAGGGGCCGGCCAGTACCAGGGTGCCGAACACGCCGAGAATTTTGGGGATGAAGGACAAGGTCATCTCGTTGATCTGGGTCGCGGCCTGGAACAGGCTGACGATCAGGCCGATGAACAGAGCACTGGCCAGCAGCGGGCTTGCCACTAACAGGGTGATGTACATGGCATGCGAGGCCAGGCTGGTGATGACTTCAGGGGTCATGGCGGCGCGTTCTCGATGGGAAGATGGGCAGATATGAGCTGTCGAGGCTGGCAATGCACGGTGGCGCGGCACGGTTGCGCGTCACGACTAGAAAGCCCGGTGACGGCGTGACGCCAGGGCCTGGCTCAGTAGATGCTCTCTCAGTAGAAGTTCTCTCAATAGAAGCTCTCGGCCAGCGACCCCAGCAGCAGCTGCCAGCCATCGACCATCACGAACAGCATCAACTTGAAAGGCAGCGAGATGGTGGCGGGTGGTACCATCATCATCCCCAGCGCCATCAGCACACTCGCCACCACCAGGTCGATGATCAGGAAGGGCACGAACAGGCTGAAGCCGATCTGGAAGGCTGTCTTCAGCTCGCTGGTGACGAAGGCCGGCAGCAGCACCCGCCACGGCACGTCCCTAGGGGTCTGGATTTCCTCGACCTTGGCCAGGCGCGCGAACAGGGCGATATCCGGCTCACGCACCTGACCGAGCATGAATTCGCGAAGTGGATCGCCGCCGCGTTCGATGGCTTCCTGCAGGCTGATGGCCTGGCTGTCATAGGGTTGCCAGGCCTCGTCGTAGATGCGCTCCAGCACCGGAGACATCACGAAGAAGGTCAGAAACAGTGCGATGCCGACCAGCACCTGATTGGGCGGCGCAGACGCGGTGCCCAGCGCGGTACGCAGCAGGCCGAGCACGATGATGATGCGCGTGAAGGCACTCATCATCAGCAAGGCCGCCGGCAGCAGGGCGAGGCCACTGAGCAGGATCAGCGTCTGGATATTCAGCGACCAGGACTCGCCGCCGTCCGGCAGTGGCTGGCTGGTCAGGCCGCTGAGCACATCGGCGTGCGCCGATTGGCTCGTCAGCAGGCATGCCGACAATGCGATCAATAGCCCTGCCAGCAGGCCTCCTGCCTTCAGCCCGCTTGCTCTCATGCCCGGCGACAACTTCACCATCCCCGTCATGAGCCAGGTGCGAGCGAGAATCCGCAGCCCCATCATGAGCGAGGCTCCGCGTCATCTGTCTTGTCTGAGGTGGCAGTTTGCGTCACATCAGAGGGCATCGTGGCGGATGTAGCAGCCGGCGAGCGTCTGGCGAGGCGGTCGCGCAGCAACTCGGCAAAGCCGGCCGCGGCACCGCTCCCGCCTGTTGCGGAGGCAGGCGAGGCCAACGATGCGTCGGGCGGGGTACTGCCAGCGTCTGCGGGTACCAAGCCGCCATTCTCGGTTGTCAGCTCACCGAGGGAGGTGATGCCCGCCGGCCCGACGCCTAGCAGCAATTGCTGGTTGCCCACTGCTACCACCACCAGGCTCTGCTTGTGGCCCAGCGCCAGACGCGCCAGCGGGCGCAGGGCAATGCGATTGCCACGCAGTGTCTGGGCACCCCCGAGTGTCTTCATCAGCCAAGCCAGCAGCAGGATCACGCCGATCACAGCAGCAAGCGCCAGCCCGGTATTGACCAGGCTGGCCGCCCCCAGCGGTGAGCTGTGGTTTGTGTCGGCGCTCAGGTTTGCGTCGCTACCGAGAAAGGCCGGTGACGGCGCTTGAGTGCTGGTATTGGCGCTGGCGCTGGCAGCGCTCAAGGGCGCTTTCTCGGCATCCGGCAGCAGGATCGCGCCATCAGGGGCATCGGAGGTCATGACAGGAACAGCCTTAGCGGTTGAGCTTCTGTACCCGCTCATTGGGGGTGATGATTTCCGTGATGCGGATACCGTACTTGTCCTCGACCACGACCACCTCGCCCTGGGCGATCAGGTAACCATTGATCAGGATGTCCATCGGCTCGCCGGCCAGGCCATCCAGTTCGATCACCGAGCCCTGCGACAGCTCCAGCAGCTGCTTGATGGTCAGCCGCGTGCGCCCCAGCTCCACGGTCATCTTGACCGGGATGTCCATGATCATGTCCAGCTCGCGCGGACGTGCGCCGCCACCGCTGCCATCCAGGGGCTCGAAGATGTCGCCGCCCTGGGGGGCAGCCTCACTCTGCTGTTCTTCCAACGCCTTGGCCCACTCGTCGCCCATCTGCTCGGTCATCGCATCGGCCCAGGGGTCATCAGTGCCGGATGTCGGGGAATTCGGGGTGGCCTTGGGCGCGGGCGCGTCTGGCGAATTGGGCTCACTCATCGCCGCTGTCCTCGCTGGCAGTGTTGATCGGATGATTGATGATGCGGGTCACGCGCAGGGCGCGGTGGCCATTGGCGCGACCGAAACCGGCTTCGAGCACCGGCACATTGTTGACGTAGGCGTTGACGCGCTCGGGCTTCTCGATGGGCAGCACATCGCCCACGGCAAGTTCGGCCAAGGCGCCCAGCGTGGTGGTAATGCTGGCAAAGTCGGCGTGCAGCTCGACATCGGTGGCGCGCACTTCCTTGCGCAGGCGCTCGCCCCAGCGGCTGTCACCCTCGGCGCTGGTTTCCTGCAGCGGGCTCGAGAGCAGCTCGCGGTGCGGCTCGATCATCGAGTAGGGCAGGCAGATCTGGAAGTCGCTGCTGTGATTGCCGACCTCCAGATGGAAGCTGGTGCACACCACGATCTCGTTGGGCGAGCTGGTGATATTGGCGAACTTGACCTGCATCTCGCTGCGCAGATAGTCGGCTTCCACGGCGTATACCGCCGACCAGGCGTCGCGGTAGGCATTCAAGGCCAGCTCCATCAGGCGCTGGATGACGCGTTGTTCGGTACGCGTGAATTCCCTTCCCTCTGACTTGGTCACGAAGCGACCATCACCGCCGAACAGGCTGTCGACGACCATGAACACGAGGCTTGGCGGAAACACCAGCATCGAGGTGCCGCGCAGCGGCTTCATGGTGAACAGATTGATGTTGGTCGGCACCGGCACGTTGCGGGAAAATTCGTTGTAGCTCAGGAACTGTACCGGCCCGGCGGTGATATCGGCGCCGCGGCGGATCAGGTTGAACAGCCCCATGCGGAACTGGCGACTGAAACGCGAGTTGATGATATCCAGGGCATGCAGGCGATCCCGGATGATGCGGTGCTGGCTCGCCGGGTCGAAGGGGCGAATGCGCGCTTCGCCGGGCGTGCTCGAGGCGTCAGCCGTCGCACCGCTGTCACCGTTCACGCCGGAGAGCAGAGCATCGATTTCGTCCTGTGACAGCAGATCGTCTTGAGCCATGGCCAGTTATTGCACGATGAAGTCGTTGTACAGCACGCCGGAGATGGCCAGTGGCTGGCCGCCTTCACTATAGGGGCGCGAAAGCGCCTCGGTCAGAGTGCTCTGCAGTGTCTGCTTGCCGGCCTGGGTGATCAGCTCATCCGGGCTCTGGCCCGACAGCAACAGCAGCAGACGGCTCTTGAGTTCGGGCTTGAGTTCTTCCACGCGCGCCACCGCCTCCTGATCGGCCATCTTGAGCGTGATGCCGATATAGAGCAGGCGATTGCCGCGCGGGCTTTCCAGGTTGACCGTGAAGGGCGCCAGCGGCATGAAGACCGGCGGTGGCACGACCACGACTTCCGGCTCGACGTCCTGTGCGGCCTTCTGATCACTGAGCATCGGCAATGCGAAATAGACGGCCACTAGCGCCGCGATCACGGCACTCATCAGGCTGATGACCCCGATCAGCAGCCAGGAGCGACGCTGACTGGCGGGGGTGGTGATAATCGTTGACATCGTGGTGCGGTGTCCCTGGAGTCGGTGGCGGGGCCAGTATGACCGAAGGCGTGGTGATCGAACGGCGGAATAACGCCACGTGCGAGCGCTTACTTGAATGATGACGCGCCAGGCGGGCTCATCTGACAGCCACCTGACGGGAGCCGCTGACACAAGCACCTGGCAAGCGCCAGGCCCGTCATGCCTGCCATTCACGGCGTCCCCAGGCTGCCTGGGATGCACTTGCAAGATTGCTTGTGAGATTGCCCGCGGCGAGGCTTCCCTCCATGGCGTCAGCGCTTGTGCTGGTATCACTCGCCGGCTGACCCTCGAGGTGCTGGGCGAACTGACCCTGATTGGCCGAGTTGTCCGCCGCCCCGTCAGGTGTGTCGCCCGGAGTGTCGTCCTGAGCACTGAAACTGATCGCCGTCAGCTCGTGCCCCCGGGATTCCAGCGCCTGACGCAGCTCGCTCAGGGATGACTCGACAGCCGAGCGCACCTGTTGGTGGCCCGCGACGAAGTGCGCACTGGTGCCCTGTTCGCCGATGTTGAGGCGAATGGTCAGCTTGCCCAGGTTGGCCGGATTGAGCGCAATCTCGGCCTGTGGCGACTTGCTCAGCTGCATGCGTACCACCTGCTCGCTGAGTGCCTGTTGCCAGGCCTGAGTACCGACGCTTGCGGGGATCAAGGTGCCAGCCTGTGGCGCCATGCCCGCTGGATTGGCTGCTGGATTGCCCGAGCCATTGAGCATGGCGGTGCTGCCTGCAGCGCTCGAACTCGACGCACCGACTGACACGCCAGCAGATGACGCACCCGAGAGCAGGGACTGATCGCCACCGCTACGTGAAGAATTGGCATCAAGCAAGGCGCCGTCGGCCTTGGCGGTGATGCCTTCAATGGCCTCCTCGGTCAGCGGGCCCAGCGCGCCATCCGTCAGCGAGGAGGGCGCATCCGTGCTCAGGCTGCCTGCCGCTGTCGCGGGGGACCTGCCGGTGGGCGTCTGATCCGCAATGGCGCCGTCCAGCCCCGCCGCCGCAGGGTTGCGCAGCGCGGCGAGCCAGTCACCTTGCAGCGCCGAGTTGCCTGCCGAGTTGGCCGCTGTGCTGCCCGCTGAAGAGAGTGCCTGCGCGCCAGCGGGCGTTGCCGCTGCCGCTTTCAGTGCTGCCTCGTCGCTGCCAGAGGCGTCTTGACCGCCTTGCGTGAGTTGCTGCAGCTGTTGCATGCGCGAGATGCCGCGCTCGACGCTGCTATCCAGTCGTGAGGCCTCGAGTGGCTGCGCTGATGGCTGTCCTGTTGTCTGGCTTGCCGATGAGGGCTGGGCAGGCGGGATGTTGCCACTCTGGAGGGCGGCAGCGACCGGGTCCTGAGTGGGTGAGGTGTCTGACGATGCTGCCTGAGCCTGCTCGAGGTGCTGGGCATGCTTGTCTTCGGCGGCCTCGCGACGCTCGATACGCTGCTGCTGTGCGTCTTGCGCTTGCGTCTGCACCAGCGCCGCTTGCCTGTCCTGCTGACGATCCTCGCGCTGGGCGCGTGACAGATGTGCCTCGAAGGCGCTCTCAGAGGAAGCCGAGCTGACGTCGTCGCGCGAGCGAGTCTCCTCAGTGGAGGCCTTGGCGCTGGTCGGCGCCCTGGTTGGCGAGGTGGCCGACAACATCGAGATGCGTGCAGTGTCCGTCATGGTGTCACTCCTCCGACTGGCCGTCTTCAGCCATTGGCGCGGCGTAACCAGGCCTGGGTGGCTTGTTCATCACTCTGGCGTTGCTCAGTGGTGCGCGCCTGCAGCGCGGCGCTCAGGCTGGCGCGATCCGCCAGGCCCTGCCAGGCCGCGTGGGTCTGCTGTTCCTTCACCAGTCGCTGATGCTGATGGTGCGTCTGGGTCTGTTCCTGGGCCACCCGAGCGCGACATTGGGCAATCGCCTTGTCCAGCGAGGCGATGAAGGCCTGATAGTTGTGCCAGCTGGCCGGGTCCAGCCCCTGAGTCAGGCGTGCCTGCATCTGCTGGCAGTAGTCGAGACGGTACTGCTCGAGGGTGACCAGTTGCTGGGCGGCGGTTTCCTGACGCTGACGCTGGCTGTTGAGCTGGCGCGCAGCGCCATCACGCCGGCGCTCGCTCAGCTGGGTCAGGGTGTCGAAACGTGACGTTGAGATGGCCATTCAGTGAGGGTTCCCGATCAATGACAGGTGAAGGCGGCCATCATGGCTGGGCCAGTAATTGTTCGAGCATGTTCGTACTATCGGCAAGACTTGCGTGCTGTGTAGTGCCTTGTTGCAGGAAACGTCCCATCGGCTCGTGCAGGCGCACCGCGGCGTCGAGCACCTTGTCGTTGCCGGGCTGGTAGGCACCGATGGCGATCAGGTCCTGATTGCGCTGATAACTGGAATAGAACTGCTTGAAGCGACGGGCGCGGGTGAGCTGCCGCTCCGGCGCCACCGCCGACATGGCGCGGCTGATCGAGGCTTCGATATCGATGGCCGGATAGTGGCCGCTTTCCGCGATGCGCCGCGACAGCACGATATGCCCATCCAGAATCGCGCGCGCACTGTCGGCGATGGGGTCCTGCTGGTCATCGCCTTCGGTCAACACGGTATAGAAGGCGGTGATCGACCCGCCGCCACGCCGGCCGTTGCCGGTGCGTTCCACCAGCGCCGGCAGCTTGGCGAATACCGAGGGCGGATAGCCCTTGGTGGCCGGTGGCTCGCCGATGGCCAGAGCGATCTCGCGCTGGGCCATCGCGTAGCGGGTCAGCGAATCCATGATCAGCAGCACATTCTGGCCCTTGTCGCGCAGGGACTCGGCGATGCGCGTCGCGTAGCTGGCGCCCTTGAGGCGATGCAACGGGGTCATGTCGGCCGGCGTGGCCACGACCACGGCGCGCTTGAGACCTTGTTCGCCGAGAATGTTCTCGATGAATTCCTGCACCTCGCGCCCACGCTCGCCGATCAGGCCGACCACGATCACATCGGCATCGGTGAAGCGCGCCATCATGCCCAGCAGCACACTCTTGCCGACGCCAGAACCGGCGAACAGCCCCATGCGCTGGCCACGGCCGACGCTCAGCAAGGCATTGATGGCACGTATGCCGACATCCAGCGGCGTGTCGATGGGCGCGCGCTCGAGCGGATTGAGCGGACGGCTCTCCAGCGGCGCATGTTCGACATCTTCCAGCGGGCCGAGGCCATCCAGCGGGCGACCCACGCCATCGACGACCCGCCCGAGCAGCGCTTCGCCGACCGGATAGCGTCGCTCGCCAACATTGCCATGTCCGAGCGGAAATACCCGCGCGCCCGGTGCGACGCCGCTGAGCGGGTCGATGGGCATCAGGTAGAGGGTCTGATCGGCGAAGCCGACCACCTCGGCCTCGGCCGGCGGCAGGTTCGCGCCCAGCTCGACCAGACAACTGGCACCCACCGGCAGGCGCAGGCCGACCGCTTCCAGCACCAGGCCGGTCGCGCGCACCAGGCGGCCATTGCTGCGCTGGGGCTCGAGGCTCTCGACGCGCTCACGAATGGCGCCCAGCGCGCTGCGCCATTGCTGTGCGGAAGAGGGGCTCATGGCGTGTCACTCATGTGCGATCTCCTGCCAGCTCAGTGCGAGCCTGATCTGCGTGTACATCTTCTTCCGACTGGCGTTGCACGATGCGCGAACCGCTGGCCTCGTCCTTGCCATGCAGGCTGCCATCGGCGCTGCCGCGATGGCGCAGCTGGCGTGACAGCATGTCCAGGCGGCTCTCGAGGCTGGCATCGTGACAGCCGCTGTCGGCTTCGGCGCGACACCCGCCGAGGCTCAGGCTGGCATCCGGCAGACATTGCCAGCCCAGCCTGGCGAGCTGTTCGCCCATCGCCTGCTCGACGCGCGGCAGGTCGTCCGGATTCAGGTAAAGACGCGGACGGCCGATCAGCGGCGGATCCGCCGCCAGCAGGCTGCGCACGCTGTCGATGATGTGCTCCGGGTGGGCACGAAATGCCTCACGGGCCAGATGCTGACCGACGATGATGGCCAGTGCCGCTAGCTCATCGCTGATCTGCTCATCCAGGCATGCCAGTGACTGCTGCAGGTTCTCGATCAGCGGTGCCAGCTGGGCGGCCTGTTGCTCAAGCGCCTGCTGGGCGGCCTCGGCCTGACGCGCCGCCTGCTCGGCGGCTTCCTGCCTTGCACGCGCCAGACCCGCTTCATAACCGGCTTTCTCACCCGCGGCATAGCCCTCGGCACGCGCCGCCTGTTGCTGCTGTAGCGTCTCCTGCTCGAAGGTCGAACGGGCACGCTGCGCCATGCGCCGAATCAGGCCGACATCCGGCGCCGCAGTGTGCGGTATGCCGGCTTGAAAGCCGCCACCCGACTGGGGCGACGCGGGCTTGCCATCCAGCGCGTCAAGTTCCAGCGGCTGCCACTGATGCATGTCATCGCTGCCTGCCACGTTGCGCTCGGCCCACGGGTCAGGCGCGTCATGATGCGGATCAGAACTGGACATGGTCCTCACTAGACGTAGCCCTCACTAGACATGGTCCTCATTAGACATAGTCCTCGCCACCGCTGTTGATCACGATCTCGCCGCTGTCGGCCAGTCGACGCACCGTCTGCAGGATGCTCTTCTGCTCGGCTTCCACTTGGGTGACGCGCACCGGCCCGCGCGCCTCCATGTCATCACGCAGCATCTCGGCAGCACGCTGCGACATGTTCTGCAGGAATTTCTGGATGATCGCCTCGGGGGATCCCTTGAGCGCCGTGACCAGCGTCTCGTTGTCGATTTCCTTGAGCAGCAGCTGGATGGAGCGATCCTCGAGTCCGACCAGGTTCTCGAACACGAACATCTCGTCGATGATCTGCTGCGCCAGACTCTCGTCGTGATTGCGTACCGCCTCGAGGACCTGCTCTTCCTGCTGCCCGGGCATCAGGTTGAGTATCTCGGCCGCGGTACGAATGCCGCCCATCTTGCTGCGCTTGAGGTTCTGCCCGCTGAGCATGTTGCTCAGCACTTCGGTCAGCTCCTGCAGGGCCGCCGGCTGCACGCCACTGAAGGTGGCGATACGCAGCAGCACATCGTTGCGCAGGGTGTCGGAGAAATGCTCGAGAATCTGCGAGGCCTGATGGCGCTCCAGATGCACCATGATGGTGGCGATGATCTGCGGATGTTCGTCGCGGATCATCTCGGCCACCAGCGGTGGCTCCATCAGGTTCAGCGTCTCGATGCCATTGTTCTGACCGGAGCTCTCGTAGATATCTTCGAGCAGCGAGCTGGCGCGCTCCTGCCCCAGCGCCTTCACCAGCACCGAGCGGATATGGTCGGTAGAGAGCAGATTGACGGCACTGAACTGCTCGCTGTCGGCGTGGAATTCCTCCAGCGTCTTCGCCATCTGCTCCTGGGTGACCTGCGGCATGTTGGTCATCGTCGCGCTGAGCCGTTGGATCTCCTGGGCAGACAGGAACTTGAAGACCTCTGCGGCGCTGTCCTCGTCGAGGCTCATGATCAGGGCCGCGCTGCGTTCCATGCTTGTCAGTGTCTTACTCATGGTGACTCATCCAGTTCTTGAGGATCATGGCGACCATGCGCGGGTCATCGCGGGCCATGTCACGTGCATCCTTGAGGTTCTGCTGATAGGTGGTAGGCGTGCGCGGGCCACTGGCCGGTGCTGTCTGGCTCGCCATCATGCTGCCCAGCTCGCCATTGGCCGTCGCCAGACCAGACTCCATGCCGCCGATACCACCCACTGCGCTGCCGGCTGCCTGAGTGCCGGGCGGCTGACCGATGGTCTGGTAGGCTTCCTGCGGACGCAGCTGCGGCTGCAACAGCGGGCGCAGCAACTTGCGATACAGCAGCCAGGCGATGAAGCCGATGATCAGGTAGCGGCCAAGCTCGATGGCCAGCGCCTGCATCTCGGGATTGTTCAGCCACTTCTCCCACCACTGTTGCGGCGGGCCGGCGTTCTGCTGTTCGGCGGTCATGAAGGGCGCATTGATCACGCTGAGGCTGTCGCCACGCTCGGCATTGAAACCCATCGCCTCGCGCACCAGCGAATCGATCTGTGCCAGCTGGTCGTCTGCCAGCGGTTCGCTGGTCGGGTTGCCGTCACTGTCCATGATGCGACGGTGATTGATCACCACCGCCACCGAGAGATTGTCGAGGCGCCCCAGGCGCGCACGGGTGTGGCGCACGCGCTTGTTGACTTCATAGTTGATGGTGCTGCTGCGCTGATAGTTGCTCAGACCGCTGGCCGCGTCGTCAGTCTGTGTGGTGCCGTCACCATTCGCCGCGTCATCGGCATTGATGGGCGAGGCGGCAATCCCCGGGGGCGTGTTGGAGAGGGCACCCGGCACGCCGCCGATGCCGAGCATCTCGCCGGCGCCGGTATTGTTGAGCTGTTCACTGCGCACTGCTGCGCTGCCCGGCTGCTGATTGGGCGTGTAGTGCTCTTCGGTCTCTTCGGCGTGGGAGAAATCGAGCTGGGCGCTGACCTCGGCGCGGAAGTTGTCGCGTCCCACCAGTGGCGTCAGCAGAGCATTGATGCGCGATTGATAGCTTCGCTCCAGTGCCTGGGCATATTCCAGCGCGCTGCCATCGAGATTGAGCGCATCGCCCGCCGGGCGCGACAGCGGATTGCCGTCCTGATCGACGACGGTGATGTCTTCGCTGGCCAGGCCCTGCACGCTGCCGGCCACCAGATGCTGGATGGCCTGGATCTGACGTGCCTTGAGTTGCTGGCCGCCCTTGAGTTCAACCACCACGGACGCCGTCGCTGGGCGGCGCTCGCGCACGAAGACGGAATCTTCCGGCAGTGCCAGGTGCACACGGGCGCTGGACACGGGCTCGAGACTGGCGATGGTGCGCGACAGCTCGCCGGACAGGGCGCGCTGATAATTGACGTGTTCGGTGAACTGGCTGATGCCGAAGGCCTGGGTATCCATCAGCTCGAAGCCGGAACCGCCCTGACTGGGCAGGCCCTGCTGGGCAAGTGCCAGACGCAGGCGATAGACATCTTCCTTGGGGACCTCGACGGTGGCGCCTTCATTGCTTAGCCGATAGGGCACGCCGGTCTGCTCCAGCTGCGCGACGATCTCGCCGCCTTCGCTGGCGGGCAGATCACGATAGAGCACACTCCACTGGGTGCCAGCGCCCCACAGCAACAACGCGACGATGACAGCCACGCTGAAGGCGGCCGCCATGATGAGCGGCAGACGTGGCAATGCCGCCAGGCGCGCCATCAAGGGGTTGGCTGGCTTGTCCGATGATTGTGGCGTCGTCGAGGTGCCCGACTGGGGCGCTGTCTGGCTGGGTGTACTCATGCAGATGTCCGATAAGCGCCGTGGTCTGAACTCGCAGCGGGTGATTCCAGCAAGCAGGGCGAAACATGAAAACGATGGATCAACAATGTCGCGTTTCGCAGCGCCTTCTTGCGTAGGCTGGCCATTATCGAAGCTGGGCGCACATCCAATCAGACGAATAGCGTCGCAAAACAGGGGTATTAGTCACTTTCAGCCGCTCGACTGACTGGTAGTCTGAGCCCCACTGAAAGCGGCAGACGAATGGCGCGCGTTGAGAAAGGAGAGGCGGGATGGCGATTGAGGCAGTCGGCGCGGCGATGTCATCCGCGATGACGGGCAGTCTGCAGCAGCTCGATCAGATGGCGGCGCAGGCGGCCGGAAGCAACGCTCAGTCGGCGGGCGCAGTGTCAGAGGCCAGCGCCACTGATGCACAGGGCTTTGCCGGCATGCTCAAGGATTCGCTGGCGCGCGTCAGCCAGTCACAGCAGGTCGCGGCGGGGCAGGCCAGGGCATTCGAGCTGGGCAGCCCAGATGTCAGCCTCGATCAGGTCATGGTGGCGGGCCAGAAGGCCTCACTGGAATTCGAGATGACCGTGCAGGTGCGCAACAAGTTGCTCAGCGCCTACAAGGAAATCATGAATATGGCGGTGTGATTCCTATCCGCATTCCAAACAAAAAGGGCAGACGCGATGCGTCTGCCCTTTTTTTGTTTGTTGCTGCTTGATATCGCTGGCGGAGGTTGAAATGCAAGAACGCTGTTGACTAAAAGGACCAATATCAACAAGGCCACTATCCTCTGCCAGCGACGGGCCTGCCACTCTTGCTGAATGACAGGCCTATGCAGCATGTGAGCCAGAGATTAGCCCAGCAGTGACAGCACGTTCTGCGGTACCTGGTTGGCCTGGGTCAGCATGGAAGTCCCCGCCTGCTGCAGAATCTGTGCAGTGGTCATGCTGGAGACTTCTTCTGCGTAATCGGCATCCTGAATACGCGACTGGGCAGAGGCCAGGTTTGTTTCGGTCGTCGCCAGGTTGGTGATGGCAGAATCGAAACGGTTCTGCACGGCACCGAGTTCGGAGCGCATGCTATCGACATTCTTGAGTGCGGCATCCAAGGCGGCAAGCGGGTCGGGCGTTGCTTCGCCTTCAGTCACAGCGTCCATCGTCAGGGCATCGTCCTGGCCAACGTAAACCTGTGCACCAGTATCATCGGTGACCATGCCATTTTCTTGGGCATAGTAAGTAGTTGTCTTTGTAGTTTCAGTGGCTTCCGTCAAATCTCCATCAGCATTCATGTAGATGGCGTCGTTGGTCGCTAAGTTACCAGCGGTTTCTCCTGCTGAGACTAAACCGCCTGCCGCAACGCTAAATTGATTGATATTTACGTCTTGAGCAGGAGAGTCATCATCTGTGACTGTTAGATCATTAGCTAATGTAATATCACCGCCGACCTGTGCGAGCATATTTTCCACATTGGTCTTGTCAGCTACGGCACCCGTGACATCGATGCCGTCTGCAAAAGCTTGACCAGTAAATTTAGTGCCACTGTCTTTTAGAGTAATAGTGGCTTCTTCAATATCTGTGCCTGTTAGATCTAGAGCTGCTCCGTCAACACTATTTATCGCAGTGGCTAGTGCTGCATCTTGAGATTGCATTGCTGCTGTCAAGTTATCAACTGTAGCATCAGCATAAGTGGTATCAGCGCCTGACGTTGTTGCCGTTAAGTTGCCAGATCCATCAATATAAAGAGCTTCAGAATTCGTGTTGGTGATGCTCCCGTTTTCTTGAATGAGAACTTCGGTAGTGCTTCCACCGATACTTATCGTGGCAGCACGAGCTCCCTCGCCTGCTGCTGGAGTCAGCTTTGTTGCTACTGATGTAGCACTGGCATCTTCTACATCGTAAGTAAAGTTATCATTTGTTGCACTATATGTGATATTGCTGGCTGAGTTGAAGCCTATGGATGTATTGCCGTTATCCTCGAATCCAGTTGCACCTGTCGAATTAAGTGAGACGGTGGCACCGTCATCAAGTTGAGACATCAAGTCTGATGATGTCAGCTGGTTGTTGGCGGTGACAGTGTCTTTGGTATAAGTGACTGAACCATTCGCGTTAGCGCTTGCGGCAGCATCAAAACCTGCAAGAGATAAGCTGTCTGCAGTAGCAGCATCATTGTCAACCTCACCACTTCCATCCACATTGAACCCAGTCAGGCCCAAGGTTTCGGCGTTGATCTGTTTGAGATTAATCTTGATTACTTCACCATCATTGGCACCCACTTGGATGCTCATGGTGTTGTCTTCTTGAAGAACGTCAATACCATTGAAACTTGTCTGTTCAGAAATACGAGTGATTTCCTCCAGACGTAGATCAATTTCATTCTGAATGGAGCTCAAATCATCGGCATTGTTGGTCCCATTCTGCGCCTGGACGGTCAGTTCACGGACTCGCTGCAGGTTATCGTTGACCTGATTCAATGCACCTTCAGCGGTCTGGGCGACAGAGATGCCGTCGTTGGCGTTGCGCTGCGCTTGGGACAGGCCGGTGATCTGGGAGTCCATGCGGTTGGCGATGGCTTGGCCGGCGGCGTCGTCCTTGGCGCTGTTGATACGCATGCCGGAAGACAGACGTTCCATGGAGGTGTTCAGGGCGTTCTGGGACTGATTCAGGTTCTGCTGAGTCACCATGGAAAGGGTGTTGGTATTGATCACTGAAGCCATGTGTCACTTCCTGTCGTAATGGGGAGATAGATGGCGTGTCGCCAGTAACGACTCCTGTGCCGTTGCTTCAGTTATCGTCGCGGCGCGACAGAACTTTAGAAATTTTTTGCGGCCTTTTGATGTTGCTCGTTCCGGCTGAGTTTCTGGCTCTACCCGCGAGATGCTCGCGACATTCTGTCGACCTGCTGTCGGGGGGCGTGTCTCGTCTTCCTTTTCTGTCTCTTCCTGTCTGCCTTCATTTCCGCCTCCCCGAGGCGGAGTGGCGACGTAAGGTAGGAAAGCCGTCGCTGAGGGTTGCTATTCGAGCGAATGGTTTGTGATGGGGGCGCGACAATACGCTGGGAACAGGAGTCCCGAGGATGGGGGCACGACCCTGAGTCAAACGACCCCGAGGGATGCAAGCGAGGACCAGGACGCCGATGTATACCGCCAGTGGGCGTATGGCCCAGCAGGATATCTACTCTGAATACCAACCGCTGGTGCGCCGGATCGCGCTTCAGCTGCAAGTGCGCTTGCCAGCGAGTGTCGATCTCGAGGATCTGATTCAGGCTGGCATGTTGGGGCTGTGTGAATGCGTGGGCCGCTATGAGCAGGGCCACGGTGCCAGCTTTGCCACCTATGCCAGTCAGCGCATCCGGGGTGCGATGCTCGATGAGCTGCGCTCGCGTGACTGGTTGCCGCGCAGTGTGCGCCGGGCCGGGCGCGAGCTTGAAAGCGTGATCCAGCAGCTGGAGCAGAGCCTGGGTTATCCGCCCGAGGAGACCCAGATCGCCTCTGCCATGGGGCTTGAGCTAGAAGATTACCGACGCCTGCTGCTGGATACCAACAACGGCATGGTGATGTCGCTGGACGAGATGCTGGATGAGGATGGCGCCGCACCGGGCGGAATCTCCACTCCCTACGTGGAACCCTTCGCATTGCCCCACGAGGCGCTGGAGGAGGCCGATACTCGCCGAGCACTCACCGAGGCCATCGAACGGCTTCCGGAGCGCGAGAAGCTGTTGATGGCGCTCTATTATCAGGAGAATCTCAATCTCAAGGAGATTGGCGCGGTGCTCGATGTCACCGAGTCGCGGGTTTCCCAGTTGCACTCCCAGGCCGTGCGCCGTCTGCAGGGTGTGTTGGCGCCGCATCTGGTGGCGCGGGCGGGCAAGCGTCGTCGCTGAGCCTTTATCGTTATGAGCCTTCTTCGTTTCCCTGGTCTTTATCCCCCCCGCTGAACCGTCTGTCTGTGTTGCCTGCCCCTGTTTCGCCCGCCGCTATTTCGCCCGCTCCAACCAAGAACACCGCCTCTCAGGGCGGTGTTCTTGGTTAACGCTTATCCTATTTTCAATTTCGGCATGCCGTCAGGCGTGATCAGTAGCTCTCGCGCTCCGGCTCCGACCTGACGCGGCGCTCCTCTTCACTGAGGTGCTGGGCCTGCTCGTCAATATGGCCATCCAGATGCCAGTCGTCTTCCATGCCGGTGACGCGGTCATTCATCACGCCTTCCTCGTTGTCGACCTGCTGCACGACGCCTCCTTCTGTTTCAGAGGCCGCTTCCTGTTGCTGGGCAGCGAGTTCTTCTTCGCTAGGCTCCGGCTCAGGCTCGGCATCGAAGTCGAATTCCAGCTGACCGGTTTCCGGCTCGGTGATGGCTTCCTCGACCCAGGCGGCACTGAGCGGACTGGTGGTGGAGGGCGCCACTACATAGTGACCGGGGTGATCGCCATCCTCGGCATCCAGCACCTGACGCGGCTTGCTGGTGACACTGGCGGCGAGAATCACGATCAGCACGTGGATGGCGGTCAGGGTATAGAGGAAGCCGACGGCCCCGAAGCGCTCCATCAGCAGGCCCGCGGTGAGCGGACCCAGAATCGCGCCCGCGCCATGCATCAGTACCAGCGTGCCGCTGGCGGAGATGATCTGTGGTGTGGTCAGCAGGTTGTTGGCTGCCGCCAGGAACAGCGAGTACTGGGTCAGGATCAACCCGCCGAGGCCCGCCCCCAGCAGCGCCATGGTCAGCATGCTGCCACCACTGAACGGCACGCCGCCGATGGACAGCGCGATCGCCCCGACACTGCAGCCCAGAATCACCTTCTTGGCCGAGAGCTTGTCGGAGAGCTTGCCCAGCGGCCATTGCAGCAGGGCGGCCCCCAGAATGAAGGCGCCCATGAACCAGGAGACTTCCTGCACCGGCAGGCCGGCGCGGTCGGCATACACTGCGCCCATGCCGAAGACGGTGCCGTTGGCGATGCCGGTGGCGAAGCCGCCCAGAGTGCCCAGCGGTGCCAGACGCAGCAGACGAACGATCCCCATGGCCTCCGGCTGCGCGCCTTCCGGTTGCGGTGAGGCGGACAGCAGCATCGGCACCAGCGCCAAGGACATGATCACCGACACCAGGATGAACAGCAGATAGGTATTCGGGTTGGCGACGTTGAGCAGCAGCTGGCCACCGCCCATGCCCAGATAGGTGATCACCATGTAGATGGCCAGCAGACGGCCACGCATCTGGTTGGTCGCCTGGCTGTTGAGCCAGCTCTCCGCCACCACGTAGAGGCCGGCGAAGGCGAAACCGGTGATGAAGCGCATCGCGATCCACACCTCGGGCACCACATAGAGCGCGTGGATCAGAATGCACACCGAGGTGATGGAGGCCAGCGCCGCGAAGGTGCGCACATGGCCGACCCGACGCAGCTTGCGCGGTGCAAGCGTCGAGCCCAGCAGGAAGCCGGCGAAGTAGGCCGACATGATGATGCCCGTCATGGTGTTGCTGAAGCCTTCCGAGGAGGCACGAATCCCCAACAGACTGCCCTGCAGTCCGTTGGCCAGCATCAGCATCCCCATTCCCAGCAGCAGCGACCACAGAACGACCGCCGCGCCCAGACTGCTGGTCGGCTGCAGTCGCTTGGGCGGCGTGTCGAGCGGCTCGGTCTCGAAGGTGGGAGTGGGTATGGCTTCCTGCTGGGGGTGCGGCATGGAAGGGGCCTCATCGGTCAAGGTCGGTACCGTTTGAGCGGTGCCGACGAGATGTCAGGTACGACACTTGCGTGCGTGGTGATGGTCAGTCGTGGTTGGTCCTTGCGGGAACGGCGCTCAGTCTACCGACCGAATCCGCAGTCTGCGACCCGTGGCGCGCCATTGCGTGGATGAAAGGCGACAGATCTGGAAATTTGTCGCAATGATGTAATGGGCTGGATGGATATACAGTCACCCGTGAAATCCTGACCTCGGAGGGGCTGGGGGCACGCTGGCGTTGTAAAAGGCACGGCATCAAGCAGAGTGAAATATCCTGAAACTCCCTGTTGGCGGGGCCTGCACCAAGGTTGGACCTCTTGAATCGCTGGATACACTCCTTGGCAACACTCGCTGATGACACCACATGGTCGAGCGTTTCGTACGCAAGAAGTCTCGGAAAACCCGAGGGGTGGATGTATATACAGTTATGGGAATGGAGTGAGATAGCACCTGAACGTCGAAAAAGCGCCGATCTGTCGCATGGTCGAATGGTCAGCGACCAAAGTAGATGCGAATCTGCCCGAGGACACACTCAACAACATCATAATCAAGAGGTTATTCATGACCCTGACCGCCGCACTCGCCAACGCTGATTCCGCCTCCGGAACTGACACCGTCACTTGTCAATGGCATCGCCACGCTTCGATGTCTGCTACTCCTTCCACTACTTCTTCTACTTCTTCGCGTGTTGCCGCCCCGAGTCGCGCTGCCCTGATGGCTGGCGTGCTTGGCCTGGCTCTGCTGTCACCGCTGATGGCGAGTGATGCCGAGGCGCGCGAGTTGTCCGTCTCCACCGTGCTGTCGGATGCCTTCCCGTGGGGGCAGGCGGCCGAGAAGTGGGCGGAACTGGTAGAGGAGCGCTCCGGTGGCGATCTCACCCTGCGTGTCTATCCCAATGCCCAGCTGGTGGCGGGAGACCAGACCAAGGAATTCTCGGCCATGCGCCAGGGGCTGATCGATCTCGCGGTGGGCTCGACCATCAACTGGTCGCCCCAGGTGCCGGAGCTCAACCTGTTCTTGCTGCCGTTCCTGATGCCGGACCACGCCGCCATCGATGCGCTGACTCAGGGTGAGTCGGGCAAGCAGGTCTTCGCCGCCATCGAGTCCAAGGGCATCAAGCCGCTGGCGTGGGGCGAGAACGGCTTCCGTGAGGTGTCCAATTCCTCGAAGTCGATCACCACGCCTGACGACTTGAAGGGCCTGAAGATTCGTGTGGTGGGTTCGCCGCTGTTCCAGGACACCTTCACGGCGCTGGGCGCCAACCCGACCCAGATGAGCTGGGCGGATGCCAAGCCGGCGCTGACCACCGGTGCGGTGGATGGTCAGGAGAACCCGCTGTCGGTGTTCGATGTGGCACGGATCGATCAGGTCGGTCAGACCCATCTGACCCTCTGGCACTACATGGCGGACCCGTTGATCTTCGCTGCCAACCAGCGTGTCTGGAAGTCGCTCAGCGAACAGGAGCGCACTCTGCTGACCGAGACCGCAAGGGAAGCGGGTGCCTGGGAGATCGCCATGAGTCGTGAAGGCAATGCCCAGCGGCTGGCGGATATCGAGGCGCGCGGCGTGAATGTCGTCAAGCTCGATGACGATGCGATGCAGGCCTTCCGTGATGCTACCCAGTCGGTCTACGAAAGCTGGACACCGAAGATCGGTGAGGCGCTGGTCGAGACAGCACGTGCCGAGGTCGAGGCCTCGCGCTGAGTCTGGCCATGATCGCCGCTGCTCACGGAGCAGATGACATCGGGAATAATGCGGTCTGTGCGCGTTATTGAGTGTAGAACCACGCCGGGGCCTGACAGCCTCGGCGTTCGTGTGGATCGCGTGTCATGTCGCAAAAGTCGCAACAACCGTCTCAACAAGCCTCACATCAAACTGGCACGAGCGCAGCGCCTGCCCCCGCGGACAGACTACCGCCACGCGTGCGGCCGGAATCCTGGCTGGCGGCGTTGGCGCTGGGCCTGATCGGCATCATCAGTCTGGCCAACGTGGTGGTGCGTTACGCCACCGATGCCTCCTTTGCTTTCACCGAGGAATTCTCGGTCTTCCTGCTGGTGTTGCTGACGCTGGCGGGCGCCTCGGTGGCGATTCGCCGTCAGGCACATATTCGTATCGCGCTGCTGGAAGACGTGCTGCCGTTGCCGCTGTGGCGACTGGTGGTGGTGTTGCAGACCCTGGCGGTACTTGTCGTGCTGGGTCTGGTCGTCTGGTTTGGCGGCACCTTCGCGCTGGAGGAGTATCAGTGGGAGTCGCTGTCACCGGGACTGGGCCTGCCCAACTGGTGGTATGTGATCTGGCTGCCGATATTGGCGCTGGCGATGGCCTGGCGCCAGCTGCAGCAATGTGTCGAGCGTCTTGCGCAAGGGCCTGGTCATGGACCCGGTCAGGATGCGTCGCCGGAGCACAAGGAGTCAGATCATGAGTCCTGATCTCTGGTTGCTCGCAAGCTTCGCCGCGCTGTTGATACTCGGCGTGCCGGTGGCCTTCGCGCTGGGGCTGTCGGGTGCGGTGGGTATCGTCGCGGGGCTGCCGGTGAGCATGCTGGCCACCTTGGGGACCAATACCTACAACAGCATTGCCAAGTATCCGCTGATCGCCATTCCGCTGTTCATCCTGACGGGGCTGGTGTTCGAGCGTGCCGGAGTGGCGGCGCGGCTGGTGCGCTTTGCCCAGGCGTTGATCGGGCCGCGTCACGGTGGCCTCGCACTGGTGGCGGTGCTGGTGTGCCTGATCATGGGCGGCATGAGTGGTTCCGGCCCGGCGGATGCCGCCGCGGTGGCGATGGTGATGATTCCCAGCATGACACGGGCGGGCTACCCCAAGGCGTTCTCGGCGACGCTGATTGCGGCCTCGGCCTCCACGGCGATCCTGATCCCGCCCTCCATCGCGTTGATCCTCTATTCCATCGTGGTGCCGGGGGTGGATCTGCGCGCGCTGTTTGCCGCAGGGCTGATTCCGGGCTTGCTGGTCGGTGCGGCACTGCTGGTACCGGCCTGGGTGCTGTCGCGGCGCTATCGTTGGGAAGATCCGACTCAGGTGGAACGTATCGCGCTGGGTCCGGCGTTCCGCTCAGCGATTCCGGCGCTGCTGGCACCGGTGATCATCCTCGGCGGGCTGCGCTCAGGCCTCTTCACGCCCACGGAAGCGGCGGTGGTGGCGGCCGCCTACGGGCTGTGTGTCGGGCTCTTCATCACCCGTGAGCTCAAGCTCTCCCAGGTGTGGGAACTGCTCAGGGAAGCAGCGGTGATCTCGGGGGTGGTGATGCTGATCATCGCGCTGGCGGGCATATTCGCCTGGGCCGGCACCATGCTGGGTACCTTCCGCCATCTCGCCGAGTGGTTGATCACGCTGTCCGATAGCGGCACGGTGCTGCTGATTCTGGTGATGGTGGCGGTACTGATCGCCGGGATGCTGCTGGATGCGGTCTCCATCTACCTGATCCTGATGCCGGTGCTGATTCCGGTGATGCAGCACTTCGGGTGGCATCCGGTATGGTTCGGGATTCTGCTGGCCATGAACATCGCGATCGGCCAGTTCACGCCACCGGTGGCCGTCAATCTGATGGTGACCAGCAGCGTGGCCGGTGTCCGACTCGAGAAGACCGTCGGATGGGCGATGGTCTTTGTCGCGGCGATGCTCGCGGCCCTGGCAGTGGTGATGCTGTTCCCGGAACTGGCGCTATGGCTGCCGCGCATCCTCGGTTATGCCGTGTAACGCAACCGAGTGAGCGCGTTGTTGAGTACGAAAGCGGAGCGGAGCCTTCATAAGCGGCTTGTCGAGAGGCAAGCCGCTTGTCATGACTGCCACACCCACCAGATGTTCTGCCCGGACGCTGTCTTCACTCGCTTCCCCCTACTGGAAAACCCAGCAGGGGGAAGCACTTGCGCACTGTCGCGTCTCATCACGGGCACGTGGCAACTCGCTTGATAAATGTTAGCCTGCATATATTCTTGTGGGGTGGCGGGCGCTTGAGACCTTGAATGCAGGCGGACCTGCCTCCATTGGTTGACGTTGACTGAGCGTCAATGCTGGCGACCAATCTCGCCTATCGCCCCCCGCATGCGTGATCTCACCTCCAGAGGATCTCCAAAGGACATGTGTCGATGAACGAAACACCCCCTGACATGCCATTGGCAGGTTTCAATGCACTGCACGAGATGGTGGTGGGAGAATTCCTGATCAGCCCCATGCTGGTCTATGCGCTGGCGGCGCTGGTGATCGCCGGGTTGATTCGCTCGTTGCTGCACCGGGTGCTTGCCAATCATGAGCTATGGTTCGAGGCCTGGTTCGACATCTCGCTCTTCATCATCTGTCTGACGGGAATCGTCGCACTGGTGACCTGACGCCTTCACCGAATCGCGTCTGGTCCGTCACTCATCGTCATCGCGACAGCGCTCGCGTCGCAAGCGTCAGATGTCCCTCGTCATTCACCTGTCGCGTCACTGTCGCAACGTCACCCCATCTTCGAAGGCGGTCGAGCTCAGGCGTCACTGGCAAGCATCACTCTGCGCAATCTCGTGTGAGCCGAGGCTCCCGTCAGGATCAACTCTTCAAGGAAACTGCATGAGCAAGTCTCGACAGAAAGTCGTGAAATGGGTCATTACCCTGTGTCTGGTGGCCGTGGCGGTCTGGTGTGCCATCTGGCTGTGGAAGACCTACATGTACAGTCCCTGGACGCGGGATGCTCGCGTGCGTGCCGAGGTGATCACGCTGAGCCCTGACGTGTCCGGCTGGGTGAGTGAGCTCAACGTGGCGGACACCACTCTCGTCAAGCAGGGCGACGTGATTCTGCAGGTCGACCAGGCCCGCTATGCGGCGGCGCTGGCTCAGGCCAAGGCGAGTCTGGCCAGTGCCAAGGCCACCTTGCGTCTCAAGGAGCATGAAGCCAATCGACGCAGTCGCCTGACCAACCGGGCGATCAGTGAAGAGGAGCGGGACAGTGCTCGCCTCGAGGCCGAGGTGGCTCGCGCCGATGTGCAGCAGGCCGAGGCGGCGCTTCAATCCGCGCAACTGGATCTTGACCGTACCCAGCTGACCGCCCCGGCGGATGGCAGCATCCTCAACATGCACCTGACGCAGGGCAACTATGTGACGGCGGGTACTTCGGTCATGGCGTTGATCAAGGATGACTCCTTCTATCTCAGCGCCTATTTCCAGGAAACCAAGCTGCAGCATGTGCGCAAGGGAGATCCGGTCCAGATCACGCTGATGAGCGGCAACAAGGACTTCAAGGGCCGTGTCGTGGGAATCGGTGAGGGGATCGCCGATGACAATACCGCGACCAATGCCCAGCAGCTGCCGCAGGTGAGTGCGACCTTCAGCTGGGTACGCCTGGCACAGCGCATCCCGGTGAGAGTGGAGTTCGATGATATCGAGGCGGTACGGGCGTCCGGGGTCAATCTGGCGGCAGGCATGACGGCGAGTGTCCGGCTGCTCAGTGACATCACCGATGCCGAGGACAGCGGCCACGGAGCACCTTGATCGATGTCTCCGGCACTCGCGGCGTTTCTCAGACCCTCTTCCTTTGCCCTGAAGTTCGCCTTCAAGGGTGTCCTTGCCATGTCACTGGCACTCTACGCGGCCTTCTATTTTGATCTGGATCGCCCGTACTGGGCGCTGATCTCGGCGGCCTTTCTGCAGATACGCCCGATGTCGGGGATGGTGGTCGAGAAGGGCATCTGCCAGATCGCCGGCACCGTGGCGGGTGTCGGTGTCGCCGTCGTGATCATGGGGCTGTTTGCCCAGGCGCCGGAATTGGCACTGGGCAGTGTCACCCTGTGGATCGGCCTGTGTATCTACGGGGCTTCGCTCACCCACAACAACCTCTCCTATGGCTGCGTGATGGGGGCGGTGGCCTGCATGATCATCGTGGTGCTGACGTCCTCGGCGCCCGGCAACTTCTTCTCGGTGGCGCTGGCTCGCCTCAGTGAGTTGAGTCTCGGTGCACTGTGCGCCGTGCTGGTCAGTGCGCTGGTCTGGCCGATACGTGTGCGGGACCATCTGGGGCAGCTGGCGGATACCGCCGTCAACGCCACCTTCCGTTATATGGCGCTGGCCTTCTCGGACCCCTCCCAGGATGACCTGAGCGCCGAGCAACGGCATGCCGAGGAGAATCGCGAACGTCAGGCGATGCTCGAACAGATGATGACCGGCCTTGGGGCGCTCAACAATCTCGAGATCGATGCCCACTCCGCGCGGTATGAGGGGCCTCAGGGCAAGGGGCGTATCCGCGGTGTCCATCTGCTGACTCGGCGGAGCATGCGCCTCTATGCCACCCTCAAGGCACTGCATCAGCTGCGTCACCCGGAATTCTTCCTGCGCCATCACGCCACTGGCGCTGACGGTGAGTCCGAGCACCACAACGCCATCGACGACGACGGGCAAGACGATCAGCTCGCGCGTCCGGCCGTTCAGCAACCGGAGCGCTTCAGTCAACCGACACAGGACCTGATGCAGCGACTTGGCAGCGCCTTCCAGAGCATGGCCGACAACCAGGGGATCGGGCAGGCACGCGCCACCTTGAAGGAGCTGCGCGGAGAATGCCTGAGAATCTCGCGCGGTCAGCGCAATCTGTCTGCCCTCGAGGCACGGCTGCTCTATAGTCTGCGGGAAGTGCTGGGCCATGCGCTGGTGATGCTTCAGGCACGTGAGGTCATCAATCATCCCGGTCGCCATCAATTGCGCCAGCCCAGTCTGAGCTGGCATCGCGATCACGGACGAGCGGCGACCAATGCGCTGCGTGCCATGCTGATCTTCGGGACTACCTCCATCTTCTGGCTGGCGACGGCCTGGGACAATGGGGCGGTGGCCATGCTGCTGGGCACGTTGTTCTCCGGTATCTTCGCCAGTCGCGATGACCCCGCCCCCATCATCCCCATGGTGCTCAAAGGCCTGCTGTTCGCCGTGCCCAGTGTGCTGTTGTTCGGCAATGTCCTGTTGAGTCAGGCCCAGCATTTCGTGCCGTTCATTCTGATCTTCAGTGTTCCGTTGTTCATCGGCCTGATGGGGTCCGTGGTACCGGTGCTGGCGGGGATCTGTCTGCCGTTCGTGGTGTTCAATATCCTGCTGGTGATGCCCGACAACGGCATGACCTTCGATGTGGCCTATACCCTCAACCGGAGTCTGGCGGCCGGGATCGGCCTGATCGTGACCATTCTCGGGTTTCGCCTGATCCCGGTACCCGGGGCCGGCTGGGACAAGCGCCAGCTGATCCAGACAACGGCGAGTGATATCCGGGAGCTGGCCGAACGCCCCGCTCAGCAGGTGGACAGCTGGTTCGGGGGACGCATGGGGGATCGCCTGCTGCGTCTTGCCCGCCATGAGCAAAGCCGTCAACAGGAACAGCAGTCACGTCAGGGCGGGGCCGATTCACCTGCGATCGCGGACGAGCCGCAGGGAATGCCTCTGATGTCTCTGGGCCTGACAGGCATGGATATCGGGCGCGGAATAGGCTTCGTGCGACGGGAGCTTGGCGAGAACATGTCCAGGCCCGTGCAGCGTGCCTTGCAGAGCTTGATTCTGGCGCTGGCGGAGGATTTCGAGCGATGCAGTCAGGGCAAGCGACCCAGGCGGCTTGAGAAGGCCGGGCGCCGATTCTCGCAGACCATCGCCGAACAGGACGCCATGAGTCGCCACAAGCAAGCCTTGCTGGCGGGCTGGCTGGAGCGGGTGCAACTCACCCTCGAGAGTGATGCGTTGCGTCAGAACGCGTGAATCTGACGCCTGATCAATGTTCCGCGCTCAGGCGTCGGGTGGTCCGTTAAAAAACGCTAATAAAAGCAACCGTGCCAAGAGCATCTGGTCTATCATTGAAGATATCTGCTCATATCTGAGCGAAATGCATGAGATGTCTACTACGGGGGAGCATCATGGCTTTCATGAATGACATCAGCAACAGTGGTCGTGATGCCCCTGATCGCTTCAAGCGCGTCACCTTCACGACGCAATACCTGCACGAATTGAGCCTGTATGTGCTGCCCGGCAGTGAAGTGCTGCTGCGAGTGAGCCAGGCCGGTGAGGACCTGATGCTGTTGCAGTTCGATGATGACTTCTACGCCGAGTTCATTGCCTCGCGCATCGTCGACTGGGTGGCGGAGAATCCTCGGGCCGACAAGGAAGATCTGACGCTCTGGATCAAGACGCGTGCCCGCGCCGAAGTCCCCATGATCCAACAGCATCACGTCTATTGAGACTGTCCGTGCCATCAAGGCGCCCTGAGACAGCTGTCTCAGGTATCGAAACGACACAGGCCACCCCTTGAGGTGGCCTGTGTCGTTTCTGTCGCCCTTGGCTTTCAGAGGCATGTCGTGGTCAGAAGCTGCCAAACAGGCTGCCCAGCGTCACGACACTGATCAGTGCCAGCATCGGGAACGCCACGGTCATCATGAACATCTGTCCGTAGGACTGGCGGTGAGTCAGCTTGCAGATGGCCAGCAGCGTGATGACTGCACCTGAGTGCGGTAGCGTATCCATGCTGCCAGCCGCCAGTGCCGCCACACGGTGCATCAATTCAGGGTCTATCCCGGCATTGACGGCCATCTCCATGTAGGTCGAGCCCAGTGTCGAGAGCGCGATGCTCATCCCGCCCGAGGAGGAACCGGTAATCCCTGCCAGCACGTTGACCGCCACGGCCTCCGAGATCAGCGGATTGTCGGGGTAGAGCCCCAGTACTGCCTCCTTGACCAGTGCAAAGCCGGCCAGGCTTGCGATCACGGCGCCATAACCGACCTCCGAGGCGGTGTTGAAGACGGGCAGCATGGCACCGAAACAGCCATTGTTGACCGTCGTCTTCAAGTCAGCCCACTGCTTCCAGCGAGTCACCACCAGCCAGAGTGACGCACAGCTCAGCGCGATCAATATCGACCACATGCCGGTGGCGCCGGCCGGGTCCAGCTCCGGGAAGGCATCATTGAGATAGGAGAAGTCGATGCGCGGGAAGACAAGGTAGGTGAGCAGGGCATTGAGTCCGATCACCAGTATCAGCGGGATCACCGCTGACAGCATGCTCATGCGTGCCACCGGTGTATCGTCATTCAATGCCTCATTGTCATGCTTGCCGTAGCCTTCGCCCTGCGCCTGAGCTTTCGTGGCTCTGCCCTTCAGCCACCAGGTGCCCAGCCCCAGCATGATCAGACCGGCGATGATGCCGAGTCCGGGAGCCGCGAAGCTGTTAGTCTGGAAATAGGGAATCGGAATCGCGTTCTGGATCGCCGGGGTACCGGGCAGGGCGGTCATCGTGAAGGTGAAGGAGCCCAGCGCCAGTGCCGCGGGCAGCAGTCGCTTGGGTGTCGAGGTGCGCCGGAAGAGCTGGGCCCCGATGGGATAGACGGCGAAAGCGACCACGAACAGCGAGACGCCACCGTAGGTCAGCAGGGCGCAGGCCAGCACGACGGTGAGAATCACATGGCGGGTTCCGAGGCGCTTTACCAGCCCCTCGGAAATCGCGTGGGCTGCCCCGGAATCCGCCATCAACTGGCCAAACAGGGCACCGAGAATGAATAGCGGAAAGAACTTGGCCAGGTAGCCGCCCAGCTGGCTCATGAAGGTGACGGTATAGCTGGGCAGCAGGGCGCCTGCATCACCTGAAAGCACGACGGCAAGAGCCGCCATCACAGGTGCCAGCAACAGAACGGTGATACCGCGGTAGGCCAGGAACATCAACAGTCCCAGCGATATCAGAATGGCAAGAATGCTCATGAAGGGGACATCTCGTGGTTGGCGTTGTAGTCATGGTGTGCCGTCTGCCAATGACGACGTATGTTCTGTGAACAGGTGCGCTTCCTGTAATTATTTCTTTATATGGTCTGTTCTACAGTGACATCTGGCTCACGGTAGAGTTTGTCTGACAAGAGGACAATGCGGCTTAAGTGGCAGCGTGGGACTCCCGTATCGGGGATTGGCAAGGCGTGTGGTACGACAGATAGAATTTATACCGTTATCTTACATTTGAATGAAAAATCCTGCCAAACCCACGAGTTTTCAGGACTGAAGGGGCAGTCGTGTCAGCAGAAGATCTGCCACGGGAAGGGGCTGTGTTCTCAACACCGCCAGCGCTTGCGGCAAGCTCTTGACAAGACTCTTGTTGGCAACTGTCGCATTAAGAAAAAGGCGGTACCCGTAGGCACCGCCAGAAACGATCGAACCATCCGCCGGTCGCGAGGCCGACAGGGGTCATGGAGTCATACGTACGTGACGCTTGTCTGGATGATGGCGAGGCCACTGAAGCGCTCCGTTGCCGTCATCGCCTTGGACATCTCGTCATGCCATACGCCAGATACTGACGCCAGCGGGAGCGAGCTGTTGGCCTCCACAGATCCAGCCATCTTCCGGCACCAGGCCTTCGGGTAGCCAGCGTGGTTCAGGCGCATAATTGAAGGCAAACACCAGATTGCCTCTGCAGCGCAGGCGCACACCCTCCGGCAGGGCGGTGGTAAGGATGGCTGCCTTGCGACATTCCTCGACCAGCACGGCCATGAGGGTGTCTTCTTCAAGCCAGGCGGTCAGATAGCTGACCCCTGCGCGCTCCGTGAGAGCCGCTTCTCCATCATCGAAACGAGTCACGACCCTTGCCGTGGTACGCGTGCTGTCGAGCAGGTCTCGCCAGCGCAACGCTTGGCCATGATGACCATTGGCCGTGGTGACCCCGGGGCAGGCACCGGGGCGCAGACCATCGACCCGATCGACCGTGACGCCGGCCAGCTCGCCGAGGGCGCCCGGTGCCAGTTGATCGGGTATCTGGAAGTCTGGCGTGCGTGAGCCGGAGCGTGCGCCGATCACGATACGACTGCCGCTGTCACGTGCAGCGCTCAGGCGTGCCGCAAGCGCATCGTCGGAAATCACCTGACAGGGCAGCACGACGAGAGGATAGCCACTGACATCATCACGAGGGGAGACGATGTCGATGTCCAGACCCAGCCGGCGAAGGGCGCTGTACCAGCTCAGATGCAGTTCCAGCGCATCGAAGTCCTCGGCATGCGGTTGAATCTGGCAGGCCCAGATCGAGGCATAGTCGAACATCAAGGCCACGGGGGCCTGTTCGGTCTCGATCTCGCGCCCACTGAGGCCTTCTGCGCTCAAGCGAGCCAGTTCATCGCGGACCTGCAACAGCTCCGGCCAGGCCGAGGCCGGTGAGCCATCCGGACGCAAGAGACCCGCATGCATCTGTTCCTGCGCGAAGGGGGCCTGACGCCAACGGAAATAGGAGACGACTTCCGCGCCGTGGGCAAAGGCCTCATGGCTCCAGAGGCGAACCATGCCGGGCAGTGGGGCGGCATTGCTGATGGCCCAGTTGACCGGCCCCGGCTGTTGCTCCATGACCCACCAGCGGCCCTTGCACATGGCGCGATAGAGGTCGTGGTGGAAACCGGCGAAATCAGGGTGGCCCTGTTGGCGATAGAACGCCTTGGTGGCCTCGGGATGGGCACCACGCTCCAGAAAGCCCAACGGGTAGCTATCCCAGCTGGCAATGTCCAGGTCCCGGGCGACGTCAAAGTGGTCAAACTCCGTGAACAGGCCCATGAAGTTGTGCACGATATCGACGTTCACGCCGCTGTCTCGCAGCGTCTGGACCTGAAGCCGGTTGTACTCGACCACCATGTCGGAGCAGAAGCGACGATAATCCAGCACGATCGCCGGATGTGGCTCGGTGACGGTGCCGACCGGCGCCTCGACCTGCGAGAAGGCGGTCACCTCCAGGCTCCAGAACACCGCGCCCCATGCCTCATTGAGCGCTTCGACACTGCCGTAGCGTTGTTCCAGCCACTCAGGGAAGCCTGCGCGCGCCGCCCGAGAGTAGCTGAGGATGGTGTCGTGACAGCCGTATTCGTTGTCAGTCTGCCACGCCATGATCGCCGGATGAGTGGCGTAGCGCTCCGCCATCAGACGCACGATACGCTCGCTCTGCGTACGATAGACGGGCGAGGAGAAGCAGTAATGGCGACGTGAGCCATACCCCCGCACCTGGCCATGCTCATCGACGGCCAGTATCTCGGGATGGGCATCCACCAGCCATTTCGGGGGCGTGGCCGTCGGGGTCCCCATCACGATCTTGAGGCCGGCGCGGGCAAGCACCTCAACGGCCTCGTCGAGCCACTCGAAACGCAGCTCTCCGGAGCGCGGCTCCAGCCGACTCCAGGCGAACTCGCCTATGCGCACCACGCGAATGCCGGCCTCGAACATGTCACGGGCATCCTGCGCCCAGCGCTCACGCGGCCAGTGTTCCGGGTAATAACAGACGCCGAGTTGCATACAGGTCATCCTTGAATCGGTGAAGTGATAGCCGGAGCACAGGCTCAGTCAACGTCGTGTGCCGCCGTCAGGTGGATCAGGATCGCCTGTTCCGGGTCGAGCACCGGCAGGGCAAGCCCGGTACGCATCAGCATCTCGCCACTGGCGACGACGGGCTCCCCCGAGAGCTGGGCCTGCACCCAGGCCGGCAGCTGCTTCATGCGGCGTTCGGGATGTTCCGGCAGTTCCAGCAGCTCGAGTCGATAATGCTGCCCGGCGATGAGCCCTGCCAGCGGCTGTGGCGCAGGTACGGCGTGGCGTGGCATGGCCAGCTGGCTGATGCAGTAAATCGCCTCTTCACCGTCCTGGCTGACCACGCCATGTGCATGCTGGCCGTCATCCAGGCAGTCCAGACGCCAGCTCACGCCGCCATGCAACAGCCCGCGCAATGCCTTGTAGCGCTCGATCCAGACGCGCAGCTCCCCACGCTCGCGTGGCGCGAGCTGGCTGACGTCCAGTTCAAGGCCCAGGTGACCGAACAGGGCCGTGGAGGCACGGAAGGCAAGGGAGGTACGCCGCGACGTGGTATGTGCATGCTCCGGCCCGATATGGGCCCCGAGCAGCTCCGGCGGCAGGAAGCGACTGGCACCGCGCTGGATGTGCGTTCGCTCATGCGGGTCGTTGCAGTCCGAGGTCCAGACGCGATGGGTGTGGCGCAGAATGCCGTGGTCGGTACGGGCGCCCCCCGAGGCGCAGCTCTCGATTTCCACCTCAGGGTGCGCCTGGCGCAGACGTGCGAGCAGCGCATAGAGCGCTTGTACCTGAGCATGCGCTGCAGGCATGCCGCGTCGCTCGCCGGACTGGGTCGCGGCGTGGGTGAGGTCGCGATTCATGTCCCACTTGAGATAGCGGATCGGGTAGTCGCTGAGCAGGGCATCCAGTCGCGCAAACAGATAGTCAGTGACGTCAGGGCGTGTGAGATCCAGCACGCATTGATACCGCCCCAGTGGCTGCTCACGGCCTTCCAGCGCCAGTATCCAGTCGGGATGCGTGCGAAAGAGCGCGCTGTCCGGATTGACCATCTCGGGTTCCACCCACAGACCGAATTCCATGCCCTGGGCATGGACGGACGCGATCAATGGCCCCAGTCCCTCGGGGTATTTGCCCTGATCCAGGTACCAATCGCCCAGCGCTGCTCGCTCACCATCGCGGCCCACGAACCAGCCATCGTCGAGCACGAAGCGTTCCGCGCCGACGTCGCCGGCAGCGGTGACCAGCTCCTCCAGCCGCTCGGCGTCGTGATCGAAATAGAGGGCCTCCCAGGTGTTGACGTGGACCGGGCGAGGCTTGTTCGGCGTCGGCCAGTCAAGCCGTGCACGCAAGGTACGATGCATGCGCTGACTGGCGCCATTGATGCCCGTGTCAGACCACGCCATGACGACTTCCGGCGTGGTGACGCTGTCCCCGGCGGCCAGTACCTGCTCACCGGGCAACAGCAGTGCGCCCAGCTGCAGTTGCGTGCTGCCATCGAACTGGCGCTCCACCAGCAGTCGATGGTTGCCGCTCCAGGCCAGGTGCGCGCTGATGACCTCCCCGGACTGCTCACTGAAGCCCTCGGTACCCACGATGAGGGAGGGCACACGCTGGTGAGAGCTGCGCCCGCGCCGATTCTCGAGCGTGAAGGTGCCTTCACTCAGGGCGTGGCGTGTCTCGGTGAACTCCTGGACCCAACGGCCACCGGAGCTCAGGCACTGCTCGAAGCGGTTCGGCAGTGGCAGGCAGCAGGCCGCCAGCCACTCGAGGCGATAGTCGGCCGTACCAGGATTGCGCAGGGTGGTGGACTGACGCAGAACCCCCTCGATGGTGAGCGTGAGTGACAGCAGAACTTCCAGCTCGCTCGTGGCATCCGCCAGTGTCAGCTGGGCATGCGCGCCCAGTGAATCGGTCGAGCACGCCACCTCACTCAGTCGCATGTCGGTGAGCCAATCACGCCCATCACGGTCACCGATCAAGGCCGGATAGCCCGCAAAACCAAGCCCGGCATCATTGAACAAGGTATTGGGCGGCAGCTGATCGAGGCTTGCCTGGGGCGTGGCAGCAGCGCTCATCAGGCGGTGCTGGGCTGGCGTGACCGGGGCGATGCGCCCCAGGTGGGCCAGCCTGATCAGGCCATCGGCGAGATCCAGCTGTAGCTGGATGCCGTCGGCGCTCAGGCTCAGCCACTGCTGTTGGGGGGACCAGGTTGCGTCGGGCGCTGTCGAAGGTCGGGTGGATGGAGCGTCTGCGGTCATCATGAGAGGTCCAGAAATAAAGAAGAATCAGAGACGGAATGGCAGTGTCAGCCCAACACCAGCGGCGCTTCTGCCAGTCCCTTGAAGCCGTGTGCTGACAGGTCCAGCGCGAAGAGATCACCATCACCCGCCACATGATCCGGCGTGGCCATGCCCTCATGCGCCGTGGTGATATACAGCGTGCTCAGCCCCTCACCACCGAACAGCGGGCACGAGGGCTGGCTGACCGGCAGGGCCGCATGAGCGATTTCCTTGCCGTCATGATCCAGCCTTGCCACGCGGCCGGCCCCCCAGAGCGCAATCCACATATGGCCGTCGGCGTCGATCACGGCGCCATCCGGGCCACCGCCACAATCCTGCAGATCGGCCCAGACCTCAGGAGCGTAGTATTCACCTGCCGCCCCTTCACTTGCTGACCCTTCACCTGCTGATTTGAGTGGCCAGCCATCGGCGTCCAGCGGCCAGCGCATCACCTGACCGGTAACGGTGTCGGTGAAATAGGCGAAGCGGCCATCCGGCGAGAAACACAGCGCATTGGGAATGGTCAGCCCATCCATGAGCTTGCAAAGCTTGCCGCGGTGCAGGCGGTAGAGACTGCCAGCTCCGGTCTCGGCGTTGCAGCCCATGCTCGAGAGCCACAGACTGCCGTGGGTATCCACTCGGGCATCATTGCTGCGTGTCGCGGGCATGGCGTCCGCCTCGAAGGGCATGACATCTTCCACGGCGCCTGTCTCGGGGTTCCAGCGTGACAGCATGCCTTCCCCGACCAGCAGGTAGTCGCCTTCAAGGGTGACCGCCGCATAGGAGGTGCGGCGCGCAAGCTGAGTGATGACGTGATTACTGCCATCCGCGGCCGCGTGATGCAGCTCGCCGGCGAGGATGTTCAGCCAGCGCACCCGCGCAGGCAGGGTGGTTGTGGCGGGTGTCCAGCCGGGGCCTTCTCCCAGCTCGCAGTGGCTGGCCACGAGGCGCTCAGCGGTGCCCAGGCAGGTCGATCGTGTCATCCGTTACTCCTCGTGAATCCTGTGGGAGAGCCGTCGGGCTCAGTCGGCGGCGGTCCAGGCGGAGACCAGCTTGCGTGCTCGTTCACCGACGTCAAAAGCCGTCAGACCCGGCGTGTAGATGGCCGTTCCCAGACCTGCACCATGGACACCCGCCGCACGCCATTGCGCGAAGTTGTCACTGCCGATGCCCCCGACGGCATACAGCTCGGTGCCTGTGGGCAGCACGGCCAGCATCGCTTTCATGTTGACGATACCGACCTGGGTCGCCGGGAAGAGCTTGAGACCTGAGGCGCCGGCGGCGAGGGCCGCGAAGGCTTCCGTCGGCGTGACGATGCCTGGCATGGACACCATCTCGAGTCGGCGGCTCTCGCGAATGACTTCGACATCGGCATTGGGCGACACGATCAGCCGACCACCGACGCCATGCACGTCCCGCACCTGCTCCGGCGTCAGGACGGTGCCGGCACCGATGAGGATCTGGCCGTCATGGGCCGTCGCACAGTGCTTGACCAGCGCCGCGATGCTGACCAGCGGCTGGGGCGAATTGAGCGGAACCTCGATACGGGTGATGCCCGCCGCGATGATCTCGTCGGCAATCGCGATGATTTCCTGCGGCGTGACGCCGCGCAGAATGGCAACCAGGGGAAGGCTCATGGAAGTCTCCAGGGGAAAGATGGGGGTGTCAGTCAGTGGCGAGGCGTGTCTGACAGGCGTGATGAATGCGCCCGAGCCCGGCCAGAATCATGTCGGCATTGGGGGCCAGGCTGACGCGATAGTCCAGATGCTCGAGTGCGATCCGATAGCGCTGGCATAAGGTGTCATCACCGATCAAGGTGATCAGCGCCCCTTGCGGCTGCAGGCATGTGGCACCGGCCAGCTCAAGGCCCAGCACCAGACCGGAAAGCCGTGCACCCAGCAAGGCCGCGCGTGAGCCCTCATCATCGAGGCGTTCATCGAGCAAATCCCGCGCACGGATGCCGAACAGCGCCGCCGTCATGCGCGCCGGTTCCGCCATGGCCGCATCGATGCCTGCCAGAAATGCCTGACGCTGTGGCTCATCGGCAAGATCCCCTCCCGCCACGGAGTGCTTGAGGACCGAATCCTGACTGAGCAGCTTGTAGAGTTCACCGCTCATGAAGGTGGTGAAGCCCGTGATCGAACCGTTCTCGAGCTGTGCCCACTTCGCGTGGGTGCCGGGCAGACAGACGGCCCCGCTATAGCCCGGCTGAGCGGCGACCAGACCCGCCAGCTGTGTCTCCTCGCCGCGCATGACATCAAAGGCCGGCTGGTGCTGACACAGCCCCGGCACGATGGTGACGGCGATGCGTCTGTCGCGCGTTGCCACATGGGTCAGCTGCTCTGCCAGGCCAGACAGGACATCGATGGCAGGCGCTTGCTCACCGGGGACCGGAAGGTAGGCCGCTTCCACCCAGCCTTGGCGTGCACCCGCCATGCCGCAGATCAACACCGGCATGCTTGAGGTGGAGTCCTCGGGCAGCCAGTCATTGATCACCACCCGCAGGACATCCTCGAATTCATCGCTCGCCAGACCCAGCATGCCGCGGGCACTGCTTGCCTGGGCGATGATCCGATCCTGATCATCCAGCGCCCAGGCACGCAGATTGCTGGAGCCCCAATCCACGGCGATCCAGGCGGGGAGGGCATGGACGGCGCTCACACTCGACCTCCATCCACGACCATCGGTTGGCCGGTCATCATGCGTGAGGCGGTGGAGGCCAGGAACAGACAAGGATTGATCATGTCCTCGACCGGAATCGCTTCCTTGAGGCACTGCTGGTCGATGCACTCGTTCAAGTCCTTGTCATTGACCCACAGCTCGCGCTGACGCTCCGTCATTACCCAGCCCGGAATCAGACAGTTGACGCGAATGGCGTCTGGCCCCAGTTCACGCGCCAGCGCCTTGGTAAGCCCCATGATGCCGGCCTTGGCGGTGACGTAGGTGGGATAGCCCCCCAGCCCCAGCATGTAGCTGTTGGAAGACAGGTTGATGATGGCGCCGCCTCCCAGTGCCCGCATGTCAGCCGCGACCGCCTGAGCGGTGAAGAACTGGGGGCGCAGGTTGGTGGCGATGGATTCATCCCACTGCTCCACCGTCCATTCCTCCAGCGTATGGCGAGTGTCGCGGGCCGCATTGTTGACCAGAACGCCTATCGGGCCATGGGCCTCGCGCGCCTGTGCAACTGCCGCCTGCAATGCCTCGATGTCCTGGATGTTGCAGCGGATGAACAGGGGGCGATTGGCGTATCGGGCCTCCATGGCGTCACAGAACTCGCTGGCATCGGACAACCCGACGAAGGCGACCTTGGCACCTTGCGCCAGGAAGCCTTCGGTCAATGCGGCACCGATACCCGAGCCTCCGCCGGTGATGAAGACGCTGGCACCTGCGAGGTCCGGGTAGCGAAAGTCCGCGAAGGCGGGGAGTTCAGTCTGGGGTGATGCGGTACGGGTCATGATGAGTCCCTTCTGCAGCGTGACAGACTCTCGGCTGAGAGCCTGTCCTGGCATGGCGTCTGTGTTGTCAGTGTGTACGTTGCGGCTTGCTCGGCATTACCACTCAGCGACGGAGCCGTCTTCGTGGGTCCAGACCGGATTGCGCCAGCGATGCCCGACCTTGGCACGTTCCTCGACGAAGGCTTCGTCGATCTCGACCCCGAGCCCCGGACCCTGGGGAATGGCGCAGAATCCGTCCTTGATCGCCAGCGCGTCCTTGTCGACCAGGTAATCCAGGACGTCGTTGTCCTTGTTGTAGTGGATGCCCATGCTCTGTTCCTGGATGAAGGCGTTGTGACACACCGCATCCAGCTGCAGGGAAGCCGCCAGCGTCAGCGGGCCCAGCGGGCAGTGCGGTGCCAGGGCCACGTCATAGGCCGAGGCCAGCGTCGCGATCTTGAAGCCTTCACTGATGCCGCCGCAGTGGGAGAGATCCGGCTGGATGATATCGACCATGCCGTCCGCCAGCAGGTCACGGAACTGGAAGCGGGTGTGCAGGCGCTCGCCGGTGGCGATGGGCGTCGCGATGCCCTCGGCGATATGCTTGAGCGCGGGCAGGTGCTCAGGTGCCACCGGCTCCTCGATGAACATCGGGTGGAACTGCTCCAGTTCCCGCAGCAGCGCCTTGGCCATCGGGCGGTGCACGCGGCCATGGAAGTCGATGCCGATCCCCACGTCGGGGCCGACCGCATCACGTGCTTCGGCGACACGCGCCACGGCGTCATCGATCTTCTTGTGGGAATCGACGATCTGCATCTCCGGCGTGCCGTTCATCTTGAAGGCCGTGAAGCCCTGGTCGACCAGCGCCTTGGCACCTGCGCCGACCTCTGACGGGCGATCGCCGCCCGTCCAGGCGTACATCCGCATCTTGTCGCGCACCGGGCCGCCGAGCAGCTGATGCACGGGCACTCCCAGATCACGGCCCTTCAGGTCCCACAGGGCCTGGTCGATGCCGGCGATCGCGGACATCAGGATAGGGCCGCCGCGATAGAACCCTGCGCGGTACATGACGTTCCACAGGTGCTCGATGTTGCGCGGATCCTGGCCGACCAGATAATCCGACAGTTCGTGGACCGCGGCTTCCACCGTGGCGGCGCGCCCTTCGATGACCGGTTCCCCCCAGCCATAGCAGCCCTCATCGGTCTCGATCTTGAGGAACAACCAGCGTGGCGGAACTTGCCAGGTCTTGAGTCGAGTGATTTTCATGTCGAGATTCCTTGGGATGACGCTCGTGTCGAGCTTGGAAAGCATTGAAGAAGGAAAAGTCGTGGGTCAGAAGCGCGGCGTCTCGAGGCGCGGGTGATCAAGGCCGAATCCGAGATCGCGCGCAGCCGTTTCCAGCACGCGCTCGGCACAGGTACGCGCCATGTCCGGTTGACGCAGGCGGATGGCTTCCATCACGGCGCGATGTCGCTCGAGACTGGCACGGTGATGGGCTTGGTCGTGCTGTTGAGCCGCCTGCTGGGAGGACTCGATCAACTGGCTGATGGAAGGGCGCAGCAAGCTACCCAGCTGGGCCCACACCAGGTTGTGGGTGGCGCGGTAGATGGCCTCGTGGAACGCCACGTCAAATTCGCTGTGAGCTGCCTGCTGCTCGTCATTGGCGGTCGCGACCATTCCCTCGAAGGCGCGCTCCAGCCTTGCGAGGTCCTGGGCGTTGGCCTTGGTCGCCGCCAGGGCGCTGACATAGGGCTCGACGGACAGCCGGAAGGCGTAGATCTCACGCATCAGGGCAGGGTTGATGCCTTCTAGTCCGCTGATCCAGTCGCTCATCAGTGGATCCAGCAGTTGCCATTCGCTCATCGGCCGCACCAGGGTGCCACGGCCGGCAGTGCGCTCCAGTAACCCGGCCCCCACCAGCTGGGCCAGTGCATTGCGCAGCCGGTTACGGCTGGCATCGAAGCGCTTGCAGAGGTCCATTTCACGCGGGAAGTTGTCGTCTGGCTCGAACGTGCCGGCCAGAATTTCACGCGCCAGGCAGGCAGCGATGGCTTCCATGCTGGCTACGGGCTTTCTGGAGCCCGTCATGGCCGGCGCCAGTGAATCTTTCTGGCGAGAGGAATCCTGATCCGGCGCTGTATCGCTGGAAGTCTCAGAGAGTGGGTCTGGGCGAGAGATGGTCACGCGAGGCCTCGTGGCTGACGTAGTGCGCAGGGCAAGCTACGGTAAATGTCTGAATGAACTTTAATAAATGTCAGACATTTGAACAAGCCTCAACGAATGCAACTTTGGTCGTTGCCGGCAGGCCAGGTCGCCTTGAGAGGTGGGGAGGGGGTATGGCGAGACTTCGGGCAGGCCGCTGGGATCGGTCGACTCCCCTCAGACCTTGCCATCAATCATCAGTCATCAGCGATCAGCTGATCGATGTGATGTCGCCAGTCCTTGAGTGACTCATCACCGGACAGAAGTCTCTGTCGGGTGACGAGTTCCGCGTCTGTCTCGAAGGTCCTGAGTACATTCCTCAATTGCTGCTGAGTGGCTGGAGTCAGCACGGGAACGTTCGAGGCTTCCTCGGTCTCGTCTTCCAGGACCACGAAGTGGCCAGGGGCCAGATGGAACACCTTGAGCGGGTACAAACAGGCATTCAGATGGGGACCGAATTGCCGGTCCGTAGTGAGAGGGGACTGCGTCCCGACGAGCTGGAGATGGTGAAGCGTTATCCCCTGCACAGTGACATGCCCTTCATGCAGCAAGCCTGCCAGCAAGGTCTCCAGCAAGGCACGGTTGAAGCAACCGGTCGTCTGGTCACGCCACTGATCCGCATGGCGCTCGATCTGACGCGGGCCGGGAATCGCGCTGCGTGGCTCGGCCCTGGGGAGCGGCTTGCGGGTCAACACCCTGCGTGCCGCCTGAAGGATGTCCGGCGCAAAGGGTTGGTAGGCGCAATGCTCGATTTCACTGATGGCCTCCGCCTGAGTCAGGCCCGAGTATCTCACCAGCTCCAGGACCTGGACGACCAGCGCCAGGATCGCGGGACTGGCAGATCGCGACAGCAAGGCCGCCTCCGAGTCCGTCTGGCGGTAAGGCATGTAGTGCTGGCTTTCACTCAGCAGGCTGGCCTCCAGAGGCGCATTGAGCGCTTCTCTCAACACTCGGCTGCCGATATCCGCCTGTTGACGCAACAACTGTTGTTGATCGAACTGAAGCTGCGCCATCGGCTTGAGCAGCGTGTCGGGAAGTGTCAGTCGGCCCATGTCATGGAGCATGGCCGTGCGCTCCAGTGCGCTGATCTGCGCCTCTTCAAGCCCCAGCTCTCTGGCGATGGCCGTCACGTATTCGGCGACGATGAGGTCATTGCCTTCATGCTGCGGGCAGCGTTCATTGCGAATCATCTGCAGGGTATTGATCAGCCTGTCCTCACCGCGCTGCTCAAGCTGGTTTTCCAGACGCCCCATGCGTTGGCGCATCTGACGCTGACGTGTGCGGGATTGCCGGAAGAGGGCATGACCGATGGCCAGGAACAGCAGCAGGCAGGCACCGAGGGTCAGCAGGAGATGCCAGCGCTCCAGACGGCTTTTCTCCTGCATGATGTCCGCGTGGGCTGTCAGGGCCGCATTGTTGATGTCGCCCATGTAGACCCCACTGGCCACGATCCATTGGAAGGGCGGATACAGCGCGGCATAGGTCGTCTTGTCTTCCTCAGGCCCCCCACGGGAGCGGGGGAAGCGGTAATCGAAGAAGATGCCACTTCCCTGCAGGACACCCTCGAGTTCGGTCTTGTAAGGCTGGCGTCCACTGCTGTCCCGATGCTCGGTGGAGAGCAGCGTGCCTTCGGTGCCGGGCAAGAGCGGGTGAATCAGGCGACGGGCGTAGCCGGGGCCGCCCGTCGGATCCAGAATTTCATTGATCCAGACATAGCGACTCTCTCCCTTGTCCAGGCTGGCATGCAGGGATTGACGAAGTTCGTTGGCGACCAGGAATGCCACCATCTGCGGGTCGATATGAATCAGGGTCCAGATGGTCGAGGCGGTGTTGCGAGGGCGGCGAACCTCACCATCCTTGCCCAGGCCCTGCTGGCTCGGGATGGCGAAGATCAGGCCTGCGTCCGTGCCACGCAGGAAGTGAGGAATGTCATTGCTCGTGTGCAGGCGCAGATTGAGTTCGGTGGACCACCAATCCGGATAGAGATTGCTCGGCAATTGAACGATATCGATCCAATCCGGGTTGATGCGAAGATCAGGGAACTGACGCAGGAGCTCGGTACTGATATAGGACCGATCTCGACCGGTAAGGTGGGTGATTCCCAAGAAGGGGGCCCGCATCGTCGTCATCATCAGTCGCTGCAGACGATGTTCGTAATCTCGATGCCGTGAGGCAATCACGCCGAGCGTCTGCTCGACCAGCAGGCTTGCCTGCAGACGCCTCTCGCTCGTGATGAGGTCACGCGTGGAAGCCGCATGCAGCGCTTCCATCTCGCGGCTGTCTCTTTCGAGAATGATCAACACCAGGCCTAGCACCACGCCTGAGAGCGCTACCAGCCCCAACCAGTGCCGAATCGAAAGGCCGGCGAATTCTCGCGTGGCGTCAAGGAAAGACCGCCCTGGTGGTGTGTTGTCTGAGGAAAGATCATTATCCTTGATCATCAGATACATCATCCGTGTATTTTTCGTACACTGAGGATACACCACAACGACAAAGCGTTCGTTGCTTGTCGATCACGCACCGAGCGTCTGGTCAACGCCATGCCCAACATGGGGAGATTGCCTGGGAATTGCCGTCTCAAGGTGGCGGGTCTGCGTCCCTTGCGTGCTTGCTAGCATGGTGGGAAATGGGCATGATGACAGGCGCCTTCTTCATGGCTTTCAAGAAGATATCACTTCCCTGGCGGCTTTCTTCCCAAGGGGTTGCCTCCTGATTCCGTTACTCCCCCATGTCGCCGATATGACATTGCAGAAGCCTTGGGCATAGTGTGATATTTTGCTGTCTTGAATGTTTCAGCCTCTCTTCTTGTTGTCGACAAGATCAATAGTGGAAACCATGCATGAACCGACATGATGAAAAGGTCATCGCAAGCGCCCGCAAGCAGCGTGCCTTGTTTGATGAACTTGAAAAGGCATTGGCTGAAGAGTTGAATGCGCTGGATCGTCCCTCGACTCCCCCCGCCACGTCAGAAAGCAGCCCCCAGGCAACGGACCCGGCTGAAGCGCGTGAGGCTGAATTCAATGCGCGTCTGGAGAGCCTGATCGCGGAATTCGGGCTGGATCGTGAAACGGTACATGCCTGGCTGTGCGATCTCAGTGAGTTCCAGACACGGACGGATTGATGTCATCCATGGTCCTTGCCTGAATCGTCACATTCCATCCTCACGGCGCCAGTCTCCTTGCCATCGCCAGAGGCTCCCTTTCGCTGTGCATTTCTGGCGTGATCTCTCCCCCGGCACATTGCGTGGAGACCGGGGGAGGCTCCTGTCATGCGAGTCAGATCTCTTCCCAGATGGCATCCTGCAATTCTTCATTCAATGTCTGCAGTCGCTTCATGCGAGTCAGCGCATGCTCGGTGACATCCCCGGCGAGTTTGCCAAGCAATTCAGGCGAGGTCCGAGCCTCCTGCCAGTCACCTGCCAATAGCGCCTGAGTCATCTCAAGCCCCTTGAGTTGACAGAGCTGAATGAAGGCCAGTTCCTGCTGATAGGCCTGCAACCCCAGCGACCAGAAGACCTGCTGGCATCGCATCCAGGGGGCGAGAGGGTGCACGAGATCATCAGGACGGTTCATCCAGGACAGCGGATGGGCCGTCAAGGGTTTGAAAGGCAGAGATGGCACGACGGAAAGTTCCATGAGGATAGCTCCTTCAGCGGCTGGATAATGCACTGGAAGCTGCTGTCTTGTGTCCCGTCCGTGTCATGATTCACTGGTATTCGAGCAGATTCTGGCCAATAGTGAATTCAGGTCCGCATGTGACGCGAAAGGCAGCATCACCTCATCGTAGTTGTCCGCAGGGGTTGCCGCCACGCCTTGCAGCGTTGTTCCACCACCATATTGATATGCGTCATTCTGGGAGGTGCTCATGATCAACGAAGTCAAATCCGTGCTTGCTGCATTCATCGGCGTTCAGAAGGAAGCCAACCGCAAACGTGACTTCGAGCATGGTCATGCGCTGGACTTTCTGGTGGTAGGACTGGTGATGGCTGCTCTGTTGGTCGGGGGCATGGCATTGCTGGCCACGGTGATGGCGGCGTGACCTGTCGATAGGCATCGATACCATGCTATAGGCCGATACCACGACAAGGTCTGCAACGAAAGAGGTGACCTGAAACGAAAAGGCCCCGTGAACTGGTGACATCCAGCTCACGGGGCCTTTCATTGGCTAGTCGTCAGGGTTACCAGCGACGAGAGAACAGCGGACTCGTCTGATCGATACCTGTCTGGTAACTCACGCTGAAGATGGACAGCGCGTACAAGGCATCTTCCACATACTGGTCCGAGCGCAGCTGGAAGGCGTCGATGCCACAGCGGCTCATGTAATGCAGCTGATCGACCAGCACATCGCCAATGGCACGAATTTCGCCTTGGAAACCATACCGCTCTCGCATCAGGCGGGCGAGGGTATAGCCACGCCCATCATTGAAGTTGGGGAAATCGACTGCCAGCAGCGGTGCAGTGGCAAGTGCTTCTCCCAGCTCCGGTGTCAGCTCGGTATCGCTGGCAAGCCAGGGGCCAAGCTGGTCAGACCCTTCACCTGCGTCCACCAGCGCCTGCCAGTGTGCCAGAGGCAGCAGGGCAGGTTGCTGGTAGCTCGGCAGGTTACCGTCTTCATCAAGGCGCACGACCTGCCAGGCGTCCTCGGGGACCAGCTGGTTCTGACGGATGACTCCGCCTTGACGCTGATCAGTCAATTCACGTGCTGACGTCATTTCCGCTGTCACCTCAGGCATAGACCCGCTCCTTGAACGGCTTCATGCCGATGCGGTGGTAAGTATCGACGAAGACCTCATCTTCCAGTCGCTGCTCGACATATACCTGCAACACCTTGTCGATGACGTTCGGCATGTCCTCGGCATTGAACGACGGGCCGAGAATCTTGCCGATGGTCGCGTTGTCATCACTGCGGCCGCCAAGCGAGACCTGGTAGAACTCCTGGCCTTTCTTGTCGACACCGAGAATGCCGATGTTGCCGACGTGGTGGTGGCCGCAGGCGTTCATGCAACCGGAGATGTTCAGATCCAGCGGGCCGAGGTCATACAGGAAGTCGAGGTCTTCAAAGCGATCCTGCAGTGCCTGGGCGATCGGGATCGACTTGGCATTGGCCAGTGAGCAGAAATCTCCGCCAGGGCAGCAGATCATGTCGGCCAGGGTGCCAACGGTCGGGTTGGCCATGCCCAGCGCGTCCAGCGCCTTCCAGAGATTCTCGAGCTGATCGACCGGCACATCTGACAGCACCAGGTTCTGCTCGTGCGTCACACGCAGTTCACTGAAACCGTACTCTTCCGCGAGGTCGGCCACGGCGTCCATCTGATCAGCGGTGACATCGCCCGGCGCGAGTTCACGGCGCTTGAGCGACAAGGTGACGGCCTTGTAACCCGGGACCTTGTGGCCGACGACATTGTTGGTCACGAAACGGGCAAAGGCTCGGTTCTCGCTGCGCAGTGTCTCGTAGGCCGCAATCGCGTCCTCGCCGACGGCACGACGCGCCGGTTCCGGGAAGTACTCGGTCGCCTTGGCAACCGCCGAATCTGTCAGTGTCTCGGGGCCATCCTTCAGGTGTGCCCATTCTTCCTCGACACGGCGGCGGAACTCCTCGATGCCCAATGCCTTGACCAGGATCTTGATGCGCGCCTTGTACTTGTTGTCACGACGGCCCCACTGGTTATAGACGCGGACGATGGCGTCAAGATAGGTCAGCAGGTGCTGCCAATCGAGATCTTCCCGCACGACATCGCCGACCATCGGGGTACGACCGAGGCCGCCACCTGCCAGCACGGTCGCCTTGACGCGACCATCCTCGCCACGTGTCAGGCGCAGGCCGATATCGTGGACCTGGATCGCGGCACGGTCCGCGCTGGCGCCAGTGACGGCAATCTTGAACTTGCGCGGCAGATAGGCGAACTCCGGGTGCAGGGTGGACCACTGACGAATCAGCTCACACCAGGGACGCGGATCCACCGTCTCGTCTTGCGCGATACCGGCGAACTGATCCGTAGTGGTATTGCGGATGCAGTTGCCGCTGGTCTGGATCGCATGCATCTCGACCTGGGCCAGCTCGGCGAGGATCGCCGGGACATCTTCAAGCTTCGGCCAGTTGAGCTGCAGATTCTGACGCGTGGTGAAGTGACCATAGGCACGGTCATAGCGACGGCTGATGGCAGCCAGTGAGCGCAGCTGTGCAGCGCTCAGCATGCCGTAGGGAATGGCGATACGCAGCATCGGTGCGTGACGCTGAATGTAGAGGCCGTTCTGCAGGCGCAGGGGACGAAATTCTTCCTCACCCAAGCGGCCGGCCAGATAGCGGTCCATCTGGTCCTTGAACTGAGCTACCCGCTCGTCGACCAGGGTCTGGTCGTAAGTGTCATACCGATACATGTCAGGGGTGTCCTGCGGTCGGGCATCAGGTGGGCGACCACTGATGCGAGTCTTGTTGATGCTGCGGTCACCTTACTCCCTATCTTTTATTCTTTAAAAGAATAAATAATCATACTTTTCGATGATAGGGTTATGAAGAAGATGTCATGAGTGTGCCTACGGCAAGAACGAAAGAAAAGGCCAGAGGCTGCAATATGCGCGTCTAGCCCTGAATGACATCATGTCGCTGGCGTCAATCCTCGTCACGGCCCGTGCCTATCTGGCCGTCGCGGTTCTGATCGTCGGGTGTCGCCGCCCGAAGAAGACACATGCGGGTTTCACTTGACGATGAATACCGGGCATTGAAGGCCTGCAGGGGCATCGGACGCGCGAAGTGATACCCCTGGAAGGCGCGCACTCCCATGGCCCTGAAGATCTCTGCCTGACCCCGTGCCTCGATTCCCTCCACGACGACCTGCATGCCAAGCGAATGCCCCATGTCGACGATGATGCGTGCAAGCTCCCTGTCTCGCCGGCTTGTCTGTACGTTCATCACGAACGAGCGGTCGATCTTCAAGGTGCCGAAGGGCAGATTGTGAAGATAGGAAAGGCATGAAAAGCCAGTACCGAAGTCATCCAATGACAGATTCACGCCCAGCTTGCGAATCGCCTCCAGCTGAAAGCGCAGGCTGTCCTCATTGTCGAGCATCAGATTTTCGGTCACTTCGATGATCAGCTGCCGAGGACGTATCGGATGGCGTTCGATCAATGATTCGAGCTTGTGCAGCAGGCCCTGATCCCTGAACTGCATGACAGAGGCATTGACGGACAGGTAACGAGTCTCGATACCTTGCTTTTGCCATTCACTCAAGATGACGGCTGCTTCTTCCAGTACCCAGTTTCCGATATCGATGATCTGCCCCGTCTTCTCCGCTGCCGCAATGAATTCATCGGGCCCAATCAAGCCAAGGTCTGGGTGATGGATACGCACCAGTGCCTCCGCCCCCAGCAATGTTGGTGCATCGAGATCAGGACTTTGCGCCTGGAAGATGGGCTGCAGGTAAAGGCAGAGCCAACCTCTGGTCAGGGCCTCGCGAATCAGACGCTCCTTGAGAAACAGTGGCTCACCGTCCTCCAGAGCGCTGTCGCGTACACAGAGTCGGTACTGGTTGCCTCCCTTGTGCTTGATATCCATGACAGTGCGCTCGAGCAGGCGCATCAGACGACTGGGCGTCTCATCATCCTGGCGAACTTCAAGCCCTGCCTTGCTCAGGCTGAGATTGATGGGCTCCCCCGCCTTGAGAAGCGGCGTCGAGAAGGCCAGTTCAATCCGACGCGCCAGGGCGCGCAATTCGCTTGTGTCACAGGTCATGACGAATTCATCTCCGCCGGAGCGACCCATCCAGGCTGGAGTGCAACTCTTCAGACGTTCTCCTGCTTCCTTGAGCAGGATGTCGCCGTCGACAGGGCCGAGGTGGTGATTGATGCTGTGAAAACGATCGATGTTGACCAGCAGCAGTCCGAAGGGAGCCCCGCCATTGATGAGTGTCTGAAGGTGTGAGTTCAGGGCCAGACGATTCGGCAGCTGTGTCAGCGGGTCGATCAGCTCATGCTCCAGCAATCGCTTCTGGGTCCGCTTCAATTCGGTAACGTCCGACAACAGCATCATGGTGCCGCGTTCGCTGTCATTGGTGGCCGACGGGATGACCACCTGTACCTGCCGGTCCTCTTCGTAGAGGCATTTGAGGGTCATCACCTGGTTCTCGCACGCGTCCCCCTTGCGAAGCGCCGAGCTGATGCGATCGATACAATGAGCATTCTGGCCGATGATCAAGGTATCGAAGGGCGATCCCACCAGTTGCTCTCGCTTCCACCCCGTTACCTCGAGCATCCTCTGGCTGACATCCAGCACCGTACCGTGAGCATCAATCACCAGGAGCAGTGCAGGGGTGTCGCGATAGAAATGCTGATAGCGCTCTTCGTTGTCACGCAGCGCCTCCATCATGATGAAGATGCGCTCGCCCAGGCTATTCAGCTGTGCAATGACCTTGTTGATCTCTCTTGAGCGCGTGAGCGGGATCCTGCGAAATGCCGTCTGCGGATTCTCCAGCTGACGCATGCTGGCGATCGCCCGGTTGAGAGGGACCATCACGTAGCGTTTCAATTGCCAGGAAACGATCAGCAGAACGCAGATGATGATCGAGAGTGCGATGACGAACAGTAGCGCTCCTCCCTGGTATTGCTTGGCAAGCAAGGGAGCATTGGTGCTTTCCATCTCCAGTCGCCCCACGACCTGCGTCACGAGAGAATTGCGATAGACCAGCTCCTGGGAATGTATCATCGGGTCCAGGGCGTCGCCCGGCTTGGTGATCTCCTCGACGAGAGTGCCCTCATGGTTGTAGTAGCGCACTGCATGCACGCTGGGATGACTGCTCAGCGTTTCCAGATAGGCGTGAATGACATCGTCATCGAAGTTCCAGATCGCACTTGGCAGGGACAGAACCGTGATGTTCATCATCTCTTGATGATCTTCGTGCATGTGCTCGATGGTTTCACTTGAATACAGTGAATAACCCACGACGCCGCTGACTGCACAGATCAACAGGATGAGCGGCGCCAGCACGCGCAATATCCGCCAGCGCAGGGGCGAGGCATCGTGGCCCTCATGACCCTCATGACCCTCATGACCCTCATGACCCTCATGACTCTCATGACTCTCATGCGCCTCTGTCGTGTCGTGATGCCTGTCCTGTGTCTCGTCATTGCGCATGGCGGCGTGCTCCCTGATGGACGGCCGTCAATGCACTCGGTGCTGCAACGCTGGACGATGAAGCGGCATGAGCGGGCATTGGAAGGAAGGGAGAGGCATCAGGGGGAAGTGTCGCGACCTCATTGATTAGATGATCCATCGGTTGCAGGGCAAGCACTTCCAGAGGAATCCTGTCCAGAAAGGCCTCCGGGTCCCCAGCCAGCGCGATCCCCATGGTGTAATAGCGAGTGCCGATATCACGTGCCTGGAGGCTTCCTTGTTGTACCGCGGCGAGCAGGACCAGTGACCAGGCGGTCGCCAGGGCGCCTCCGCCAGCACTGACCTCCATCTCTCCTGAGCGCAGGTGATCGATTCCGGCACGGGTCCATCCCATGCCAGCCACGACGACATCCTTGCCCGGGCGAAGCCCATTGCGCTTGAGGGCATCAATGGCCGCGATGCCCATCAGGTCATTGGCCGCCCATATCATGCGAAGGGGGCGGGCGTCTGTTTGATGTCTCAAGTAGCTTTCGACCTTTCGGTAGGCATCCTCATAACTCCAGTTGGCCTGAAATATCCGATCCAGGGACAGATGGGGGGCTCTGAGAAGCGCGTCCTGTACACCGCGCACCCGGAGTCGTGTCGCCTCGTCATGCAGCCCTCCGACAAGAGCGATGCCTCGACCATCCGACTTGCCATGCAAGACGTCATGGCGATTGATGAGTGCCACCATGCTGTCGTGCCCCCCTTGCTGATGATCAGGCGAAACGCTGCCCAGCCAGTAGGGATATCGGCCAAGTGGCTTGCCCAACGCTCTGGCCTGGCGGGGGGTCAGGCTATTGACGATGATGATCATGGGCACGCGCACGGCATGGCTGATCTCGATCAATGGAACCGCCAGTCCATGGTTGTTGGTGGTGATCAATAGATCCGGAGGGCTCTCTCGGTTCAATACCTGCTTTCCCATTCGAATGAATTCGTCGGTGTTGCGTCTGGCACTGAAGACTTCCAGATGCATCCCCAGGGATTCAGCGGTCGTCGAGGCAGCGATGATCGCCTGGGCCCAGAACGTTTCCGTGGAATATCCGGGATTCAGAAACACGACCTGCTTGATGGGACGCAAGCTCTCGGCCTGAGTCATCGTTGAGATGGACATCAATGCCAACAGGGCAAGGGCACGGCACATCCTCGAACATCGTGAAGCCAGTGAAGGTCGCGTCAATCTCATGATGACTCCATTATCGCGTGTGACAGGCTGTCAGGAAGCAAGTCGATCCCCGCGGCTGGCGAGCTGAAGGGGAGAGGGCTGCCTGGCGACGGGTGATCTGACGTGTTCCTCTCCCGGGGCCGCACCATGATCTGCTCGATCAGTCCTGTCGTTCGAGTGGCGCAGGCGAGTCTTTCATCTGCTCCAACACTGCCATCGGATCAAACGCGTAGTCGTCTTCCATTGTCTGCAATCTGAAGCGCGTGAAGTCCACCGTTTCCCAGTCCGGCTGGATCAGCAACGGGCCGTAGATATCGACATTTCCCTGATGGATGGGGCTCATCGGGAAGTGCACGGTTCTGGGGGCCCAGTGGGTGTCATCAGCGTGGTCTCTCAACATCACCATCGCCCAGGCTCCCGCCATGAAATGCCCGCCATCTGACATCACCATGCGCTTGTCCATCACCATGGCGATGCCCTCGGGCGACCAGTTGAGACCCGCGATCAGCACATCCTTGCCCGGCTGCATGCCACTGGCTTCAACCGCTCGGACGGCACCTTCCGCCATGGCGTCGTTTGCCGCCCAGATGAGGGTATTGTGCAATCCCGAGCGTTCGGCCCATTGGAGATAGTGATGCGTGAGCCGCTCAGCATCCGGAAGGTTCCAGCGTGCCTCGAGAATGCGCGTCATCTTGACGGCATCATGCTCAGCAAAGCCATTCAGCATCCCGGCATTGCGAGCGATGGAGGCTGGCGTTCTGGTATCGCCGATCAAGGCGAGCCCGTGGCGCGTTTCACCGGGCGGATAGATACGCGCCGCGTCAATCAATTCGCTGGCCATCCTTCTCCCGGCACCATGGTTGTCGGGAATGACGCTGGCGATCCAGGAGGGGTGGACACTGCCCGGGACGCCGTGAGTTGTTTGCTCCTCCGGGGTCAAGCCGTTCAACAGCATCACGACATGTGATGAGCCGCCATCTGCCAGAGGCAGGAGGTCGGAAGCGGCCTGCTCCTCATTGACCAGCACGAGGTAGTCCGGGGGTGTTGCACGCGCCAGGGCCGCGCTTGCCAATCGTTTCATGAGGATGGGATTTCGCTCGGCATATACGACTTCCAGCGAGACATTCAGGTCTCGAGCTGCTGCCTGCATCGTCGCCGTGACCATGTTCCAGAATCGCTCCCCAGGCAGCCCCGGATTGACGAAGACGGCGGTCAGATTTCGCCCGGGCGCGAGGGACGCCGCCGTGGGGGGCATCTCGTCGGCCACCCTGGTCATGCTCGAGTGACTGCTGGCCGAGGCAACATCAAGGACTGGTGGGAGGGGGGCTGAGGAAGCGGCAATCGGGGGGCTGAACGCCATGACGCAAGCGACGGGAATCCATCGCCGCGCACTCTTGATCCAACCTCCTGATGTAGACGTGATCGACATGTCGGCACCCGATGTCAAGGATTTGCAGTATGACCAACATACTCCAGACCTCAGCATGTCATACGCCTCAACAATCGTGTGCTATCACCCGATTTCAACGCTTCGGTCCTCCAGACCGATTCAGAGGCAATGCCAGATGAAAGGGAACCCACGTGGCGGTGATTCCCCCCTGGCGATCTCGAGGTCGACAGGACAAGGCCGCCACGGCCCTTTGATGAAGAAAGAGGGCGAGGCTCAGAGCCGCAGCAACTGCCACTCTCTGCGTTGCCAGATGGCACTGAAGACAAGAGAGTTGAAGATTCGATACCCGAGCTGAGTGCACCAGATGGCCAGCAATCCACCCTCCAGATGCACCCCGAACCACCAGGCAAGCGGGAGGAAGAGCAGCCATTGGATGGCCAGGGTGGCGGTCATGACCGTGCGATTGGCACCAGCCCCGAGCAACGCCTGAGCCAGCACGATGGCCGCACAGTCCATGATGATCATCACGGCGGTCAGCTGTAACGGGAGCTTGCCCAGCGCGATCAACTCCGGGCGATGCAGGAAGAGGCCCAGCACGCTTTCCGGTGCCGCCCAGAGCGGCAATCCCAGCAGCATGAGGCAAGGCAGGGCGATGCGCACCGTATCCCATCCCCAACGATGGGCATCTTCATGGTGATCGCGCCCCAATGCCTGGCCCACCAGACTCATGGCCGCCAGCCCCAGACCGACTCCGGGCAGAATGAGCAGCAGGGAGAGATTGACCAGCACATGACCCACCGCCACGCTGGCCGCGTCGATTCTGCCCAGAATCCAGAACAACACGGCATAGCCCGCCGCAAACCACAGCTGTTGGAAGGAGTGGGGCACCGCCAGCTTGAGCAGCGTCAGATAGTGTCTCAGTGGCGGCCAGGCATGCAGTACGCCATGTTGTCTGCGCTCTCCCAGGGTCGCCTGCACCCACAGGCCCAATGCCACGAAGAGTGACAGTGTCGTGCCGGCACCTGCACCATCGGCCCCCATCCTGGGGGCGCCATAGAGTCCATGGATCAAGATGATGCTCAACACCACATTGATCAGCTGGGTGATCAACATGATGCGCAGATAGATACCGGTGCGCTGAAGTCCATTCCAGAATCCGCGGAAGCAGAATGCCATGGCGACGGGCACGATGCCGGCGACGCGCCATTGGAAGTAGGAGGTGGCCGTTGCGTGGACCTCAGGCTGGTCATTGATCAGACGAAGCAAGGTGTCTGCCCAGTGATGGCAGGCCAACATCATGGGAATGCCCACCGACAATGCCAATATCAGTCCGGCATTCAGCCCTTCGCCGCAACGTTCGGGGGCAGATTCTCCCAGCCGTCGAGAGGTCTGGGCCTGCACGGCGGATGACAGCCCGAAGATCAAGGCCGTGACCATGAACATGGCATAGCCCCCGACCCCGACTCCCGCCAGCGCCGTCTCACCAAGCTGTCCTACCAGGGCGGCATCGATCAGATTGAGAAGGCTCTGCGACAGCATGCCACCGATGATGGGCAGTGCCAGCTTCAGAATTCTCAGGCTGCGTTGGCGTTCAGGCAACATCACGCACGCCCCATCGCCGGTGAATACCGCCGCCGGCAATCTCCAGGGTCACCTTCAGACGATGCCGCCGCGCAGGGCAGGACAGACGGGATGGATGCGCAGAACAGGGACACAGACGGCTCGCAGGTCAGAGGGCAGGGAAGGACAAAGGAAGCCATTATAGCGTGAGGTGTCACAGGCAGCATCCGGTGCATGACGCTGACCGAGACTCTGCTGAGTCAACCAGCCCCACGCAAAAGGGCACCTGCGCTGGCAGGTGCCCTTTGCATGATTGTGCGAGATACGCTTGGCGGCTTGGCAAGTCTTCGTACGACCTGATCTAGCTGGCGTTGTCCGGATCGTAGCTCAGTACCGGTGACAACCAGCGCTCCATTTCGGCGAGTGGCATGCGCTTGCGCTCCGCCAATGACAGCACCTGGTCCCGGGTGATCTTGCCGGTGGAGAAGTACTTCGACTCAGGATGGGCGAAGTACCAGCCGGAAACGGCGGCGGCAGGCCACATGGCGAAGCTCTCGGTCAGCACCATGCCGGCATGCGTCTTAGGTTCGAGCATGCGGAACAGCGTGGCCTTCTCAGTGTGGTCCGGACAGGCCGGGTAGCCGGGCGCCGGACGTATGCCCCGATACCGCTCGGCGATCAGTGCCTCGTTGTCCAGCACTTCTTCGGCGTCATATCCCCAGAACTCCTTGCGGACACGTTCGTGCAGGCGCTCGGCAAAGGCTTCGGCGAGACGATCCGCCAACGCCTTGACCATGATGGCGTTGTAGTCATCGCCAGCCTCCTCGTACTGTCTGGCCAATTCATCCGCCCCATGCCCGGTGGTGACGGCGAAGCCACCGATCCAGTCCGGCTTGCCACTGTCTCGGGGAGCGATGAAATCGGCGAGGCTGTGACAGACGCCGTCGCGGTTCTTGGTCATCTGCTGACGGATGTGGTGGAGGTGCTCGATGACGTGAGTACGCGACTCATCGGCATAGACCTCCAGGGTATCGTCGTCGACACAGTTGGCTGGCCAGAAACCGATGACCCCACGTGCGGTCAGCACCTTCTCATCGATCAACTTGCGCAGCATTTCTCTGGCATCGGCGAACAGGGCACGCGCGGCGTCTCCGACCACCTCATCCTGCAGGATCTTCGGATACTTGCCTGACAGCTGCCAGCTCATGAAGAAGGGCGTCCAGTCGATACGCTCGACCAGTTCGTTGAGATCATACCCATCGAAGACCTTGAGGCCCGTGAAACTTGGCGCCGGCGGCGTGTAATTCTCCCAGTCAGGCTGGAAGCGGCGCTTGCGCGCCTGGGCATAGTCAAGGTCCGCAGCCTTCGGGCGTCGTTTGGCATTGCGCTCACGCACCACGGCATACTCGCTGTGCACCTGGTCGACGAAGTCGGGTTTGAGCTCGGGTGACAGCAGACGAGACGCCACGCCCACGGCACGCGACGCATCGGTGACATAGATGACCGGATGCTCGTACTGTGGCTCGATCTTGACCGCCGTGTGCGCCTTGGAGGTGGTGGCGCCCCCGATCAGCAACGGCAACTGCATGCCCCGACGCTGCATTTCCCTGGCGACGCTGACCATCTCGTCCAGTGATGGCGTGATCAGGCCCGAAAGCCCGATGATATCGGCCTTCTCGTCGATGGCGGTCTGCAGGATCTTTTCGGCGGGTACCATCACGCCCAGATCGATCACCTCATAGTTGTTGCACTGAAGCACCACGCCGACGATGTTCTTGCCGATGTCGTGGACATCGCCCTTGACGGTGGCCATGACGATCTTGCCCTTGGCCTGGGTCTCGCCGCTCTTCTCGGCCTCGATGAAGGGGATCAGGTGGGCAACCGCCTGCTTCATGACGCGCGCCGACTTCACCACCTGGGGCAGGAACATCTTGCCGGCACCGAACAGGTCACCGACGACATTCATGCCATCCATCAAGGGGCCTTCAATGACCTCGATGGGGCGCGCCGCCTGGACCCGCGCCTCTTCGGTATCTTCCTCGATATGCGTGGTGATGCCCTTGACCAGCGCGTGCTCGATACGCTTGTTGATTGGCCAGCTGCGCCACTCGAGATCTTCCTTCTTCTCGCCAGTACTGCCATCACCCTTGTACTTGTCGGCAATGTCGAGCAGACGCTCGGTACTGTCATCACGACGATTGAGCACCACATCCTCGACGGCCTCACGCAACTCATCGGGTAGATCATCGTAGAGCGCCAGCTGGCCGGCATTGACGATGCCCATGCTCAAACCCGCCTGGATGGCGTGATAGAGGAACACCGAGTGGATCGCTTCACGCACCGGGTTGTTGCCGCGAAACGAGAAGGACACGTTGGAGACGCCGCCGGAGATCATCGCATGCGGCAGGTTGGCATGAATCCAGCGCGTGGCCTCGATGAAATCGACGCCGTAGTTGTTGTGCTCCTCGATGCCGGTGGCGATGGCGAAGATGTTGGGGTCAAAGATGATGTCCTCGGCCGGGAAGCCGATATCTTCGACCAGCAATCGGTAGGCTCGCTCGCAGATCTCGATCTTGCGCTCATAGGTGTCGGCCTGTCCGACATCATCGAATGCCATGACCACCACGGCCGCGCCATGGCGTCGACAGACCTGCGCCTGGTGACGGAAGCTTTCCTCGCCTTCCTTGAGCGAGATGGAATTGACCACAGCCTTGCCCTGGATGCACTTGAGCCCCGCCTCGATGATGTCCCACTTCGAGGAGTCGACCATGATCGGCACCCGCGAGATATCCGGCTCCGAGGCGATCAGGTTCAGGAAGCGCACCATGGCCTCCTGTGACTCCAGCATGCCTTCATCCATGTTGACGTCGATGACCTGCGCGCCGCTCTCGACCTGCTCGAGGGCGACTTCCAACGCGGTGGTGTAATCCTCTTCCTTGATCAGGCGACGGAAGCGCGCGGAGCCGGTGACGTTGGTACGCTCACCGACATTGACGAACAACGAGTCCGGCTGGATGTTGAAGGGCTCAAGCCCCGACAGGCGGCAAGCTCTGGCTATCTCGGGCACCTTGCGGGGCGCGCATTGATCCACCACACCCTTGATCGCGCGGATATGTTCCGGCGTGGAGCCACAGCAGCCACCGATGATGTTAAGCAGACCCTCCGCGGCGAAGGTCCGGATGATCTCGGCCATCTCGTCCGGGGTCTGGTCGTACTCGCCGAATTCATTGGGCAGGCCCGCGTTGGGATGTGCAGACACGAAGGTATCGGCCTTCTCGGACAGCTCACGCAGATAGGGGCGCAGCTCCTCGGCGCCGAGAGCACAGTTTAGGCCGATGCTCAGCGGGCGAGCGTGGCGTACCGAGTTCCAGAAGGCTTCGGTGGTCTGGCCGGACAGCGTGCGTCCCGAGGCATCGGTGATGGTGCCGGAGATCATCACCGGCAGGCGCGGGTGACCCTCGTCAAACAGCTCCTCCAGGGCATAGATGGCCGCCTTGGCATTGAGCGTATCGAAGATGGTCTCGATCAGGATCAGGTCCGCGCCGCCCTCGAAGAGCGCCAGCGCAGCTTCGCGATAATTGTCGCGCAGGATATCGAAGGTGACGTTGCGCTTGGCGGGGTCATTCACGTCGGGGGAGATGGAGCAGGTGCGGCTGGTCGGGCCGAGCACCCCGGCGACGAAGCGCGGGATGCCGGTCTCGGCGGCCACGTCATCGGCTGCCTTGCGCGCCAGTCGCGCCGATTCGAGATTGATCTCGTACACCAACGCCTGCATGCCGTAATCGGACTGCGACAACTGGGTCGCATTGAAGGTGTTGGTCTCGACGATATCGGCGCCGGCCTCGAAATAGGCGTGGTGAATCGCTTCGACGATATCCGGGCGTGTCAGGGCCAGCAGGTCGTTGTTGCCCTTGATGTCACTGGGCCAGTCGGCGAAGCGTTCACCGCGGAAGTCTTCCTCTTCCAGCCCATAGCTCTGCAACATGGTGCCCATGCCACCATCGAGGATCAGGATACGCTCCTGCAGCGCCTGTCTCAGCGCGTCAGACAGGGGCAGGGAATAGGGAACAGGGGGGTGGGCTTGCGCCATGACGGACTCCAGCGTACGTGACTTGTCGCGTTGTTTCCCGGACGTGTGACTCTGTTTGCCAAGCAAGGACTTTGCCAGGCAAGCCACACGCCACAGGCGCGAACTCATTGCTATTGGGAAGCTCTGGTGAAGGATCCGCTCGCGGCATCCTCGCCTTGCCAGATGTGGCTATCGTATCAGACCTCAGAATCGTCACGATGAGCATGATTCATGCGCAACATGAGTGCTTTAGGAAAGCCCACCCGGGAGTGGCCGTGCCCATGGCGCCAAACCCGAGTGATTTGCTCAGGATTGCGAGTGCAGCAGGATTTCCTTAACATGGAGCCATTAGTCACCTGACATCAAGAGAGTCTCTGCGCCATGAGTGAGAGCATCCAGATTACCGATAGCGCCCAAGAGTATCTTGCCGAGCTGCTCGAGAAGCAGAACGTGGAAGGCATCGGCGTGCGCATCTTCATCACCCAGCCGGGCACTCCGTATGCCGAGACGTGTCTTGCCTACTGCCGCCCGGGAGAAGAAGAGCCGACGGACGAGATTCTGGATCTTCCGAAGCTGAAGGTCTATCTCGACACTCACAGCGTTCCGTTCCTGGAAGAGGCGACGGTCGACTTCAATGCGGATCGCATGGGCGGCCAGCTCACCATCAAGGCGCCGAATGCCAAGATGCCCAAGGTCAATGCGGACAGCCCGCTGGAAGATCGCATCAATTACATCCTCTACAGCGAGATCAATCCGGGCCTGGCGGCACACGGTGGTGAGATCAAGCTGATGCAGCTGACCGACGACCAGGTTGCCGTGCTGCAGTTCGGCGGCGGGTGCCAGGGGTGCTCGGCCGTTGACCTGACGCTCAAGGATGGCGTGGAGAAGACGCTTCTGGAACGCATCCCCGAGCTCGCCGGCATTCGTGACGTGACCGATCACACCGATACAACCAATGCCTATTACAACTGATTCATTGACGTGATGCCTCAAGGCGCCTGTCGATGGCCTGCGACATCCCGTCCAGCTTGATCAGATGAAGATCCTCCACCGCGTTGCGGTGGGGGATCTTTTCATTGGGAGGCTGGTGCCGGGAATGACCCCGCGTAATACATCCGAGTATTAGGATTTCTGGTATTGTGAAGATGCATGCTGCAGATGGCGCCTACGCTGACGCCTCATGACGGCTTGCCCGATGACCGTATCCACCAGTGAAGAGACCGCCATACATGACCCTGGCCAACATGCGCTTTCGTACCATCAACATCATCATCTGCGGACTCTCCGCACTGGCAGGGCTGGTGTTGCTGGTCGTGTTGGCTTTCATCACCCGCAACGTGTCAGAACTGGAAACGGACTGGCACGAATATCAGCAGGCACGTTCCGACAAGCCACGCCTGGAGAGCCAGCTTACCAAGTCGATGGGCTTCGGCGGGATGATCCACGACTTCAAGAACCTGGTGTTGCGACATGATGGGGCGTTGATTCCCGAGATCCAGAATGAAATCGGCGCAGCCCGCAGCGCCTTGTTCCGCTACCAGAGTCTGGGGATCAGTCAACAGGAAGAAGTGGCCCTCCATGGGCTGAACGAGACGCTGGACCGTTACGACGCCATGGTACTGAAGGTTCGTCAGCTGATGGCCACTGATGAGTCGGTTCGCGAGATCGACCGACAGGTCGTCGTGGATGACTATCTGGCCGTGTCCGGGTTGGACACCCTGCGCAGCGTCGCCATACGTGAATCCCGTGACAATGCCAATCCGCTGGAAGATGGCATGGGCAAGGCGCGCCTGGTCGCCAACCTGCGTCGGGACATGGGGTACGGCGAGATGATCCACCACTTCAAGAACTATGTTCTGCGCGGGGACGCCATCTATGGACAGCAAGCCGCCCAGGACATCCAGTCGCTGCGTGAGACGCTTGCGGCCTACCGCGAGATGGGCATGAACGTGGCAGAGCAGCGTGCGATCCGCGATATCGCCAGTGTCATCCAGGCCTACAGCGAGCGCCTGCTGACGATCAGTCATCTACATGATGAGCAGCCCGGCATGTCAGCCAGTGAGCTTGACGCCCGCGTCAAGGTCGACGACGCCCCAGCGATCGAGGGCCTTGCGGTCCTGGATCATCAAAGCGATCAACGCGTCGCCGCCACTTCGGCGGCGGTCGGCAAGACGCTCAAGCTGCTGGCGACGCTGGCCCCTATCGTCAATGGCCTGGCGCTGATCATGATCGCCGTGCTGATCGGGCTTTCCATGTGGCTGTTCGCTCGCTATGTGCTCAAGCCGATTCGCCGCCTCACGCAGACGATGAACACTCTGGCCAATGATGATGTCAGCGTGGTGATCGACAGTACTCAGCACACCAATGAAGTCGGCCAGATGGCGCGTGCGTTGCAGAAGTTCAAGTACAACATCATCGAGAGCAACAACTACAAGAAACGCATCACTCAGCTGGCAATGCATGATTCCCTGACAGGCCTGCCCAATCGTCAGCATTTCTATGAGAGAAGCGAGCAGTGGCTGGCTGATGTCAATGAAGAGGGCGGTCAGATGGCCTGTCTGATGCTGGACATCGACAAGTTCAAGCCCATCAATGACACCTATGGTCACGCGGCTGGTGACGTCGCTCTCAAGGTGATCGCGGAAAGGCTCAACCAGGTGGTGCGCAAGGACGACTTCGTCGCACGTCTGGGCGGCGATGAATTCGTGGTACTGGTCCACAATGCCGACATCCAGGCAAATCTGGGGCGCCATGGTGAACTTGCCCAGCTGGCACAGCGCATCATCGATTCATTGGGCAAGCCTTTCCTCTATGAAGACCACAAGCTGGAAGTGGGATGCAGCATCGGTATCGCGATCGCGCCGCAACACGGCAATCAACGTGAAGCGCTGACTCACAATGCCGATATGGCGCTATATGCAGCCAAGAATGAAGGCCGCAACTGCGCCATCCAGTTCAGTCGCCACGATGAACTCGGGCAGATCGTGGCGTCCTCCTCCAGGCGAGCCGCTTCCTCGACGGCCGTGAAACGCTGACCTGCCGCTCGGGCACACGTGCGAAGGGGATCTGCTGACATCGTCAGAGACCGCATGTGACGTCTTCACGATGCCTGCCGCGACGGCATCTCTTCATACCCTTTCTTCTCCATATGGCGCCTGCGGGCGCCATATGTCGTTCTGCTGTCAGTGACGCTTACTGCACTCAGGCACGGCTGGCGATAGGGGATGGAGGATAGGGGCATGGCATGACTGGCGTCTGCGCGGTAGGCGGAGGCGTGGCGATTGCCCCGTGGAGCGCCCCATGCGATGGGGCGATTAACGATAATTTCCCGTTATGCATGAGCGCTTCGCAAATAAACTATGGTTTGCAAGACTCATAACGGTTTGTTATGGTTTATAGCGAATTCGCCAACTGCGAAATAATCTATGAAAACCATGACAATGACTTCCACGATTCAGGGCCTTGCCCACCACACCCATGATGCCGTGATCAACCGCGCCACGACGCCGCTGTTCATCCGTCAGCCGACCACTGATGACGGCTGGGGCATCTATGAGCTGGTCAAGGCATGCCCGCCGCTGGACCTCAATTCAGGGTATTCGTACGTTCTGCTGGCAACCCAGTTCCGTGACAGCTGCGCCGTGGCAACAGATGAAGAGGGTGCGGTGGTCGGCTTCGTCTCGGGCTACACCCGCAATGATGCCCCGCAGACCTTCTTCCTGTGGCAGATCGCCGTGGGCGAGAAAGCCCGCGGGACTGGCCTGGCACGTCGACTGATCGAAGCTGTGATGAAGCGCCCGGAGATGGCCCATGTGCGCCACCTCGAGACCACCATCACGCCTGACAATGAAGCGTCCTGGGCACTCTTCACGCGTCTGTCCGAGCGTTGGCAGGTCCCCCTGCATTCGCGTGAGTATTTCTCCTCGGATCAGCTGGGCGGCGTGCACCTCGCGGAGAACCTGGTACGTATCGGTCCGTTCCTGCCGAGCGATATCTGAGCCAGCCATGGTGTCTCAAGACGCCATGGAGAAGTCTCGGGTGAGGCGGTGTCACGATTCTCGTGTCGGACCTCGAGGAGAATCACGTCTCACCCGCTGGATGTTCATGACAGGAAAGTCGTGACATCACTTGTCGACCCCCAAGTCATCGTGTGCAAGCGGGTCAGTGTCATTCGTTGAATCGTCTTTACATTCTGGCATGGCCCTCAGCGCTTTCATCGCGCCGAGCATGGCCATCCATCACCAGGGAGGTGACAGCATGAATACGCAGATACTCGAACAGATGGAATCCGAGGTACGCACCTATTCTCGTTCTTTCCCGACCGTCTTCACCAAGGCGCAGAATGCCCACCTATTCACCGAGGATGGCAAGCGCTACATCGATTTCCTGGCCGGCGCGGGCGTGCTCAACTACGGGCACAACCACCCGGTACTCAAGAAGGCATTGATCGATTACATCAGCAGCGATGGCATCATCCACGGTCTCGACATGTGGACTTCCGCCAAGCGCGACTTCCTGGAAGCACTGGAAGAAGTGATCCTCAAGCCGCGTGGTCTGGACTACAAGGTCCACTTCCCGGGGCCGACCGGTACCAATGCCGTCGAAGCCGCCATCCGTCTGGCGCGCAAGGTCTCGGGCCGTCATAACATCGTGTCGTTCACCAACGGCTTCCATGGCGTCACCATGGGTGCTCTGGCCACGACAGGCAACGCCAAGTTCCGTGATGCAGCGGGTCTGCCTGCCCAGGGCGCACAGTTCGTGCCCTATGATGGTTACATGGGCGAGGGTGTCGACACTGTCGCGTATCTCGACAAGCTGCTGAAGGACTCCTCCAGTGGTCTTGACCGCCCGGCAGCCGTACTGGTCGAGACCGTACAAGGCGAGGGTGGCATCAACCCGGCCTCCATCGAATGGCTGCAGCGTCTGGATGCCCTGTGCAAGGAGCACAAGATCCTGCTGATCATCGACGATATCCAGGCGGGTTGTGGTCGTACCGGCAAGTTCTTCAGTTTCGAGCATGCCGACATCGTTCCGGACATCGTCTGCAACTCCAAGTCACTGTCGGCCTCTGGCGTGCCGTTCGCGATGGTGATGATGCGTCCGGAGCTGGATGAGTGGAAGCCGAGTCAGTACAACGGCACATTCCGTGGCCATGCACTGGCCTTCGTGACCGGCGCCGCTGCACTGCGTCACTTCTGGAGCGACAACAAGTTCGAGCGCGACATCCAACGCAAGGGCCGTATCGTCGAGGAGCGCTTCCAGAAGATTGCCGCCAAGGCGCGTGAAAACGGCTTCGCGGCGCACGAGAAAGGTCGTGGCTTGATGCGCGGTATCGATGTGGCGTCAGGTGAACTGGCAGATGCCATCACCTCACGTTGTTTCGAGCAGGGCCTGATCATCGAGACCAGCGGTCACTCCGGGCAGGTCGTCAAATGCCTGTGTCCGCTGACCATCCGTGATGAAGACCTGCTGGAAGCCCTCGACATCATCGAGGAAAATGCGGCAGCCGTCCTGCGCTGAGTCTCTGCGGTATCGGGCGCTGGTCACGTGATCGGCGCCCGTTCTTCCCTGGCCCGCCATGGCGCGGGTCATCTCATGCGATTCCTGGCCCTTGTCACCTGTCACCGAAGAAGGCGCTCATCGTTCTGCGCCGTGGCTCTTTCGTGTTCAAGCGCCATTGCCTTCATGTCACTACGGGAATCGCCATCTGTCAGCTGTCGAGTCATGACAGCGCCCAAATGAGGAGAAGTTGATGATCGTTCGCAATCTCGAGGAAGCCCGCAAGACAGACCGTCTGGTCAAGGCCGAGAACGGCAACTGGGACAGCACTCGTCTGCTGCTCGACGAAGATGGTGGCAAGTGCTCCTTCCATATCACCCGTATCTTCGAAGGTACCGAGACCCATATCCACTACAAGCACCACTATGAAGTCGTGTATTGCATGGAAGGTGAGGGCGAGGTGGAGACACTGGCGGATGGCAAGGTCTGGCCGATCAAGCCGGGTGACGTCTATATCCTCAATGAACATGACGACCACCTGCTGCGTGCTACCAAGACCATGCATCTGGCATGTGTCTTCACGCCGGGTCTGACCGGCAAGGAAGTCCACCGTGAAGATGGCTCCTACGCACCTGCCGAAGCCTGAATCCGCGTCACGAACCGCGAGATCCATGGCCTGACCACACGAAGCCCCCGCAGCCAAGCTGCGGGGGCTTCGTGGTATGTGGGAGCAGGGCAGCAGGGCGCGCGGCTCCATATTGCATCACGAATATTCGAAAGTTTACCGTTTAATTGACCAGAGGCGCTAAGTCTCCCTTCGCGATGCAGGCAACGATAAGCTGAATGGTGTCCGTGTCACTCAGATGAGATCCTCGCCAATGGCCATCCCCCCACACAACGCGTCTGTCAGCCCACCCGCCATTGCGGCAGGTGGGCGTCCCGGGTTCATGCCAGCAGCCCCTCATCCTCGCGAACAGGAGCGAATCGATAGCCTGCACGCGCTTCACGTACTGGATAGTGAGCATGAAAAGCGTTATGACGACCTGACGCGCCTGGTCGCGGATATCTTCGATGTCCCCATCTGTCTCGTGTCACTGGTGGACGAGAATCGCCAATGGTTCAAGGCCCACTGCGGTATCGATGCACGTGAAACGGGGCGTGACCTGGCCTTCTGCGCCCACGCTCTCCATGAAGAGCGCTACCTCGTCGTCAACGACGCGAGCAAGGATGAACGCTTCCATGACAATCCCCTGGTCACCGGCCCGCCATATCTCCGATTCTATGCCGGCGCCTTGCTGCGAGACAGTTCAGGATTGCCATTGGGCACCTTGTGCCTCATCGATCACACACCACGTGAGCTGAGTGCGCCTCAACTCGAAAGGCTGGGACGCTGTGCCATGCTGGTCGAAAACGAGCTGATCCAGCGCGACAGCCTCCTGACGGAACGAACGCGTGCCACGCTTCAGGCCAGCATTGACCCCATTACCGGCTACAGCACACGACGACGTTATCTTCAGACATTTGCCCATTGGATGGAAAACCGAGGGAGCGAAAGCTACCAGGCCATCATGCTCAAGGTATCGGAGGCAGAACACTGGCGTCACCATCAGGGCGAGGTCTTCCTCCAGGAGGTGATGCAGTCACTGTCCAGCCAGATCAATGAAAGCTTCGATGATGAAGACGTCATCAAGGGTCGTCTGTGCAGCGATACCCTGATCATCCTGCTGCCTCAGCGGCAGTCTGTCAGCGGGATGCGTTGGCAGCGTTTCATCACTCAGCCCTGGCTGATGCATCTTTCCAGTGCTCTGAGGCCCAAACTCCTGGTCGCAACGGCCACCTTCACGCCCGAGGGGGCCACGGCCCATGAGCTTGTCGAACTTCTCGAGGAGGAACTCGCCAGTGCGGCGCATTGGGCACCGTGTCAGCAGAATCTTCAGGTCGCCGATCTCAGCAGCAATGTCACCCTTGCCATCGCATTGGGTGATCGCTTCGCCCGGGCCTTGCGAGACAATGAGCTCAGCCTGCATGCGCAGCCGATCCTGGATGTCCGGACGAGAAAGGTGTGCGGCATGGAGATGCTGCTGCGTTGGCAGGTTCAAGGGCGCTGGGTCACCGCGAACCAGATGTTGCGCATGGCTGAGCGCGCAGGGCTTGGCGAAGAACTGGATACCTGGGTGTTGCGCCAGACGTGCGCCATGGTCAGTCGTTGGCAGTCGCAGCGCTCCACGGAGTCTCTCGGAGTGCCGGTATCACTGAATCTCTCGGCGAAGCGCCTGATTGACAGTGAATACGCCGAGACATTGAGACGCATCCTGCGACTTTACCGCCTCAAGGGGGAGCATCTGCGCCTGGATCTCACGGGCTGCGAACGCTTCGCGGAGACACCAGAGGCACTGATTGCGGCAATGACCTCGTTGACCCGTGACGGAGTATCCTTCTGCATTGATCGGTTTGGCCGGGAAAATGCCAATCTGCGTCTGTTGAGTCGGATGCCGGCGGTAGCCGTCAAGCTGCACCCACGCTTCATGGTACCTCAGCAGCATGAGCCGGATCAGACACGTTTGATCAAGGCATGGACCTGTGCGATGAAAACGCTGGGACTGGTGCCCATCGCGGTAGGTAGCAAGCGAGTTCAGCAGCTATCGGAGCTTGAGTCTCTCGGGTTCGATCAGGTTCAGAGCGATGCCTTCGGGCAACCTGCGCTCCCGGAAGATAGCTATGCCCAGTGGCTTGCCGAGACACATTCGCCCTTGAACAAGCGCCTCTAGCGGTCGCTCTCACAGGGGCAGCGCTGAAAGGCGAGGGTGATGGTGGCAAGCTCGATGCCCAGTTTGCGCATCGAGGTGCGATTCAACACGCGTCCGTCTGGTTGCAGATACATCCAGTCATCCATGTTGAACTCCCAGACACTGCCATCGATGGGAACCTGCAGGACATATTGCATGCGAAAGGCATGGCCATTGCTGGCTGCAGTGGCTTCTCCGGTCACGTCAGCTGCCGTGCCGCGCCACTGACGGTCACCCGTCGGGATGAAGGTCCATTGTCGATACTGCGTCTCGCCATCGCTGTAGCGAAAGTTCTCGTCGAGGGTCAATCGTCCATCCTGCCTGGTGCCCTGTAGGTCCACCACGAAGCGTCGAGTCACTTCACCGGAACGATCCTGAACCATTCCCCAGCCTCGTGTGTGCCCGAGGAAGTACTCGTCGATTCTGAACTCGGGACCGGAACCGGCATAGGTATCGATTGAGGGGCTGCCGCAAGCCATCAACAGACTTGCCGAGGAGGCCAGCAGGGTGATCAGACCGAGGGAGCGCAAGCGGGAGCGAATCATCGACATTCTCGACAAGGAAACTTGTACTGATACTATGCAGTGATTCTACAAATAGCAATCTGGATGTATCTCGACGCTTGCAGTGGATCGTCAACGCAGGCGTGATGTCGAATTCTCATAAGCTCGTATAATATATATTATGTTAAATCGAGTATTCGAGAAACCCAGACTCACGTCTCACTGGACCCGCCCTGACGATCATGCTGCCTGTCATGTATTCGCTGTGCGTGACCGATACCCGCCATGCTGAACCACAACTCGAGTGCCTGATGTACTGAAAAGTTCAGCAGCATGTCTGCCTGTCGTCAGCTGACGTCAGTGATTGGTCTTCTTCTGCCCTTGTGTCACGACCAGCCCGTTGAGAACAGACTTCGCCACTGAGGTCTCCAGTGCTCCCGCCGATCATTCGACGACTTGTGACACCCACCACAAGGTGCACTCACGATGCGAGAAATGTGCAAGTCCATGAAATAAGTGCCAAAGTATGGTAGCCGGAGACGTCAACTCGGCTGGGACAGGCACGTCCCCAACGAGCGACGTTCTTGCCTGCCGAGCGATGGAATCGACGGCAAGAGGCGTCATGAGCGCTTCGCATCACGCTGGATTGAATGATTGTCCGTGAATGGCAACGCATTGACGGAAGCCGTTCCCGGGCGCATCAGCCGTGGGTGGCGAATCATGGACAGCGACTATCCGGCCTACGTATCATCGCCCTTTGCCACACCTTCAGCGATCGCTGCGAAGACGACGACTGAAGGTGGCCGGGCTCCCTCCCATCATCCACTCGTGCAAGTACGGTGCGAGATGGATGAACAAGAATCATGCAAGGCGAACTCGTGAAGACGAGATCGTCAGCAAGGCTGAACAGGAACCCTCTTTATCATGCTGACCCGCAAGCTGCTGCTGCCCGTGTCATTGTCCAGCGTCATCGTCATGGCAGGTTGTGTTCCGGCGCAACCTCAGCCCCCCAAGCCGGTCTTGACCCCGGAGGCCTTCTCGCAACGCATCGATGCCCTGGAGAGCCAGATCGCCGGGCAATGCGACGTCCAGCAACAACAGCTTGTCGAGCAGCGCGAACTGAACCGCTCATTGCGCCGCGACATGCGGGAAGTCGGCAGCCAATTACGCCGCATGCATGCCGAAATGGAACAGCCGGCAGCTCCGCAGGTGGTTCAGGCCTGCAAGACCGCCTCTGAAAACCCGATCATGGACAAGACGCTGCTCGGACGTGTCGAGTGGGTCGGCTTTCCGGACATCGGCAGCTATTTCAAGGCGCGCATCGATACCGGCGCGAACACGTCCTCACTGTCGGCGCGTGACATCACCGAGTTCGAACGTGATGGCGACAAGTGGGTCAAGTTCAAGCTGGCGCTTCGTGAGGATGCCAAATACTTCGTCCCCGAGGTGCGCGACAAGTGGGTAGAAGCCAAGGTCAGCCGTACCGTGACCATCGTGCAGGCGTCAGGCCGGGAAGACCGTCCTGTGGTCAGCATGTTGATGACGCTTGGCGACATCAAGCAGCGTGTCGAATTCACCCTGAATGACCGTCGTGATCTGACGTACCCGGTGCTGTTGGGCCGTCGTTTCATGATGGATATCGCAGCCGTCGATGTCAGCCGCACCTTCATCAATCCGCGTCCGGAATTCCCGGGCAGCGCTCCCAGCACCGCCGCTGCCAAGGATCAGGACCCGAATGAAGGAAATCGCGACTGACCCTCGCCCTCACCTGACGTTCACGGATCTCGAACATCTCCACTGACAGGGTCTGGCCGGGTGCCAGACCCTGTGACTGCATAATACTCAAGGACTCCCATGTCGCGTTTCTCCTTTTACCTGCTGGTCGGCCTGCTGATGCTGATTGGCGTGGGCCTGACCGCCTACCGCCATATTTCCTTCGATGTGCCCTGGGTGCCGGGTGCCCAACAGAAAGTCTGGGATATCGAGGCCCAGGTAGCCTTCACGGCAACGGGCGGTCCGGTCAAGGCGTCGCTGGCGCTTCCGGAAAATCAGAAAGGCTATAGCGTCCTGACCGAGAACACGGCCTCCTCCGGCTTCGGGTTGTCGTACCTCGATGATCTGCCGGGCCGTCGTGCTGAATGGTCGATCCGTGAGGCCGCTGGCTCCCAGCTGCTGTATTACACCGTGACCATGCTGGAGTCCGACAACGCGACGCCTGCTGCCATCAAGCGCCTGCCGGCGCCTCAGGAAGTGTCCTGGGAACGTCCCTATGATACGGCTGCCGCTCAGGTAATCGAGCAGGCGCGCACCCGCAGCGCCGACTCCTTCACCTTCGCCCGTGAACTGATCAAGCAGTTCGACAATCAGCGTCAGGGTGAGAACGCGCGTCTGCTGCTGACCCAGTTCCAGCGTCCGGTGCTGATGCTGCGTCTGCTCAATGAAGCGGGCGTGAGCGCACGCCTGGTCAGTGGCTTGAGCCTGGAAGACGGACGCCGTCGCCAGAACGTGAGCTCCTGGCTGCAGGTCTTCGCCGAGACACCTGACAGCAATCAGGCTGTCGAGATCGACTCCCCTGAGGGTGAGAAGCTCAACACTGACTGGGTGCTGATCAACCCCGAGACCGGCAAGCAAGGTGAGCCTGACAACCTGCTGCTGTGGGAAGGCCGCGGTGCCCCGATGCTGGAAGTGGAAGGTGGCGTCAATTCCCGTGTCAGCTTCTCGATGATTCGCCACAACGAACCGGCCGCCGTCGCGGTTCGCAACAAGCTGGCCAATGACGAGCTGCTCAACTTCTCGATCCACTCGCTGCCGCTGGAAGAGCAGGCCCTGTTCAAGACCATTCTGCTGATCCCGATCGGCGCACTGGTCGTCGTGCTGCTGCGAGTGCTCGTGGGCCTGAAGACTTCCGGTACCTTCATGCCGGTGTTGATCGCCCTCGCCTTCATCCAGACCAGCCTGATCACCGGCTTGATCGGTTTCCTGCTCATCGTCGCCACCGGGCTCGTGATTCGCAGCTACCTTTCGCGGCTCAACCTGTTGCTTGTCGCCAGGGTCTCGGTGGTGATCATCACGGTGATCGCGATCATCTCGATCTTCTCGGTACTCGCCTATCGCTTCGGCCTCAATGCCGGCCTGACCATCACCTTCTTCCCGATGATCATCCTGTCCTGGACCGTCGAGCGCATGTCGATCCTCTGGGAAGAGGAAGGCCCCAAGGAAGTCCTCAAGCAAGGTGGCGGTAGCCTTCTGACCGCCGTGCTGGCCTATCTGGCGATGAACAATCCGTGGGTGCGCCACCTGACCTTCAACTTCCTGGGTCTGCAGCTGGTGCTGATGGCCTTCATCCTGCTGCTGGGCAATTACACCGGCTATCGTCTGCTGGAATTGCGTCGCTTCAAGCCGCTGACGGAGGATTGAGATGCTCGCGTCATGGATGAATCGCTGGTCGCGCAACTGGACCACACCGGGCGCCCTGCGTGCCCGGGGGGTTGTCGGCATGAATCGCCGCAACATCGGCTATATCTCGAAGTACAACGACCGCCGCCTCTACCCGCTGGTGGATGACAAGCTGCAGACCAAGCTGCTGTGTCAGAAGTACGGTCTGGCCTCGCCGGAGATGATCGGCAAGGTCGCCAGCCAGTTCGAGGTCGAGCGGGTCGTCGACATGGTGCGCGATCACGCAGGTTTCGTGATCAAGCCGGCCAAGGGCTCTGGCGGCAAGGGGATCCTCGTCATCGAGCACCATGATGGCGAAGAGTATGTGAAGCCCAGCGGCGCGCGCATCACGCGTGCCGACATGGAGCGCCACGTCTCCAACATCCTGTCAGGACTTTATTCGCTGGGCGGATCACCGGATGTGGCGCTGGTCGAAGGCTTGATTTCCTTCGATCAGGCCTTCGCCGAGTTCACCTATGAAGGCGTTCCCGACATTCGGGTCATCGTCTTCAAGGGTTATCCCGTGATGGCGATGATGCGCCTGTCGACGGCGGCCTCGGATGGCAAGGCCAACCTCCACCAGGGGGCGGTCGGTGTCGGGCTGGATATCGGGTCAGGCTGGGCCGTGCGCGGCGTGCAGTATGATCGCCCGCAGTTCGCCCACCCCGATACGGGACATGACATCTTCTCGCTCAAGGTACCCCAGTGGGACACCCTGCTCGAACTGGCCTCGGGGTGTTACGAGATGACGGGGCTGGGCTATCTGGGCACGGACATGGTGCTTGACCGGCGTCATGGTCCGATGCTGCTCGAGCTCAATGCCCGACCGGGCCTCGCCATCCAGATGGCCAATGGCGAAGGACTGCGCAAGCGTCTCGAGCTGATCGAGCGTCAACCCGATGGCGTGCCTGTCGCGGAACGGGTAGCCTTCGCCCGCAAGCACTTCGCGCGCAGCAAGGAAGACGTGGCCAACGTCGGAATGGCCCCCATTCCTGAATGATGGCGTGACCGCAGAGAACAACGCCCCGTGACACGCGAGTGTCACGGGGCGTTTGCGTTCGCGGGACGAGCCCCTCAACCGGGGTCCATGCTCAGCATCAGACGGCTGCCGGTCGGCACGACTGGCGAGCGATGGATCAGACCATGCCCCTCATTGCCGGGCCAGCATTCTCCCTTGAGCAAGGCCAGGCTTCCCGGGCGCAGCTCCCGAATCTGTTCCGGGTCCCGACAGATGTCCCGGTGTCCGGCAACGCCATGCCCCAGAGCCAGGCGATCGGCGGCCTGCTCCGGCAACCATTGCGTTCCGGGACCCTCATAGGTCGTCACCAACCGGACCGGAATGCGATCCACATGAAAGCGTGGGCACATGGCGCTCTGGGTCATTTCCAGCCGCATGCCGATATCCTGCACGTCGAACAGCTCGCCGATGGCCTCTCCCAGCACATAGATATCCTCTATCAGCGCAGCCCCGGCATCCGGTGCGGGAAGGTAGCGCTCCAGCGCCTCACGCAGGTCATTGATAGGCCCGCGCCAGCGCATGCGCAGCGGGTAGGCACCCGAGGACTGAGCCTTGACCGCCATTTTCAATGCCGCATCGATGCGGCGCTGCATCACGGCCAGCGTCACCTCCGGGCGAAAGATCTCCCCGAGATCCAGCGCCTGCTCGCCGATGTGCCAGTGTGGTGTTGCCGAATCTTTCGAACCGCTCGCCGTGACAGCTGACTGGGCCAGCCTGCCGCCCTTCGCAGGCCGGGAAGCCGATGGTGTGTCATGAGAAGTGATCGGAGTGATCGGAGTGATCGGAGTGATCGGAGTGATCGGAGTGATCGGAGTGATCGAGTGCATGGTAAGCGCCTCGGTGGGTAGGCAAGAAGGAAATCACGCTTAGTATTGTTATGTTATAACATGTCTTTACTGTGCAGTGACAGCGCCCTACCTTGCCGCTATCTGACAAGCCTGAGTCTGCATATGGCCCGAGACCGCCCAAATGCCCTAGAATAAGAGTCTGTTCATTGAGGTAACACGCTGATCTGATTCACTCTCAACGTGTCACTGGCCTCTCGTCATCCCGGATTCTCGATCCTCAGAATTCCCGACACCCAGGATTCTTCATGCCCGAGCAACTTTCGCTGATCGACCAGGCTGAACGCCAATGCCTGAAGCGTGGCGTGCGTTTCACCCCGATCCGGCGACGTGTGCTGGAATTGATCGCCAACAGTCATGGCGCACTCAAGGCATACGACCTTTTGGATCAGCTTGCCAAGGAACACGGTGCCGCCCGCCCGCCCACGATCTATCGCGCGCTGGATTTCCTGATCGAACAAGGCCTCGTCCATCGCATCGAATCGCTCAATGCCTTCCTTGCCTGCCACTGTCCCGAGCATCAGCACGGTTTCCAGCTGTTGATCTGCCGTGGTTGCGGGAGAGTCGAGGAGATGCACGACGATGATCTTGGCACTCGCCTTCTCGCCAGTGCAGATCGCCATGGTTTCACGATCGAACGCCAGACTGTCGAACTTGAGGGGCGTTGCCAGAAATGCGCCTCTCAGGTCGCTGACATGGTAGAAACCGCTCAGTGAATGGCGCTTGCGAGCGCTTTTGATACGATATAACATTTGCTTCCCACGGAGGACGTCACATGCTGGACATCCGCATTTCGCAGGCACAGGTCGTCAATGAAGGCACCATTTCCACTCTGGATGTGGGCATCAAGGACGGGCGTATCCATGCCATCGGCAGTGATCTCTCACATCTGGACGCGCGTGAAGTGATCGATGCTGCCGGCCGCCATCTGCTGCCGGGCATGATTGATGATCAGGTGCATTTCCGTGAGCCCGGCCTGACCGCCAAGGGCAATATCGCCACCGAGTCGGCCGCCGCCGTCGCCGGGGGCATCACGACCTTCTTCGACATGCCCAACGTCAAGCCGGCCACCCTGGACAGCGATGCGCTGGAAGCCAAGTTCGCCGTCGCGGCGGGTCGTGCGCATGCCAACCACGCCTTCTATCTGGGTGCTAGCAACGACAACCTGGAAGCGATCAAGACGCTGGATCCGAATCAGACCTGCGGCATCAAGATCTTCATGGGTGCCTCGACCGGCAACATGCTGGTCGATGATCCGGAGATTCTCGAAGGTATCTTCAAGCATGCTCCGACGCCCATCGTCACGCATTGCGAAGACACTCCGATGATTCTGGAGAACGAGGCGCGCTGGCGTGAGCGTTTCGGGGAAGACGTGCCCTTCTCCGAGCACGGTCTGATCCGCTCTCGCGAGGCCTGCATCAAGAGCTCACGCCTGGCGATCGACCTGGCCACTCGCAACGGCACCCAGCTGCACGTCCTGCACCTGACCACCGCTGAAGAGATGGCGCTGTTCAAGCCGGGCCCGATGGCTGGCAAGCAGATCACCGCCGAGGTCTGCGCGCATCACCTGTGGTTCAGCGATGCCGATTACGACACGCGTGGCAGCCTGATCAAGTGCAACCCGGCCGTGAAGACCGCCGAAGACCGTGCCGCCCTGCGTGCCGCCGTGATGGATGGTCGCATCGACATCATTGCCACTGACCACGCGCCGCATACCTGGGAAGAGAAGCAGAACCCCTACTTCAAGGCGCCTTCCGGTCTGCCGCTGGTGCAGCATGCCCTGCTGTCACTGCTGGATCAGGTTCAGGACGGCATCTACGACCTGGAAACCCTGGTGCAGAAGACCAGCCACAACGTCGCGGATCGCTTCTCCATCGTCGATCGCGGCTATATCCGTGAAGGGGCGTTCGCGGATCTCGTGCTGGTCGACCTGAATGGCGAGACCAGCGTCACCCGTGACAACGTGCTCTACAAGTGTGGCTGGAGCCCCTTCGATGGCGTGACCTTCAAGGCACGCATCGATGCGACCTTCGTCAATGGCGTGAAAGCCTATGACGGCAAGACCGTCAACCCGGTGGCCAACGGCCAGCGTCTCTCGTTCAACCGCGGCTGATGGTGGTCATGGCGTGTCGATCTTCGGCACGCCTTGCCCGCATCATGCCGTGATCACTATCAGAAGGAAGTGGTGTCATGAGTATGCATGCGGGCTCTCCCCTGGCCTCTCGCCAAGTGTTCTGCGAAAAGCTGCTGTCCCGGATCCAGCGCACGCTGGGTTCGCGGGCCGCGCGTAGCCTGCCGTTGAGCGTGCTGGGTGCGCTTGCCGTTCTGGCGGCCCCCAACGCGCAAGCCGAAGACAGTGCGCCACTGCATGTCGCCGTCAGCGTGCCGCCCATCGAGTGGATGGTCGATCAGCTGGCCGGGGATCATGTCGAGATCACGACGCTGGTCAAGCCGGGCAACAGCCCGCACACCTATGATCCGACCCCCCGCCAGGTGGCCGAGTTGTCGACGGTTCCCCTCTATCTCGCCATCGGCGTACCCTTCGAGCAGGTCTGGTTGCCGCGTCTCGAGAAGAACAATACCGAGATGCAGGTCGTGCATCTGGAAGAGGGTCTCAACACGCGCCATTTCGGCAGTGAAGACGCTCATCATCATGATCACGGCTCCGGCCATGACGAGCATGCGGGCCATGATGAGCATGAGGACCATGCAGAGCATGACGAGCACGGCCATCAAGACCACGCAGATCATGACGAGCACGGCCATCAAGACCACGCGGATCATGACGAGCACGCGGGCCATGATGAGCATGAAGACCTCGGCGAAGCCGACCCTCATCTCTGGCTGGATCCGCAGCGAATGCAGACCGTCGTCGAGCGCACTGCCAAGGTATTGGAAGCCCAGCTGCCTGAACATGCCGGTGAAATCGATGCCAATGAGCAGCGGCTGCTCAAGACCCTGAATACGCTGGACACGCAGATCGCGCAGGCGCTGGCACCTTACAAGGGTCGCAACTTCCTGATCTTCCACCCCAGCTTCGGCTACTTCGCGGATCGCTACTCACTCGCGCAGCATGCCATTGAAGTCAGTGGTCGTGAGCCTACACCACGCGAGATGGCCACTCTGGTCACACGTGCCAAGGATGAGAACATCGGCACCATCTTCGTCTCGGGACAATTCTCCCAGACGGCCGCCAAGCGCATCGCCAGCTCGCTGGATGCCGAAGTCGCCGTGCTGGACCCGTTGGCCGAGGACTATCTCGAGAATCTAAAGCGTGCCACCGAAGCACTGAAAGCAGGCTTCGAGCGGACCGACAGTCAGTAATTTCTGGCCAGGTATTGCGCATGCGGCATGATCTTGCACAATGCTCTGCCCCATAAAAAAGTCAGACGGGCGCTCACGCGCCCGTCTGCGTTGCAAAGAGGTACCTCTCGTCATGGCCAGCCCCATCTCCGTCGCGCGCCGGCGCCCGGACAGCCATCCGGATGCACCAGCCACCGGGCGCAGTGTCGGTCCGGTATTTCGCCCGGTCCCGGCGGATGCACCGGATGCCATCGATATTCGCGGCGTGACCTTTCGTTATGGTGAGCAGGTCATTCTCGACGATGTCGACTTCCAGGTCGGCGCCCGCGAGATCGTGGGGCTGATCGGCCCCAATGGAGGCGGCAAGAGCACCTTGCTCAAGCTGGTGCTTGGCCTTCACAAGCCGGCAGCTGGGTGTGTCCGAGTGCTGGGGCGCACTCCCCAATCTGCCGCACGCCATATCGGCTATGTGCCACAGTTCGCCAATTTCGTGAAGCGCTTTCCGATCCGGGTGGAAGACGTCGTGCTGATGGGACGCCAGGGACGCAAGCGTCAATGGGGCCCCTGGCCACGCGCGGATCGTGAGGCGATCGGTGCGGTGCTGGAGGAAGTCGGTATCGGTCATCTGCGCCGTCGGCATATCGATGCCCTCTCCGGCGGTCAGCTGCAGCGTGTCCTGATAGCCCGGGCACTGGCGGCCGAGCCGCAATTGCTGTTGCTGGATGAGCCCACCGCGAGCGTCGACAGCGATGGTGAGCGTTCATTGTTCGAGCTGTTCAATCGGCTGGCCAATCGCATGAGCGTCGTGGTGATCAGTCATGATCTCGGCTTTATCAGTGATTATGTCGATCGGGTGGCCTGCCTCAACCGCAAGATGATCGTCCATGATACCGAGACGCTGACCGCCGAATCGATCGAGCGGCTCTACGGTGAACACGTCCAGATGATTCATCACCATCATTGATACGGTGGCCCGTGACAGGCTGCCTGGCGGGTTTCATTTCTTTCACGGCGCCTGCCCCGCGCTCTAGGCTTACAACACATGAATTTCATCACCGCCCTGGGCAGCCAGGACTTTCTTCAGAACGCCCTCTTCGCCGGCCTGTTGGCAAGCCTCGCGGCGGGCCTGGTCGGCCCCTATGTCGTGGTACGCCGCATCGGCTATCTGGCAGGCGGCATCGCCCACACGGTGCTTGCCGGCATGGGGATCGCCTACTTCATGGGGGCCAGCCCGCTCGTCGGTGCATTCATCAGTGCCATCCTCGCGGCATTGCTGATCGGCTATATCAGCCTCAAGGGGTTTGATCAGGAAGACACCGTCATCGGTGCGCTGTGGGCCATCGGCATGGCCACCGGCATCCTCTTCATCAGTCAGACACCGGGTTACAAGGTCGATCTGATGAGCTATCTGTTCGGCAATCTGCTACTGGTGCCCGCGGACGCCATCGGCACCCTGGCCTGGATGGTGGGTGGGCTGGCACTGGTGCTGCTGGTCGTGCACCGTCCTCTGACGGCCGTGATCTTCGATGAAGAGTTCGCTCGCCTGCGAGGAGTGCCGGTCAAGACGCTCTATCTGCTGTTGCTGGTGCTGGTCGCCATCACCGTGGTGCTGTTGCTGCAGGCCGTCGGGCTGATCATGGTGCTGGCATTGCTGTCACTGCCAGCCGCGCTTGCCGGTCATCATGCGCGCTCACTGGGCATGATGATCGTGATCGCGAGTCTGGCGGCCATGGCCTTCACCACCGGTGGTCTGGCGCTTTCCTGGCAGTTCGATCTGCCTGCCGGTGCCACCATCGTACTGGTGGCGGGGATCGCCTATCTGGTCTCGCTGATCTGGCGTAGCGCCCGTGGCGGTCTGCGCCGCTGAGTCGCGGCTTGTTACACTGAGACTTCTTGAGATCTGGCCTCCGAACCGAAACGCTGCAACCTGCGCAGTGAACGTCGCGACGGGGCCAGTCTTCGATACAGCTTCTGCAAGGATATGGATTCAATGGCACAGGATGGACTGCTCAAGTCGCTGGAAAATGCACAGGTCGGCGAAAAGGTCGCGCTGGACACCCTGATGGCTGCCCTGCCGTGGAATGGCGACGGGTTGATTCCTGCCATCGCCCAGCAGCATGACAGCGGCGAGATACTGATGATGGCGTGGATGAATGCCGAGGCGTTGCGCGAGACGCTGACCACGGGACGCGTGTGCTACTTCTCGCGCTCGCGCAGCAAGCTGTGGCGCAAGGGCGAAAGCTCCGGTCAGCAGCAGCATCTGGTCAGCACCCACCTTGACTGCGACGGTGACACCCTGCTGGTCAAGGTCGATCAGACCGGCCCTGCCTGCCATACCGGACGCAAGAGCTGCTTCTACTGGCGCCTTGACGCCGAAGGCGCAGAGATCACCGATGCACCGATCATTGATCCCGACACGCTGTATGGCAACGCCTGAGTCAGGTCAACGAGACCCCGATTCCCGCCCTGCTCGCGGCTCGCTGTCGCGCGCTATGACGGCTGGCATGACGCGCCTGCTCACCGGCCTGCTGCGCGGCTATCAGCTGGTGCTCAGCCCGCTGCTGGGGCCGCGTTGTCGCTTCTATCCCAGCTGCTCCAGTTATGGCCTCGAGGCCATCAAGGTGCATGGGCCGCTCAAGGGGTGCTGGCTGACAGCCAGACGCCTGTCACGCTGCCATCCCCTCGGTGGCCCCGGAGGAGTGGACCCCGTGCCGCCACGCAAGGAGTCATCGTCAGACTGCTGCGCGGGCAATGACCGCGACTCAGGCCCCACGCCCTGATGGTGTCGCACGCTCCTGCGAGCTGATTTACGCATGTGAAGTGAAGTCGTGATATACTTCACATGTGAAAGGCGTCATGTGCGATGCCATCGTCAGTCAGCAGGAGAGCGCCATGTCCACCGCAACCGCCATCGATCGTGTGTCCCCGACCAGCCCCAGCGCGGGTCGCGTTGCCCTCAAGTCTTTCTTCAACATCATGGAGAAATGGCAATGCAGCGCTGCCGATCAACGCGTGCTGCTCGGCGGCATCGGCACCACCACCTATCACAAGTACCGCAAGCTGCCGGAAGTCCGCCTGCCCAATGACACCCTGGAGCGTATCTCCTACGTGATGGGGATTCACAAGGCGTTGCGCATCCTGTTCAGCAACACGCCTGAAATGGCCCATGAATGGGTGCGCCGCCCCAATCGCGCCGCTCCCTTCAATGGGCAGAGCGCGCTCGACTACATGCTGGCCGGGCAGGTGGTATCACTGGCCGACACCCGTCGTTATCTCGACGGAGTGCGTGGATGAGCATGAGCGCCCTGCCCCAACCTGCCCTGACACTGCCTGACTGGCAGAACGCCTGGCGCGTCATCTCCAGCGCCTTCCCGCCCATCTCGGTGTTCGAGGATATTCTCGAACCTGATGAGCTGGAGATGGCGTTTGCCATCGAGGCGCTGACCAATGATCGCCTGCGCGAGGAGGCCGGCGAGCTGAACCGTGTCGCACCCGAGGATCGCATCAGCGGGCCGGGCTCCACACCGGTGATGGCGGCCTTCACGCACATCGGCCGCGCATCACGCTTCACCGATGGCAGCTTCGGCGTCTACTACTGCGCCAGTAGCCTGGACACCGCCATCAGCGAAACCCGCTTTCACATGGCACGCTTTCTGGCTGATACCGCGCAACCCAGCCAGGAAATGACGATGCGCAGTTACGTCAATCGCGTGACGCAACCCTTGCACGACATTCGCCAGGGATACGCCGAGCTATGCCAGCCGGACACGGCCAGCTACCCGGCCGGCCAGGCTTTCGCGGCGAAGATGAGAGATACCGGCAGCCATGGTCTGCTCTACCCCAGCGTCCGCCATGCCAAGGTTGAGCCCGATGCCGAATGCGCGGCCATCCTGCGTCCACCGGCGGTCAGCATCCCCATCCAGGGCCCCCACCTGCGCTACGTCTGGGATGGTCAGCAACAGGCCATGACGCATGTGCTGGAGGTCAAGGAGCACCGCTGAGCCTGTGACGACACTGCGAACCTCCCGCTGGGTCCAGTCAGCGCGTCATTGCAATGACAATCGCAATGACAAAGACGCCCGCCAGGCCTCTCGAGACATCTCGATCGGCATGGCGGGCGCCTTGGTTATCGTCAGGCCTCTTTTCTCGCCAGGCGTCAGGCGTTGGCGTGCAGCTCGGCAACACCGTAGATGCGCTTGAGCATTGCATGCAGGCCATTGGAGCGTGTCGGCGACAGGTGCTTGTCGAGGCCGAGCTCAGCGAGGAAGGTCGGCTGAGTGGCGACGATTTCCTGCGGCGTCCGGTCGTTGTAGATGCGCAGCACCACGGCGATCAGGCCTGCCACGATGGCCGCATCCGAGGTGGCCTGGAAGTGCAGACGCTGCTCGCTGCCTTCACCACGTACGTCAGGATGAATCCAGACATTGGACTGGCAGCCGTCGATCTTGGTCTCAGGCCCCTTCAACTCTTCCGGGTACTCCGGTAGCGCCTTGCCCATGTCGATGATGTACTGATAGCGGTCCATCCAATTGTCGAAGAAGCTGAATTCCTCGACCAGTTCCGCCTGCGCTTGTTGCGCGTCGCTCATGCTGACTCCCGATGATGTCACTGAAGAGTGGCTGAAAATATGCTGTCGGCCATGATAACGCCTGACTCCGACGGACGCACGGGAGGCGTGAAGCCTGGCGCCATGCCAGCAGTCACGCCTCCTCCTCAGGGGTAGCCGTCGTCGTCGCCAGCGAGTGCCTTGCCATCTGCTGCTGCCACTCGCCGTCTTCGGCATGCAGGTAGCGAGAGGTGGTATCCAGCCGTGAGTGTCTGGCGGAGCGAGACAGGAAACGCAGCTCTACCCCGGCCTGTGCCTGATGGGTAATGGCGGTGTGACGCAGCCAGTGCGGGCTTGCCTGGTCGAGCGTGCGTGCCATCAGCTCACTGGCGTCGCCGGGGCGCTCCGTTCGCTGGCGCATGTCGTGGGCGGCCTGGGTAAACGTCTGCTTGATCAACCGGTAGAGCTGATTGTCGCCCAGAGGGGTCGTGCCATCCAACCGCGCGAGCAGGGGCAGTGACTCATCAGCGGGCAGTGCCTGCGGCAAGTCACTCAGTCCACGCAGGCGTCGCCAGCGCACCAGGGCCTCGAGCATCGGGGGCGGCAGCGGGATCTCGGCCAGCTTGGCGCCCTTGCCTATCACTCGCCACCACCACTGGCCTTCCCGCTTGATGATATCCCCCATTCTCGCGGCGGCCATCTCGGCGATACGCGGCGCCATCAGGTAGGCAAACGCGAACAGAAACCGCTGGCGCTCCGCGATGAATCGCTCCCGCGACACCTCGCGCTCGAGAGAGGCGCTGCCGGCTGTCGGTACGTGACAACGCACCGCATCACAGCGCGCCTCGATACGCCCCCACAACCAACCCCATAGCGGACGCTCCAGATAGCGCTCGATGCGCGGCGTACGATTGTCCATGCGCCGCTTGTCACGCATCAGCCGGAAAGGATTGCGCGTCAGATAGCCAGCCTCGATCAACCAGGCATAAAGCCCCTGCAGGATCACCAGACTCTGGCGGCGGCTGGCCGGAGCCAGCGGCCCGCGAAAGGGTCGCCACTCGGGGTGCCTGCGGGCACGCACACTGCCAATCCAGACCTCCACTGGCTGAGGATTGGCCAGAAAGGCCTCGAAGTGCTCGAGCCGCTCACGATCCAGACTTGCCAGGGCGGCGCCTCTCCCCTGCTCACCTTCCGCCCTTAGCCACAGAAGCAGACGCTCTGCTTCCTTGCGATAGGCGCGCAGGGTCTGCGGGCTGTGGCGATATTCATTGAGCCACGCCGCCACGGCCTCAATGTCCGTCTGCGCCTTGATGAGTGCAGCATTGCCACTCTGCGTGACAGCTGCAGTGCTGGCGGTATTGGCCAGCTCGCCCTCAAGGCGGCCGATCAACGCGGCCATGCCACCGTGTGCGCCCTTCTCCACTGTCTCGACTCCTGTCGCGTTGCCTGGGGGCTGATTGTGACGTTACGGCCATGATAATTCAAGATAAGGCGCGTAATCATGAATTATGACCACCAAGGGTAACGTAAGTTACGTATTACGTAATATGTAATTATCTTTATCCCAAGCAGACGAGCCGCTACAATGACGCTAAGCGGCCAGAAGCCTGCCTAAAGGGGAGCCCGCGAGAGCACAGGGAAGATTTCTTGTGCATATCACGCAGAATCCTGACCAATGGAGTGGTAGTGAACGTCACTTCGTGGCGTAATGGCCGCTGAGCATCAACTTCAGAATACGGACGGAGATTCCCATGGCGCGCATTGGCGTCCAGTACGAGGATGTACAACGAGCGATAGAATCCTTGATGGCACGTGGTGAAGCGCCCAGCGTGCAGAAGATTCGGGAAGTGCTGGGGACCGGCAGCTTCACCACCATCAGCGATCATCTGCGCGAATGGCGCCAACGTCGCGCCGAGAAACGTGATGAGCCTCTGACCCAGGCGATGCCGGATAGTCTGACGGAGACACTGGCCACGGTATGGAGTGAAGCCCAGTCTCTGGCCAACGAGAGCCTGGCGCACTATCGGCAGGAAGCTGATCGCCAGGCCGAGGCAGCCCGTGAGGCCGAGGCACAGTCACAGCGGCGCGCAGAGGATGCGGAGCAGCGGCTCAGTGCACTCACGGAGCAACTGGCGGGAGTACAGGCGCGTCTCGAGGAGCGCGTGCAGACACTGGCGACCTTGACCAGTGAGCGCGAACAATGGCAGCAATTGCAGGAGAAGCTCGAGAAACGCCTGACGCTTGCCCAGGAAGATGTCACCGCACTCGAGCGGACACGCGAGCATGACCATGAGCGCCATCAGCAGCTGGTGCAGCAACAGGAAAGCGAATTCAAGGAGCGCCTGGCGCAGGAAGAGTCTCGACACGAGGCCAGTGAGACGCGCCTGATGAAGCTGCTCGATGATGCGCGCCTGGAGAAGCAGGAGCTGGACAAGCAGCATCGCCGCCGCCACGAGCAGCTCGAGAAGCGCGTGGAACGCCTGGATGCCCAGACGGCGGAGCAGCGGAAGTTGCTTCAGGAAGAGGAGCGTCGTCGCTTCGAGGAAACCACGCTACGACAGCAGCGCGATGTGGAGCTAAAGGATCTGCGCTCTCAACTGGAGCAGTCCATGGCGGAACAATCCCGTCTGGAGGCACAGCTGAGCCAGATCACGCATGAAAACAAGTTGCTCAAGGAGCGCCTGGCCTTCGCGCCGCTTCCTCCCTTTGTGTGTTGATGTTCCTGCAACGTCTGCTGAGGTTGCTGCAACACTCACACCAATGAAAGACGCCACCCTCAAGGGTGGCGTTTCGTTTGGAGGATAGCGCGTTCCCGCACCTCAGGACTCACGTCATACCATGCTCACCGCTGTCGAGAAATCTACAGCAGTTCTTCCGCCACCAGTGCCAGACGCGAACGCTCGACACACTTGAGCGTGACGTGACCGGCATGCGGCCAATTGGCGAAGCGTTGCACTGCCACCGCGAGACCACAGGTATTGGCCGTCAGATAGGGCGTATCGATCTGCCCGACATTGCCCAGCAGCACGACCTTGGTGTTGGCACCAGCCCGGGTCAACAGCCCTTTCAATTGTTTCGGTGTCAGGTTCTGGGCCTCATCGATGATCAGGAAGGTGTCGCTGAGGGTTCGCCCCCGCATGAAGGACGGCGAGCGAATCTGGACACGGTTGCCAATCCAGGCACGGGTGGCCTCCTCGTTCCACGCGCTGGTGCCCTCGCCTTCCTTGCGCAGCAGATTGTCCATGTTGTCGTGGAAGGCGCCCATCCACGGCGACATCTTCTCTTCCTCGGTCCCGGGGAGAAAGCCGATCTCTTCCCCCATGGCGATCGGCGCGCGCGTGAAGATGATACGTTCGAAGCGTTTCTTCTCCAGAGTCTGCTCAAATGCCGCCGCCAGGGTCATGTAGGTCTTGCCTGTCCCGGCACTCCCGGCAATCGAGACCATGTCGACGCTCTCATCCATCAACAGATTGAGCGCGAAATTCTGGCGACTGTCATGGGCATTGACGCCCCAGGCGCTACGCTCGTTGCGGAAATCCTGCAATACCTCAAGGCAGGCGTGATCATTGTCCAGCTCGCGCACGATGGCCTCGAAGCTGGCACCACGATCACAATCCGCGATCAACATTCCCGGATACCAGTCCTTGGGCATCTGGCCGGCGAGGGTGTAGAAGGTGCGATGATTCTCGCGACTGACGGTGACATCCACCTGCAGGTCATCCCATACGCCCTGACCGTCAGGCCCAGCCTCGTGATAGAGCTTCACGCCCTCGATCATGGCATCGCTGTCACTGAAGGCGCGATCCGTCAGATAGTCCTCGACGGCCATGCCCAGTGCCGCTGCCTTGATGCGCAGATTGATGTCCTTGGTCACCAGGATGACGGATGCATCCTGACTGCGCGCCGCGAGACTGCGTGTCTCGGCAAGAATGCGGTTGTCGGCGCTTGCCTCGCTCTGATCGATGCTACCGGAGAGAAAATGAAGATTGCCGGCGCCATTCAACGAGCCCGGCAGTGGAATACCGCGCAGAATCTCCTGTGGTGTGATGTCGGCGGTGAGATCAGACAGGGTGCGACTGATCTGACGAGCAGTGTGGGCAATTTCCTTGTGGCCATTCTTGTGCTTGTCCAGCTCCTCCAGCACCGTCATCGGAATGACGACATCGTGCTCGTCAAACTGGAAGATGGCGGAGGGGTCGTGTATCAGCACGTTGGTATCGAGGACGTACAGACGACGGGACTGCTTCTCGACTCTTACCATTGGCGACATGCCTTCCGTTGGGGTGTGCCCTTTGAAGCTATCACGCTGAATATGTCGAGGATGTTTCAATTTGGCGCTCGATTTCACGCACAGGGTGCTGACAGGTCACGCAACGCAGGCGCATAATCTGTCCCCGGCTCTGCTGGCCGCACTCTCATCTGCTGTTCGTCACGGCCATGTTGCCGGCCTTCCTGCCGAGCATCTCGTGCAGCCATGAGCACGCAGCCACTGGACTCTCTCCACTTTTCATTTGCCAGATTTCATTTGCCAGACATCCCCTGCCGCAGATCGTCAGACAACCGCGTCGCCAGGAGCGCTGCGGAAGGACAGATGAAAAAAACCGCCCCTGACGATGTCAGGGGCGGTTTTTCATTGGCGGGTGCGCAATGTCACGGGTCTCGATCGTCCAGACCCCGAAGCATCAGGCAGTGACGCTTTCGCGACGGCGACGGCGCACCTGCAACCAGCCGATCAACCACAACAGCACGATGGCTGGCAGCATCGCGATTTCCTTCGGTGGACGTTCAGCGGTCTGCTGGATGCCATCGATGGTGAAATCGAAATCGATACCGGCCTGCTGTGCCACGCTACCGTATTCCACCATGCTGACCAGCACCTGCTTGTCGCTGATATCCAGCGTCAGACCGACATCGCTCAGGCGCGCTTCGCCACTGTCGGCATCCGACACCGGCAGCAGCACGGTCTTGGAGACCTCATCGCCATCCAGATTGATGCCTGACACATGAATCGGCAGCTTGCTGTCGACCGGTGCCTCCTCCATCAGGGTCTCGATCTGCTGCGGAGCCGCCATGATGACTGGCGGATAGACCATGTCCCACCAATAGCCCGGACGGAACAGCGTGAAGGTGATCAGCAGAAGACCGATGGTCTCGTACCAGCGGGTACGCGTCAGCCAATAACCTTGCGTGGCCGCCGCGAAGACCAGCATGGCCGCGACCGCCGAGGCGATGGTGATCGCCAGATGCCAGTAGCTATCGATGTTCATCAGCAACAGGTTGGTGTTGAAGATGAACATGAAGGGCAGGATCGCGGTGCGGATGTCATAGGTGAAGCCCTGGATACCGGTCTTGATCGGGTCTGACTTGGCGATGGCCGCCGCCGCGAAGGCGGCCAGACCCACCGGTGGCGTGTCATCTGCCAGTATCCCGAAGTAGAACACGAACAGGTGCACGGCGATCAGCGGCACGATCAGGCCATTCTCGGCGCCCAGATTGACGATGACCGGCGCCATCAGCGTGGAGACCACGATGTAGTTGGCCGTGGTGGGAAGCCCCATGCCCAGAATCAGACTGATCACGGCAGTGAAGATCAGGATCAGCATCAGGTTGCCTGCCGAGATGAACTCGACGAATGCCGTCATCTTGAGCCCGAGCCCGGTCAGGGTCACGGTACCGACCACGATACCGGCCGCCGCCGTGGCGACACCGATCCCGATCATGTTCTTGGCACCGATGACCAGACCATGAAACAGGTCCTCACCGCCACGCTGGGTTGCCCCCCCCAGATTGCCTTCCTTGCGGAAGATCGCGACCAATGGGCGCTGGGTCACGGTGATGAAGATCATGAACAGCACCGCCCAGAAGGCGGAAAGCCCCGGCGACATGCGCTCGACGGTCAGACACCACACCAGCACCACGACCGGCAGCAGGAAATAGAGACCAACCTTGACCGTCGGACCCACCGGCGGCAATTCATCGATGTCCCCTTCCTCCAGCGGAGGGAAGCAGGCGGAATAGGCGATCAGGCCGACATAGGACGCCAGCAGCAGCGGCAGCACGATATAGACCGCACCATCACCCGCCAGACCCTTGATCCAGCCGATACCGTAATAGACCACCAGCGTGAGCACGCCCATGCCGATGAAGACGGTCAGGAAGGTCAGCATCGAAGCCATCAGGCTGGTCTTGTGCGTCCGCTTGAGGCCTTCCATGCCGGCCTTGCACGCTTCCAGGTGCACGATGTAGATCAGCGCGATATAGGAGATCAGTGCAGGCAACAAGGCATGCTTGATGACATCCAGATAGGGGATGCCGACATATTCCACCATCAGGAAGGCGGCAGCGCCCATGATCGGAGGTGTCAGCTGGCCGTTGGTGGAGGCTGCCACCTCGACGGCGCCTGCCTTGGTGCCAGGGAAGCCGACCTTCTTCATCAACGGGATGGTGAAGGTCCCGGTGGTCACGACGTTGGCGATGGAAGAGCCGGAAATGATCCCCGACAGGCCAGACGCCACCACGGCAGCCTTGGCTGGTCCGCCGCGCATGTGACCGAGCATCGAGAAGGCCATGCGGATGAAGTAGTTGCCGGCACCGGCGCGTTCAAGCAAGGCGCCGAACAGCACGAACAGGAAGACGAAGTCGGTGGAGACACCCAGCGCGACACCGAAGACCCCTTCCGTGGTCAGCCACTGATGCCCCAGAAGCTTGTTGAGACTGGCCCCGGCATGCGCGATGACATCGGGCATGTAGGCGCCAAACAGACTGTAGAGCAGGAAGACGGTGGCGACGACCGCAAGCGGCGGCCCGAGCGCGCGACGGGTCGCTTCCAGCAGCAACAGGAGGCCGATGCCCGAGAACACGAGGTCCGTCGTGGTATAGGCACCCGCTCGTCGCGCCAGTTCGTCACTGAAGATGAGCACGTAGGCCACGCCCGCCACGGCGAATATCGCCAACGCCCAGTCATACAGAGGAATACGATTGGCGGGCGCGCCCTTGTAAGCGGGATAGGCCACGAACGCCAGCGAGATGGCGAAGCAGAGATGGACGGCTCGCGCGGTGTCGGAGTTCAGCAGCGACAAGGGCGAGGCGTGATAGAGCTGGAAAAGAGACCAGGCAAGCGGGATCAACCACATGAAATGGCGCCCCACGAAGCCTTCCGGATGACGCCCGCCGACCTCCGATTCGAGCATCTTCTGCACTTCTGCATCATGATCCGTCTCGGCGCCAGGCGCAGAGGACGGCGGTGAAGATTGAGTTTTGGTCATTTTTTATGATCCGATCAACGCGAGTCAGGCGATGACTGGCAGGCATCATCAGGAAACGGCATCTACGTCTACCCGCCATGTTCCCGACCCAGGATGACGCTGCACAGCCACATGCTTATCAAGCAGGTTACATCTTCAGTATGTCCGGCCTGACGGATGTTTCCATTAATTGGCTGAATCAGGACGATATTTCCTGACTCAGCGCCGAGCGACGCTCGGGGTACCACCTTTCCCACCTGCTCACCGCTCAGACCGACAGGGATGGATCATGCGCCTTGCTGCATCACCAGACCCGCCGGCGGCAGCCATCCATTGGCCATGCAGGAGCTGCGACTCATGAGGACGACGAGTCACGAAGGTGAGGTCTTTACAACGGTTCCTGCACAAGCACGGAGACCGCAACATGTGCGGTCTCCGTGGTGAAGCCTGGTCAGCCTGCGACAGGCAAGCGAGTCAACCGCATCACTCGCTCAGCAGGCCCGCTTCCTTGTAGTACTGCTTGGCGCCATCGTGCAGCGGAGCTGTCAGCGATGCACTGACCATCTCTTCCTTGTTCAGCACCTGGAAGGCCGGGTGCAGACGCTGGAACTGATCGAAGTTGTCGAACACGGCCTTGACCACCTCGTAGGCGACACGATCTTCCACTTCGGTGCTGGACACGATGGTGGCGCGCACCCCGAAGGTGGTGACGTCGTCATCGTTGCCGCGATACATGCCGCCCGGGATGGTGGCGACCGAGAAGTACGGCTTCTCGTCGACCAGCTTGGTGACCGCGTCGCCGGTGACGTTGACCAGAGTCGCGTCACAGGTGGTGGTGGCTTCCTTGATGGAACCGGACGGGTGACCCACGACATAGACGTAGCCGTCGATCTTGTTGTCGCACAGCGCGGAGGACATCTCAGAAGCCTTGAGCTCGGATGCCACCGAGTAGACGCTGGTGTCCTTGTCCTGGGAAGACAGCAGGGTGTCGATGGTGGAGCGCTGACCGGAACCCGGGTTGCCGATGTTCATGCGCTTGCCTTCCAGCTGATCGAACTCGGTCACGCCACTGTCCTTGCGGGCAACGACGGTGAACGGTTCCGGGTGCAGGGAGAACAGGGAGCGCAGTTCCTTGTTGGGGCCGAAGTCCGCGAAGTCACCCTCGCCTTCATAGGCGTTGTAGTGGGCATCTGACTGAGCGACGCCCATGTCCAGCTCACCGGTACGAATGCTGTTCAGGTTGTAGCCTGAACCCCCCGTGGACTCGACGCTGCAACGAATGCCGTGTTCCGCCTTGCCACGATTCACGAGGCGGCAGATGGCACCACCGGCCGGATAGTAGACGCCGGTGACACCGCCGGTGCCGATGGTCACGAAGGTCTGCTCCGCGGCGCTGGCGCCACCGGAGATCCCCATCAGGCCAAGACCTGCGGTCGCGACCGCCGCTGTCAACGACTTCTTGATCATGGTCATCTTGAAACTCCCTTTGCTGGCTTGTTATTGGTGTTGCCGTCTTGCATCCCGGCTGAATACTGCGAAGGTGACAACCTGATCACCGCATTGCATGACAAGGTTGATATTTCAGCAACTTGTGGATGCTCGACGCTGAGATGAGATTAGCATAGCTGATGTCTCTGGTACGTAACGGAAAAGCTTTATGCTACGAAAGGTGTATGCGCTGGCAAGATCATGTGGTGACCTGAACTGGCAGACAAGAAATTCACTGGTCAAGCGCCCTTCGCGCATAAAAAAACGCCCCGCGGTGATGCCGCGAGGCGTTTTTTCAAGCTGGCGATCGCTGACGAGTGTCAACGAATGGTAACGCTGCCCATGGAATAGCCCAGAGCTTCCTCACCGTCGCCTGCATGGGGCGTCAAGTGCGGGTCACGCTGCGCATGGTCACGAATTCTTCGGCAGCGGTCGGGTGGATACCGACCGTCAGGTCGAAGTCGGTCTTGGTCAAGCCAGCACGTACGGCAATGCCGATGCCCTGCATGATCTCGCCTGCCTCATCCCCCACCATGTGGACGCCGACGACCTTGTCGGTTGCATCATCGACGATCAGCTTCATCAGACTGCGCTCGTCACTGCCGGACAGCGTGTGCTTCATCGGGCGGAAATCGGCGGTGTAGACACGGATGCTGTCGAACTTCTCGCGCGCCGCTTCCTCGCTGAGGCCGACGGTGCCGATGTTGGGGTGACAGAACACCGCCGTCGCGATGGTGTCGTAATCCAGGCCACCGACCACGCCATCACCGAAGTGTGCGCGAACCAGATGCATGGCCTCTTCCAGCGCAACCGGCGTGAGTTCCGGCCCGCCGGTGATGTCACCGAGTGCCAGGATGGAAGGCGTGGTGGTCTCGAAGCGCTCATTGACGCGCACGGTACCGTCGGCATTCAGCTCGACATCGACATTCTCGAGCCCGAGACCATCGATGTTCGGCTTGCGACCGGTCGCGGCGAGAATGCAGTCGACTTCCAGCACCTGGCCATCGCTGAGGCTGACCTGATAGACATCGCCCTGCTTGTCGATGGACTGCACGGTGGTGTTGAAGTGCAGGTTGACGCCCTTCTTGGCCATCTCGTCACGCGTGAAGGCACGCACTTCATCGTCAAAGCCCCGCAGGAACAGCTCGCCGCGATAGCTCAGATGCGCCTCGGCTCCCAGGCCATTGAAGATGCTGGCGAACTCGACGGCGATGTAGCCGCCGCCAATGACGAAGAAGCGCTTGGGGAACTGCTCGAGATCGAAGATGCGGTTGGAATCCAGCGCATGCTCACGGCCCGGGAAGTCCGGCAGGAAAGGCCAGCCACCGGTAGCCACCAGAATCTTCGCGGCGGTATAGCGCTTGCCGTTGACTTCGACGGTGTTGGCATCGGCGATCGTGGCACGGCCGTCGATCAGCGTGGTGCCGGAGTTGTTGAGCATGTTGCGGTAGATGCCGTTCAGGCGCGTGATCTCGGCGGTCTTGCGATCTCGCAGAGTGGCCCAGTCAAACCGGGGAGCCTCGCCGATGTTCCAACCGAAACCTGCGCTGTCCTTGAAGGAATCATGGTAGTGAGCCGCATAGGAGTAGAGCTTCTTCGGCACGCAACCCACGTTGACGCAGGTGCCGCCGAGATAGCGATCTTCCGCGACGGCAACGCGTGCACCGGTGGCTGCGGCAGTACGCGCTGCACGCACACCGCCGGAACCGGCGCCAATGACGAACAGGTCGAAGTCAAACTGGCCTGTCACAGGCTGTTGGGTCTGATCGGACACGGGAATCTCCTTGGTAAATTGGCCACATGGTATCAGGAGTCATGCCCCTCGGCAGCCCCATGACGTGGGCCGCGGTCATCCGCCATCGTGACTGCTGGTTGACCCTGCAGGTCATCGCGCGGTAAAAATACCAATGATGTTAGACAAAAGTTACAACATGCGCCGCTCACGATGGCCTGCGATGTTGACGTATTGCATTGCAGAGGGCCTGGCGGCGGCAAGCATGTCTGTACAACATCTTCCCCTGCCCCGTCATCCTGATAAGTGGTCCCCTCGCCATGAGCAATATTGAAAAGCTGTTGGAGCAGAACAAGGTCTGGGCCAAGTCCATGACCGAGCGCGATCCTGACTTCTTCAAGCGACTCTCCGACCAGCAGAATCCGGACTATCTGTGGATCGGCTGTTCCGACTCACGCGTCCCCGCCAACCAGATCATCGATCTCCCGCCGGGTGAAGTCTTCGTTCACCGCAACGTCGCCAACCTGATTCACTACAACGACATGAATGCGTTGTCAGTGATCCAGTACGCCGTGGATGTCCTCAAGGTCGAGCACATCATGATCGTCGGCCATTACGGTTGTGGTGGTGTACGCGCTGCCATCACCGGCGGGGACAACGGCATGGTGGACTATTGGCTGCACAGTCTGCGCGAGCTCTACAACCTGCATCACGCCGAGCTCAAGGACTTGCCGCTGGACGAACAGGTCGACCGCATGTGTGAGCTGAATGCGCGTTCTCAGGTACAGAACCTGGCGCGTACCAAGATTCTCCAGCGTGCCTGGGAGCGCGGTCAGAATCTGCAGATCCACGGTTGGGTCTATGGCCTCTCGGATGGTCGCGTCAACAACCTGGAGTGCACCATCAGCGGTCTCTCCCAGGTGCCGAACCTCTATCGGGTTGACCGCCTGACGCCTGTCGCCGGCAGCAAAGAGTAAGTGAAATGAGTAAGTGAGCAGGCGCACCCTGCTCTGCCTCCACGCCTGAGGCTTCTCGGCTCGTCAGCGGTGCGCCACCCACACGCCTTCCTTTCGGGAGGCGTGTCACGTTGCAGCGTTGATTTCGGGTGTATGACGCCCGCGAGACTGCGCACAACGACTAGACCTTAGTCGAGAATCAAGCCTCGCACCAGAACGGTGCATCTCATCGTTTCCTTCCAGGCAATCTCGGATTCCTCGTCCGGGAACGCCGCCTCGTCAAGAATTTCCCCGCCGTCATCTCCGCAAGACAGGCTCCATCGTTTGCCCGACTCGCGGGAGGACACGATGGCGTGACTCTCTTGCCGCCTTTCGATGAGCCAGGATGCATATCGCCATCAAGCCATTGAATTGAATAAGAATATCTCTTCAACCCCCTTTGTCGGGATGCCATCACCAGTCACGCTCTCCCCACGTGACGCAGGCAAGAGACTTAACCAACCGCCCTGAACGACACTTGCCATCGTCCAACGAACGCCATGCAAGACGCCCTTGCCTCGTGATGCACCAGCAACGTGTGTGTTGCGCTTTTGTCGACACCGCTATTCACGGCCTGAATCTGGCTAGTCAACATTTCGATTGTCTCTGTGCGGCGTGTCTCACTACTGTGAAAGCGCATCCTTGCGTGTCGCCCTGAGGGAGACAATGCGAAGAGAGCCACAAGAACAACCAAACATCACAAGCAAAGGGAAGCTCATGACCCGTCAGAATGCCTTCCAGTCCCTCTTCCAAAAGAAGACCCTGTGCGCGCTGATCGGCAGCGCGACATTGGCCATGGCGACACCAGCCCTGGCCGAAGATGTCACCTTGCGCATGGCCTACGACGCAGACCCGGTCACGCTCGATATCCACGAGCAACTCTCCGGCGGCACTCTGCAGCTGTCGCACATGGTCTATGACCCGCTGATTCGCTGGAACAAGGATCTGGGCTTCGATGGCCGTCTGGCCAAGAGCTGGGAGCGTGTCGATGACAACACCATGCGCTTCCATCTGCGCGAAGGCGTCAAGTTCCATTCCGGCAATGATTTCTCCGCCAAGGATGTGGTCTGGACCATCGAGCGCCTCAAGAAGAGTGCTGACTTCAAGGCCATCTTCGCACCGTTCACTGACGTCAAGGCAGTGGATGACTACACCGTGGATCTGGTGACCGACAAGCCTTTCCCGCTGGTGCTGAATGCCGCCACCTACATCTTCCCGATGGACAGCAAGTTCTATTCCGGCGAGACCGAAGACGGCAAGGCCAAGGATGAGATCGCCAAGGCCGCCAACACCTTCGCCTCACGCAACGAGTCCGGTACCGGCCCCTACAAGGTCACTGACCGTCAGCAGGGCGTGAAGATCAGCTTCGAGCGCTTCGAGGATTACTGGGATACCGAATCCCCGGGCAATGTCGACGACATCGTGCTGACGCCGATCAAGGAAAACGCCACCCGTGTCGCGGCGCTGCTCTCCGGCGACATGGACTTCATCGCGCCGGTACCGCCGACTGACCTGGAACGCATCCGCAAGCAGGATGGCGTGCACCTGGTCGAGATGGGCGGCACCCGCATCATCACCTTCCAGATGAACCAGGAACGTGTCGAAGCCTTCAAGGACAAGCGTGTCCGCCAGGCGGTCAACTACGCCATCAATCAGGAAGGTATCGCCCAGAAGCTGATGAAGGGCTTCGCGACCCCCGCTGCCCAGATGTCGCCGGATGGTTATCAGGGCCACAATCCTGAGCTGACACCGCGCTATGACGTGGCCAAGGCCAAGGAGCTGATGAAGGAAGCCGGTTACGAGGATGGCTTCAAGATCAGCATGATGGCGCCCAACAACCGCTATGTGAACGACGCCAAGATCGCTCAGGCCGTCGCGTCGATGCTGGCCAAGATCAACATCACGGTAGATCTCAAGACCCTGCCCAAGGCCCAGTACTGGCCGGAATATGATGCACGTGCGGCCGACATGATGATGATCGGCTGGCACTCGGATACCGAAGACAGCGCCAACTTCTTCGAATTCCTGACCTTCTGCCCGGATGCCGACAGCGGTGTCGGTCAGTACAATTCCGGCAACTACTGCAACCCGGACGTCGACAAGATGGTCACCGAGGCCAACCTGGAGACCGACACCGAGAAGCGCGCCAAGATGTTGCAGGCTGCCGAGAAAGCCGTCTACGACGATGCTGGCTTCGTGCCGCTGCACTGGCAGAACCTTGCCTGGGGCGCGCGTGATGGCGTCAACATCGAGCCGGTCCTCAACGTGATGAACTTCCCGTACCTGGGTGATCTGGTCATCGACCAGGACTGATCCCACGCCGTGAGTGAGCGACAGGCACTGGACCGTCTTGCATCGTCCAGTGCCATGTTCCTGGCCACGCACCCCTCGCGACAGGCAAGTCAGGCAACCGGAGATAGGCAACGTGAGCTCTCTGGTTGCCCTGCTTGGCTGAAGGCGACGACTTACCCCCGCCTGTTCCTTCCCCTTGGTCATCGCCTCTCGGTGATGGGTTGGGGAGCCTGTGCCCGATGACAGGCCAGCGACAGGCGGGACTCCTGACACCCAGCGCGATTGGCCAGCCAGACCAGGCCGCCGCGCGCGAGACCGTGATGTTCACGAGGAAGGTGGCGATCCATGATTGCCTTTCTGATCAAACGCCTGATGCACGCCGTACTGGTCATGTTCGTGATCAGCATCATCAGCTTCGCCATTCAGGACAACCTGGGCGACCCGCTGCGCGAGATGACCGGCCAGGCCGTGTCAGAAGCCCAGCGTGAAGTCATGCGCGATGAAATGGGGCTCAACGACCCCTTCATCACCCAATATCTGCGTTTTGCCGGCAATGCCCTGCAAGGGGATCTCGGCACCTCGTATTTCTACAAGCAGCCAGCGACCGAGGTGATACTCAAGCACCTGCCCGCCACGCTGGAACTGGTGATGGCCTCGAGCCTGATCATCATCCTGCTCTCTGCCCCCATCGGCGTGTTCGCGGCGATCCGCCCACGCAACTGGCTGTCACGCCTGTTCATGGGCACCTCGATCATCGGAATCTCGGTGCCGGTGTTCCTGACCGCCATCGTGTTGATCCAGCTGTTCGCGATCGGCGTCACGGTGGACTGGTTCCCCGGTGATACCCCCTGGGGCAGTGTGCTGAACGGCATGCTCTCCACCGATGGCGGCATGCCCTCCTACGGGCGGGGTGAGCTGGTCCATGTGGCAGGCCCCTGGTCCAGCGGCTTCTTCACCGCCGATGGCCTCTGGCATCTGGTACTGCCGGCCATCTCGCTGGCCTCGATCATGCTGCCGCTGTTCATCCGCCTGATTCGCGCCGAGATGATGGAGGTCCTGCAGTCGGACTACATCAAGTTCGCACGTGCCAAGGGGATCGGCCTCAAGCGCATCTACTTCCTGCACGCACTGAAGAACACCATGCTGCCGGTGATCACCGTCGGCGGCGTGCAGATCGGCACCATGGTGGCCTACACCATCCTGACCGAGACCGTCTTCCAGTGGCCGGGCATGGGCCTGATGTTCCTCGAGGCCATCACCCGCTCCGACATTCCGCTGATCGTGGCCTACCTGATGATGGTCGGCGTGATCTTCGTGATCACCAATACGCTCGTCGACCTGATCTACGGTCTGGTCAACCCCACCGTCAAGCTTGCGGGGAAATCGGCATGAGCCATTCCACTTCCGAGACCCATACGCCCGTCACCCCGAAGACCAGCTCCATCGCGGTGCCCGGACGCTGGCAGCGCTTCCGTGAGTCCTATCTGGTCTACAGCTTCAAGCGTGACTGGATGGCCCAGGCCTGCCTGCTGGTCTTCATCGCCATGGTGCTCGGGGCCTTTCTCGCCCCATGGATCGCCCCGGCGGACCCCTATGACCTGGCCACCATCGACATCATGAACTCGGAGCTTCCGCCGGCGTGGATGGCGGGTGGTGATCCGGCCTTCCTGCTGGGCACCGATGCCCAGGGGCGGGATCTGCTCTCCACCATTCTGTACGGCACGCGCGTGTCGCTGCTGATCGGCTTCGGTGCCGTGATTCTGCAGGCGTTGCTCGGCGTGACCTTCGGGCTGCTGGCGGGCTATCTGGGGGGACGTGTCGATGCCTTCCTGATGCGCATGGCGGATATCCAGCTGTCGTTCTCGACCCTGATGGTGGCCATCGTGGTGGGTGCCATCATCAAGGCGACCTTCGGTGGCGCCGCCTTCTCGGACTATGCGCTGATCCTGCTGATCCTGATCATCGGGCTGGCGGAATGGCCCCAGTATGCGCGCACCGTCAGGGCGTCCGTGCTGGCGGAGAAGAGCAAGGAATATGTCGATGCCGCACGGGTGATGGGCTTCCGTTCCCGCCGCATCATGTTCCGCCACATTCTGCCCAATACCCTGTCGCCGATCTTCGTCATCTCCACCGTGCAGATCGCCAACGCGATCATCTCGGAGGCGGCGCTGTCCTTCCTCGGCCTCGGCATGCCGGAAACCCAGCCGTCACTGGGCTCATTGATCAAATCCGGCTTCGACTATCTGCAGTCAGGCAGCTGGTGGATCACGCTGATTCCCGGTGGCGTGCTGATTCTGCTGGTACTGGTGATCAATCTGCTGGGCGACTGGCTGCGTGACGTGATGAACCCCCGCCTCTACAAGGGCTGAAGCCGCGAGGAATCAAGACAATGGCATTACTTGAAGTCAACCACCTCGATGTCCGCTTCGCCATGCGAGGCGGCGAGGTCCGCGCCCTGCGTGACGTCAGTTTCACGTTGGAACGTGGCGAACGCCTGGGCATCGTGGGCGAGTCGGGGGCCGGCAAGTCGGTCGCCGCCTTCACCATCCTGAATCTGATCGCCAAGCCCGGCTACATCGCCGGCGGCGAGATCAAATTCGATGGCGAAGTGCTCAACACCATGAAGCCCAAGGCGATGCAATCGATTCGCGGCAATCGCATCTCGATGATCTTCCAGGACCCGATGATGACGCTGAATCCGGTGCTGACCATCGGCGAACAGATGATCGAGTGCTTGAAGGCGCACCGCCGCATCTCCAGCAAGGATGCGCGCGCCATCGCCCTGCACAAGCTCAATCAGGTCTTCATTCCCTCACCGGAAAAGCGTCTTGATCAGTACCCGCACGAGCTGTCCGGTGGCATGCGTCAGCGCATCATCATCGCCATCGCGTTGCTGCTGGACCCGGACATCATCGTCGCCGATGAGCCGACCACCGCACTGGATGTGACCATCCAGGCCGAGATCATGGAGCTGCTGCTGCTGCTGTGCGAGAAGCACAATGTCGGGCTGATCCTGATCACCCACGACCTGGGTGTCGTCAGCCAGGTGACCCAGCGCACCCTGGTGATGTATGCCGGCCGTGTGATCGAGCAGGGCCCGACCCGCGAGATCATCAATGATGCTCAGCACCCCTATACCCAGGGGCTGATCAACGCCCTGCCCCAGATGGCCACGCCCGGTAGTCGCCTGAATCAGATTCGCGGCTCGATGCCCACGCTGACCAAGATTCCGGCTGGCTGCGCCTTCAATCCGCGCTGTGATTTCGCGGCGGATGTCTGTCATGAGCAGGTGCCCGCCTTCGTGGCATCCGGCAATTGCAAGGTGGCCTGTCACATGGTGCAGGCGATGGTGAAAGGAGAGTCGTGGACCCCGATCGTCACCGATGCCTCCCAGGCTCCCCGAACGGAGGTGAACGCATGAGTCAGGCCATTCTCACACCAGAGGAGCGTCTCGCCAGCGGGACAAGTGCCGCGCTCGGCGACACCCTGGTCGAGATCCGTGATCTCGAGAAACGCTTCTCGCTGTCCGGTGACTTCCTCGAACAGCTGACCTTCGAGAAGGGACGCCTGCGGCGCAAGCAGGAGTACGTGCATGCCATCAATGGCGTCACTCTCGACGTCAAGCGTGGCGAGGCGTTGTGTGTCGTCGGCGAGTCCGGCTGTGGCAAGTCGACGGTCGCACGTACCGTCATGGGACTGCTCAAGCCCAGTGGCGGGGAGATACGGTTCGACGGGACACGTATCGATGACATGGCACCCAGGGACCTGCTGCCCTATCGCCGTCGCATGCAGATGATCTTCCAGAACCCCTATGCGTCGCTCAATCCCCGCATGACCATCCAGCAGACGCTGGAGGAGCCGCTGCGCTTCCACCAGCCGACACTGAAGGATGGTGAGATCCGCGACAAGATCGAGGAGGTGATGCGCTCGGTGGGGATCGACCCGGATTGGGGCAAGCGCTATGCCCACGAGTTCTCCGGTGGCCAGCGCCAGCGCATCTCGATTGCCCGCGCACTGGCGGTGGACCCCGAGTTCATCGTCGCCGATGAGCCGATCTCGGCACTGGATGTCTCGATTCAGGCTCAGGTGCTCAATCTGATGATGGATGCGCAGGAACAGCGGGATCTGACCTACCTGTTCATCACCCACGATCTTGCCGTGGTAGAGCACTTCGGGACACGTGTCGCCGTGATGTACCTGGGGACCCTGTGTGAGCTGGCGGACACTCGCTCGCTGTTCGCTCGCCCCAGACATCCCTACACCCAGGCACTGATGTCGGCGATACCGCGCCTGCATGATGACAAGCCCAATCACATCCGCTTGGAGGGTGAGGTGCCGACCCCGGTGAATCTGCCATCGGGCTGCGTCTTCCATGGCCGCTGCCCGCATGCCAATGAGCGCTGCCGTCGGGAGATCCCGCGCTTGATCGCCATCGAGGGTGGTCAGGTGGCCTGCCATGCCGTCGAGGAAGGCAGAATCGACTGAGCGGGACACCTGCCCAGATGCCACTCCGTGGTGAGTCGCCCCGTGCCTCAGGGCCCGGCCCTCGGGGCACGGATGGCGATTCCAAGGCAGCCGGCGCAAGCCGACTGCCTTGCCGTCTGATGACATGCCTGGCGTGGACTTTCGGGTAGACATCGACGGATCGACGATTGCATCCCACTCTCGGTCTAGGGCAACATCTCGCAGATCCGATATTGACCAAGGGGTCAATCCGCCCGGTAGCGAATCGTCACGATGAACGCTGCCGGGCATGGCGCCATTGACCTCCCCGCAAGATACCCTGGTGTGACACGTCCGCAGAGATGTGCGCCCGACCTCCTGACATGGCCTGTTGACAGGCCGACGAGGCACACCGAATCCATGGAAATACGCTGGCTCGAAGACTTCATCGTTCTGGCTCAGACCCGTCACTTTTCACGGGCAGCCGATGCACAGAATGTCTCTCAGCCCACCTTTTCTCGCCGTATCAAACTGCTGGAAGAGGAGATGGGCACCACATTGATCAATCGTCAGACCTTGCCACTGTCACTCACCCCTGCCGGGGATGAGTTTCTCCAGCTGTGCGAGCAGATTACCGAGCGGGTACGCATCACGCGTGAACGTCTGCAGGACATGGCCCAGCAGCAGGCCAGCAAGATCTCGCTCGGTGCGCCGCAATCGCTGGTATCACATTTCCTGCCCGAATGGCTGGATCAGCACCAGCTGCGGGAGCAGGTGTTTCCCTATCTGCGTGCGACGGGCTGGCTGGCGGCGGATTACTTTCATGGTCTGGATCGCGGCGAGTGTGATCTGGCCATGTGTTACTGGCCTCAGGCACGTGTGGATCTCGGCTTTGAACTGGACAGCTACCAATACCTGGTGGTCGGTGAGGAGTGCTTCATCCCGCTATGTGCGCCCCAGGCGGATGGCAGCCCGCTTCACCCCCTGCCGGGCACGCGTCGCAATCCCTTGCCGTTCATCAGTCCTCACCCCCGCGCCGTCATCGCGACCTCGTTGACGGCTCACCTGGCTCAGGTGCCCGTCCAGGCACACCTGGTGACCATGAACGAGAACATCCAGGCAGCCAACATCAAGGCACTGGTGCTGCAGGGCTACGGCATCGGCTGGTTGCCACAGCGTCTGGCGGCCGCGGAGATGGCCAGCGGGCAACTGGTGCGCGCCGGAGATGAACGCTGGGATCTGCCACTGCATATTCGACTCTATCGCCCGCGTGAGCCACGTCACGCCAGCGTCAGTGAGCTATGGTCGCGGCTTGGCAAGCCACCGGAGTCCGGCGGACTGACCTGAAGGACTCGCCGGCGACAGCACAGCTCTGAACCACATTGACATAAGGAAGACAGATGTTCGAACCTCGCCTGAATGACCCCGCACTGACCCATGCCGAGGCACATCGCGCGCATCTGGCGGCGCTGCAGGCGCGCTATGAGCTTGCCATGCAACAGCATGATCTGGACGCCATCGTGCTGCATAGCGGCAAGCCGAAACGGCATTTCGCCGATGACCAGGATGCCAGCTTCAAGTCCCATGCTCACTTCCTTCACTGGGTGCCGATGGCAGGCCTGAGCGATAGCTGGCTGCTGGTTCGACCGGGTGAGCGTCCGACGCTCTATCTGTATGCCCCCGATGATTTCTGGCACCTGTCGCCCACGTTGCCGACGCCTGACATCGCCCCCTGGGCTGCGTGCTTCGAGATCGTGCATCTACGCAAGCCGACACTGCCGAAGCGTCCCGAGGGCCGCGTGGCGCTGGTGGGTGAGATCGCCGAGCTTCAGCCGGAGGTGGTCAGCGAGCTTGGGGCGCTGCCCAATCCGCTCGGGCTTGTCCGTCAGCTGGACGAGGGGCGCGTCTGCAAGAGCGAATTCGAGATCGCCTGTCTGAGAGAGGCCAGCCTGCGCGCTGCCCGTGGCCACCTGGCTGCCCGGCGGACCTTCATGGAAGGCGGTGCGGAACTCGATATCCAGCTGGCATATCTCGGCGCGTCCCGCCAACGCGAATCCGATGTGCCCTACGGCAATATCGTCGGCCTCAACGAACATGCCGCGGTACTGCATTACCAGCACTATGGCCTGAAGACGCCTGATTCCCGCCGCAGCCTGCTGGTGGATGCCGGTGCCAGCGTGCACGGCTATGCCTCCGATATCACCCGCAGCTGGGCGGGTGATGACGCGCTGCCCCTTTACCGCTCACTGATCGAGGGCGTGGAGGCACTCCAGAAGCGCCTGATCGCCAGACTGGCGCCCGGGGTCGATTACGTCGAGCTTCACCTGGAAATGCATCGTGAGCTGGGGGAGCTGCTGCGTGAACTGGGCGTGGTTTCCCTGCCTGCCGAGGAGCAGGTCGCACAAGGCATCACCGCCGCCTTCTGTCCGCATGGTCTCGGGCACCTGCTGGGGCTACAGGTGCATGATGTCGCGGGTCGAATTCCGGATCACACCAGCGGTGAGGTGCGTCACCCTCCGGAAGGTCACCCGATGCTGCGCCTGACCCGCGTACTCGAGACCGGCATGGCCCTCACCATCGAGCCGGGATGCTACATCATTCCCATGCTTCTCGAGCCACTGCGCAACGATGCACGGGGCGAGGCGATCAACTGGTCACTGGTAGACGCCCTGGCGCCTCATGGCGGTGTCAGAATCGAGGACAATCTGGTCATCACCGCCGATGGCGCCGAGAACCTGACGCGCAGCCCCGACACCGGATTGTGAGCAGCGCAGTGACCTGACCGACGACGGCGCATCATGCTGCAGTGCAACTAGCAGTGACCGATGGATAATGAAATGATGCAGCCAGCCCTGGTATCAGACGTAAAGAATCACTGAATGGAAGTCAGGAAATCCTGGCATGTGGCGCGCGATGCCCCTGCTCGGGATTTCCTGTCTCTGGAGTCAGCGTCATGCCTCATTCGATCTTCACCTCCGAGTTCCGGCCCGCTCTGGGGTTGCGCAATCGCCATGTCCAGACCTTGCTGCCCCGCCTGCTGCCTCGCGCCCCGCTGTCTCGCCGCACCGAGATACTCAACCTGCCGGACGGTGATTTCGTCGAACTCTCCTGGGTGACCAGTGATGGCAACAGCCGTCGCGAACGGGAAGTTGAACTGTCCGATGACGCCCCGCTGTTCGTGCTGTTCCATGGCCTGGAAGGCAATCTGGAGTCACCCTACGCTCGGGATCTGCTCAATGCGGCAGCGCGTCTGGGGTGGCGGCCCGTGCTGATGCATTTCCGGGGATGCGGACAATCGCCCAACCGACTGCCGCGGGCCTACCACAGTGGTGACACGGCGGATGCCTACTGGGTTCTGGGGGAGATGGGCAGGCGTTACCCTCATGCCCTCAAGGTGGCCTGTGGCGTATCTCTTGGGGCCAATATGCTGCTCAAGCTGGTGGCGGAACAAGGCGGAGATGGGCTGGACCTCGCCGGGGCGATCGCGATCAGCGCACCACTGGATCTCGCGGCAAGCTCGGATGTGCTGAATCAGGGCAGCTCGCGACTCTATCAGCGACATCTGCTCAAGAGCATGAAAGCCAAGGTGGCCGCCAAGCTGGCCAACGGGCCGCTGCCCATCTCCATCGGTGCACACCAGCTGACGCAGTTGAACAGCTTCTGGGCCTATGACAACGAAGTCACGGCGCCCTTGCATGGGTTTTCCTCGGCCAGTGACTACTACTCCCGTGCCTCGGCCGGCCGGCTGTTGCGAGACATCGAGCTACCGACCCTGATATTGCAGTCGCTGGACGATCCCTTCATGCCTCGTGATCTGTTCTCGCGGTTTCCGCAGCCCTCTGAAGCGGTGCGGATCGAGTTGAGCGAACGCGGCGGGCATGTGGGCTTCATCGAGTGGCGGCGCGGTCGCCTGTCGTCCTGGCTGGCACGCAGAATCACGCGCCAGCTCACGGATTGGTCAGCATTGTCACACTCCCGTCAGCGTCACAGTGTTCAGCAGGAAACGCTGTAACTGACGTTGCCTGCCGCCTCGTTCGAGCACCTGCCGCGTGACTGACGGTATGTATCGTGGGGCGAGCCCGCGGAGATCTCCGCGGGTCAGATTTACAGACGTCTTCCGGCCCGAAGACGCTGATCTTTCCGTAAAGGCAATCAACATCAAGATAACGGTATATGGAGAGAAGGAGGATTGCACTGTCGCGATGCCACGAGGATGGTAGACTGCGCGCCTGATACCTAGGCTATTGGTCTGATAATGAACCTCATTTTTCGTCTGGTACTCGGCATCGTCGCCGGTGTACTGCTGGGTCAATGGGCCCCGGACATCCTCGTGCGAAGCCTGCTCACCTTCAAGGTGCTGTTCGGCGAGCTGCTGGAGTATGCCATCCCGTTGATCATCCTGTTCTTCATCATGAGCGGCATCGCACGTCTCGAGCGCTCCTCCGGGCGGCTGCTGGCACTGACCATGGTGCTGGCATATGCCTCTACCACGCTGGCCGGATTGATGTCGGCGGTGGTGGGTCTCGAACTGGTGCCACATATCGTGAGCCACACCCAGATGCCCGCCAGTCACCCGATGGTGCTCCAACCTTATTTCGCGCTGGACATCCCCCCCTTGACCGACATCAGCACTGCACTGGTCACGGCTTTCCTGTTCGGGATCGGTATCTCCGCCACCGGCCATGATGGCCTGCGCAATCTTGCCGACGGTGGTCGTGACATCGTCGAGCGCTTCATCGCCAAGGCACTGATACCGGCATTGCCCTTCTATATCGCCGGACTGTTCTGCGAGATGACCATCGCCGGCACGGTGGCCAACACGCTGAAAAGCTTCGGCATGATCCTGATTCTCGCGCTGACCCTGCACTGGCTGTGGCTGAGTCTTCTCTACCTTGCCAGTGGCATGAGTACCGGCCGTGTACCACTGGTGGCGCTACGCAACATGTTGCCAGCCTACTTCACTGCCGCCGGCACCATGTCATCCGCCGCGACGATCCCCGTGACCGTGCGCCAGACGCGCCTGAATCATATCTCGCCCTCGGTCTCGAGCTTTGCCATTCCGCTGCTTGCCACGATCCACATGTGTGGCAGCGCCATCACGCTGACCATCTGCGCCATCGGAGTCATCCTGGTGACGCCGGCATTGCCACAGCCCGACCTGATGTCGTTGTTGCCGTTCATTGCCGCACTCGGGGTTACCATCATCGCTGCGCCGGGCTCGCCTGGCGGCGCCGCGATGACATCGGTCGGAGTGCTCCAGAGTCTGCTGGGGTTCGATGCTGCCGCCGTCGGCCTGATGATGGCGCTCTATCTGGCGCAGGACAGCTTCGGCACCGCCTGCAATGTGGCGGGTGACGGTGCGCTGGTACAGTGGATCGATCGCTTCGCCGAAGCCGAACAGGATCGCCAGCGGTATCGCTGAAGCCGAGACGACGGGCGGCATCGCCTCAAGCAGAAGGTCAGGCCGCCTGCCCGGTGACATCGGTGCTGGCTGACGCCATGACCGACTGGAATCCAGAGTTGCGCCATCCAGCCCTTATGGTCGCGTCCCCTTGACCGCATGTCAGAGCTGTTCTTTCGACGCGGCCATGGGGATTCACCTTCCCCGTGACGATGATGGATTTCATTCATGACACGGGGCAATCACGCATGACTCCCTCCGACACCTCTTCCTCGACCCCCAGCGACGGCATCAGCAGCGCCCTGGTGATGCTGTTTGCCTTCTGCTGCGGCGCGATCGTCGCCAATGTCTATTACTCGCAGCCGATCATCAACATGATCGCGGGCGACATCGGACTGTCAGAAAGCAGCGCCAGTCTCATCGTGGCGCTGACCCAGGGAGGATATGCGCTTGGCCTGCTGTTTCTGGTACCGCTGGGCGATCTGCTGGAAAACCGCCGGCTGTTGATCACCACGATCCTGATCTCGGCGGCGAGTCTGGTACTGGCGGGGCTGGCGGATGCTCCCTCCTCGTTTCTGCTCTGGTCATTGCTGATCGGTGTCAGCTCGGTCTCGGTGCAGATCCTGATCCCGCTGGCGGCTCACCTGTCTGCGGAACAGAGCCGTGGCCGCGTGGTCGGCAACATCATGAGCGGATTGCTGCTGGGCATCCTGCTGGCACGGCCCGCCTCCAGCCTGCTGGCGGATCACTTCGGCTGGCGCTGCATCTTCTTCGTCGGTGCCGCCTTGATGCTGCTGGTCGGGGGCGTGGTATGGCGGGTGGTCCCCAGCCGCCAGCCACGCCATACCTCAAGCTATCCCGCGCTGCTCAAGACCCTCGGCAAGTTGCTGCGTGATGAACCGGTACTGCGTCGTCGCTCCCTCTACCAGGGGCTGATGTTCGCGGCATTCAGTCTCTACTGGAGTGCCGTACCGCTCGAGCTGGTCAACGAACACGGCTTTTCGCAGACGCAGGTCGCGCTGTTCGCCCTGGTGGGGGTGTTGGGAGCTGTCGCCGCCCCGATCAGCGGACGCCTGGCAGATGCAGGCCACACCTCGATTGCCACCGTAGGCGCCCTGGTACTCGCCAGTGCCAGCTTCGCGACGGGGCTGATGCCGATGACTCTACAGGTCGTTGCACTGGCCGTGACGGGATTGCTGCTCGATTTCGCGGTACAGACCAACATGGTCCTCGGCCAGCGCGCCATCTATTCCCTCGACCCCGAGAGCCGTGGCCGCCTGAATGCCATCTACATGACCAGCATCTTCGTCGGCGGTGCGATCGGCTCGGCGCTGACCAGTCTGATCTACGCCCATCTCGGCTGGAATGGCATCATGGCGATCGGTGGCGCCTTGCCGCTCGTGGCACTGGCATGGCTGCTAGTGAGTCGCTCAGGTAGCCAGGATGAGGCCTCCCCCACGACGGACTGAGACCGGGCGATCGGCCGTCGCCCAGCAGGCGGACCCAGCAACCAGAAAGCCTCATGGCAGGCGTCGTGCTGACGGTCACCATGAGGCTTTCGCGTTTCTTCAGGGCAGCGCAATCAGGGCAGACCGTTCATGCGCTCGCCGCCCGCCAGCTAGCCGATCGGGCAGCTGATCCCCGTGCCCTTCAGGCCACAATAGCCGCCCGGATTCTTGGCAAGATACTGCTGATGGAAATCTTCCGCGTAATAGAATGTCTCGAGCGGAGCGACCTCGGTGGTGATCCGTCCCAGACCGGACTGATTGAGCGCCTGCTGATAATCCGCCAGGCTTTTCTCGACGATCTCACGCTGCGCGTCATCGACGTAGTAGATCGCACTGCGATACTGGCTGCCGATGTCATTGCCCTGACGCATGCCTTGCGTCGGGTCGTGCGCTTCGAAGCTGGCACGCAGGATTTCCGGCAGACCGATGACCGTCGGATCGAACACCACACGTACCACTTCGGTGTGTCCGGTCTTGCCGGTACAGGTCTCCTCGTAGGTCGGGTTCGGCGTATGGCCGCCAGCATACCCGACGGCCGTCACCACGACGCCCGGCAGCTGCCAGAACAGACGCTCCGCGCCCCAGAAACATCCCAGTCCCAGCACGATCTCCTCACATCCCTGGGGATAGGGAGGTACAATCGAGCGCCCATTGACGTGATGGGTACCCATTATCTGCAGCGGCTGTTCGCGCCCCGGCAAGGCATCTTCTGCCGAGGGAATGGCCTGCTTGTCTTGCGTCTTCCACATGGCGGACTCTCTCCTGTGTCGCGTCGTGCAATCGTGTATAGGTTCAATGATGTCATCTCTGCCCCCCAAGATCTGCCCCTGCCAGCCCAACACCGCTGAGGCACGACGCTACGTCGATTGCTGTCAGCCGATTCATGCGGACATCACCCTCGCCGAACGCCCTGAGCAATTGATGCGCGCCCGCTACAGTGCCTTCTGCCTCTCGCTGAGCGACTTCCTCATCGACAGCTGGGACGCGGCACATTGCCCAGCACGCGCCGACCTGGAAGGTGCTGGCCCGCAATGGCTGGCGTTGGAGATTCTGGACAGCGGACAAGATGCCGATACCGGCATGGTACGCTTTCACGCCACCTTCTTCGAGCAGGGAAAGTTCCAACGATTGCAGGAACTTAGCCGCTTTCATCATGATGGCCATCACTGGCGTTATGTCGACGGTGATGCCGAGTGGCAGACATTGACGCCAGGGCGCAACAGCCTGTGTCCCTGTGGCAGCGGCAAGAAGATCAAGCGTTGCTGCACGGCATGACGCTGACCGTCAGCGCCTGGTGCTGACGCGCACGATCACGATCTCGGGCATAAGCCCTGCAAGCCCTGCAAGACGCGCCCTGCAAAACAATCCTGAAAAACGCCCTGCAAAACGAAACAGCCCCCACCGACGCTATCGATGGGGGCTGAATCTGTGGCAATCAATTGGCCTGGCGTGTCATCTGTCCTTGCCGACTCTGGGCGCCAGCTCACTGCGACCCAATGAGAAGCTGTAGAGCAGATCCACGGCCTGCGCCGTACCGGACACCGCTTCGGCATACAGATTGCGGAACAGCTTGTAGCGCAGCGTCAGCTCCGCGATCGGCGAGAACAGCCCGACGCCGTAACTGAGCTTCAGATCCGGGGCGATATAGCCGCTGACCACCACCTGGCTATCATCCCCGCTACCGGAACTGTCCAGACTCAGATCCCTCACGCCGAAGGTTTCGCCGATCTGTCCGACCACCTGACCACTTTGCGCCAGCGACATGCCGATCAAGGCGGACGTGACCGCACTGTCACTGCTGGTATCACTGTCCAGGCCTTCGCCGCGCAGCAGATAGCTCAGTGCCGATGACTCATCCATCGTCGGGTCCGAGAAGATCTCGATGCTGGGTGAGGAGGCAAGCCCCGTCACACGCACCCCTGCGGTCACGTCGTCCTCGGTGTTGTCAGGATCACGGATCGCCTCGATATTCAGACGCGGACTCGAGGGCGGACCGGCCAGCAATACCTGCCCCTTGCTGATCTGCAGGTCCTGCCCGAAGCTCTTGTAGGTCCCGTCGACGAGATTGACCTCACCGAAGACCTGCACGCCGCCCTTGGACTGACGCACATCGAGATCGCCTCTGAGCCTGGTCTTGAGCCCCATCGCCTCCAGGCGAGCATCTGGCCCGATATGGATGCCGATCCTCACATCCAGCGCCATGCCGGCCTCATTGAGCGCCTTGGCGGTATCGCTGCCATCCGCCAGCTCAGCCGGGTTGGAGGTGTCCTCATCACTGGGACGCTCGATGATGATGGTGTCACTGGAGGGTGACACGGCAGACGGCGGCACCTGATCCACTTCGATGCGTGTCCACGGCACATTGACGTCACCTCGCAGTTTGAGCAGCGTGGGGCTGGCATTGATCTCGAGATCCGGTGCGACGCGCATGCGCCCGATCCCGGCGATATTGAGCTCGAGCGGATTCTTCGCACCGTCGAGATTCACTGCCGCCGTCCAGTCATCCAGGGTCGGCCAGGCCGCCTCGCCATCGATACCCCAGCGCGCATCATTGCCCACCAGATACCCATCGATATCGGCACTGTTGCCATCGAAGTCGACGGTGAACTGGGCATCCGACAGCGACACCGGCAGCCCCTCACCCTGTACCTTGACGCCGGTCAGCGCGATCGGGCCGGTCAACGACGGCAGGCTCAGATTGCCGCCGACCTTGACGTCACCCGCCAGCTTGCCCTCCAGCTGAGTCATGCCCGCCACCAGCGGACGATACGGTGAGAGATCGATGTCGCGAATGGCCAGCGAGCCATCCAGCTGACCTGCGCCCGCCGGGTCGAGGACCGACACGGTGAGCCCGATGCCGCCAGCACTGTCGAGGCGAATCTGGGTATCGAGATCAGCCTTCTCGGGCGTGGCCTCCAACGCCAGTTGCAAGGTGGTTTCCGGCAGCGACCAGGCATTGCCATCGGCGTCTTCCCCGGCCAGTGTCAACTTGCCTGCCAGCTCCGCATCCGCATTCCAGCGTTGGCCACCCTGCTTCCAGCTTGCCGTGATCTTGCCGCCCGTGGCACCACCGATGGTCCAGCTCTCCGGCATGGCGCTCTGGGCCATGTCCAGGGGAATCCCCTCGAGCGTCACCACGGCCTGGCCGTCATTGCCCGCACTCAAGGGCTCAGCGACACAGATCTGCCCCCCCTGTTCCCGACTCAGACAGAACGGCTGCACCAGCACGCTGCCCTTGGCGAGATTGGCATCGAAGCGTGCCGGCGTGTCGAAGTTGAAGTCACCGAAGTCGGTATTCGCCGTCAGCGGAGACAGCGCACCGCGATAATGCTCACGCGCCTTGTCGAGCCCGCCCTTGAGGGTCAATCCCAGACGTGACAATGGCATCTCGCCGGCCATCTCGGTATCGAACTGCAAGGTGTGGTCGCTCAGGAAGCCCCCCAGCGTCAGCGCGACCGTCGCGATCTGCTGTCCGCCAGCCCGAACGCCGTCGGCGTTGAGGGCGATATCCAGTGCCGGGTCATCCACACCACGCTTGCGGGCATCGACCCCGGCGGACAGCGCCATGTCGGAGATACGATTCTCCCCGATCTGCAGGCGTCGTCCCGTGAAGTTACTCGCCAGTCGCGGCTTGTCGAGGGTGCCCGTGGCATCGATCTTGCCCTTGAGCTCACCCGCGACATCCGGCATCAGGGTCGAGAGCGCCGGGAAATCGATATTGGCGGCAAGCGTGATGGTCTTGGCAATCTTGCCGTTGGCGCTCAGGCGGTTCTGCCCCTGGCGCAGCTCCAGCGCGTCGACGTTCCACTGCATGTCGGCATTGCCTGAAAGCTTGCCGGTCAGCGTGAGCGGCCGCTCGAGCAAGGTGCCATGGATATCCAGCTTGCTGACATCGACGGCCCACGGGCCTTGCAGTGGCTGATGGAAGCTGGCCGCGAGATTGCCGCTCAGCTCACCGCGCACGGCTTTCTGCCCTCCACCGGTCGGGGCCGGCAGCAGATCCTCGGGATGCAGCTTGTCGAGCGCCAGCTGGGCCACGACCCGGAGTCCTTCCTTCCACTGGATCTCGCCGCGGGTCGTCGCGGAGCCCCGCTTGAGCGCGATCTTGAGCGGCTGCCAACGGTAATGCTCGAGATCGCCGTCGCCTGCCAATGACACGGTGGCACGCGGAATGTCACGGCCCTCGATGATGGCATCCAGCGTGGTCGTATAGCCTGACAGTGAGCCCTTGGCGACCAGTGCCAGATTCTCGACGAGATAGTCAGGCGTGAAGGAGGCAGCGCCAGCGGAGGCCGTCTTGTTCTTGCCAGCGTTGGCTTGCGTCGCTGTCTGAGCGCCTTTCTGCGCATCCGCGGAGGCGTTATCAGAGGCATCAGCGACGGCAGCAAAGGGCCAGGTGATCCGTTTGGCGCTCAGACGCGCCTCGAAGGGCAAATCACTGTCCAGCACATCCGCGCTAGCCACAAGCTCGGCGGCCAGTGGTCCGTCGGCCTTGAGAGAGGCCTCAAGATCCGCCAGCGAGCCTTCAAGCGACAGGCGGAGCCTTTCATGACGCACGGGGTCGATCAGGGTCTCGGCATTGAGCGTGGCGCTCAGGGGATACTCGTCCTTGAGCGTGACCTGCGCCACGAGATCGGCATTCACGTCACGCGAGTCGACCTCGAGACGCGAGAGCGTGATGTCATGCCCTTCCGCCTTGAGCGCCAGCGACAGACGGCTGACCTCATACGGGCTCGGCCCTTTGAGCGCAAAGTCTTCAATGGCCAGATCAGGGACCTCGATGGTCAGCGGAATATAGACCTCCGGCAAGGCGATGCGCCCGGCCTGCGCTGTCTCATCTGAGGTCTTGTCTGCAGTCTTGCCAGCCGGCTCTGCGGCATCATCCGTGATGGCCTTGTTCGAGATGGCCTTATTGGAGATGGCCCTGGCGGCGCTCTCGGCTTGTGGCGCCACCCTCTGAGCGTTGACCACTGCGCTCGCCGCTTGCTGCGCCTCAGGCGTGAGGCTCACCCCCTCGAGACTCACAGTGTCAGACGTCGCTTGAGCCGCGATGGCATCAGCCGGAATGAAACGACTGGTGATCAAGCGTGTCTCGCCCAGCGTCAGCGTACTCACCGATAGCGCGGCCGAGGTATGGAAGTGATCGAAGGTGACGCGACTGCCATCCGCCAGCGCCAGGGCGAAGTCATCAATGGCGACCTTGCGCACCTCGATGGGAATCGGCACCACGATGGGCACGTTGAGACTCTCACCGCTCTCTGGCTCAGGCTCCTCGCTGGCACCGCTATCACTCAGGGTGATGGCGAGCCCGCTGGACTCAAGCGACTCGAGACACAGCTTGCCCTGGAGCAGACAGTCCTCGCCCCAGGCCAGCGACAGGGAATCGGCAGTGACGGCCAGTCCCGGCAGGTCCAGCGAGACGTCCTTGAGTGACAGCGCTTCCAGCGGTGAGCCTGAGGCCTGCGAATAATCGATGAAGCCACGTGAGCGTGCCTGATCGAGCACGAGCCCTGTGCCCCACGGAGACAACACGCCCCCGACCAGCAGCATCGTCAGCCCGATCAGGAACACGAGCAGCCATATCAGCAACCGGATGACCAGGCCGCCCCGACGTACATAGGGATTAGACAATTCCAACATCTCCATATCTTTTATCAGCTCACCCACCCAGCTGATAGAACTGAGCAGGCGCTTGCTGCGCTTGAGAGCCGATCACGCGTCCATACAGCGATCACACTTCCCGGCTTCAGGAGGCACTCCGTCTCGCCCCCTGATCAGACCTGCGAAACAGACCTGCTGATCAGACCTGCGGATCAGAACTCCGGCCCGATCGAGAAGTGAATGCGATAATCGTTGTCATCGTCATCGAAGGGATGAGCGATATCGAGGCGAATCGGGCCCACCGGGGAGATCCAGCGAATCCCCATGCCCGCCGCCGTCTTGAGCTCCAGGGCATCCCAGCCATCGAAGGCGTTGCCAGCGTCATAGAAGGCCGCGCCCCACCAGTCACCGGTCAGGCGGTAGTCATATTCCAGACTGCTGGTCAGCAGGGAACTCCCGCCTTCATCATCCCCGTCATCATCTTCCGGCGAGAGGCTCTCGTAGGAGTAACCGCGAACACTGCTGTCGCCGCCAGCATAGAAGCGCTTGGAGTTGGGCATGCCGTGGAAGTTATCGGTATCGAGGTTACCGATACCGGCACGCGCCACGAAACGGTGATTGTTGCCGATGGAGCGGATCCAGTTGGTATCGAACTGGGTCCACACGAAGTTTTCATCAGATCCCCAGATCTGATTGCCGTACTCTACTGTCAGCTTCTGACGATCCCCCCACATGGGGAAGGCCTTGGGACGAGTTCGTGTCCGCGTCCAGCTGACCCCCGGATACAGCAGAAACACCTGACCAGTATCTGAGGCGATGGTGAAGTCGTCATAGCTCGCGCCCAGGTAAATCTTCTGCTGCCAGCCATTGTCGAATTTCCACTCACGCCCGAAACGCACTGTCGTTTCATTGCTGGTCTCATCATCGTCGTCGACGATGGCCACCCCGTACTCCAGCACATAGCTGTCCTTGAGCGGGTCAGCCAATGGCATGCGGTATTCACCCTCGAAGGTCTGCTCCGGTGAGGAGAGGAACAGGCTGTTGGTCATGCTATGGCCATAGCGATTGACCCACGGCATCTCCCAGCTGAACTGCAGGCGTGGCCCGACATCCGTGGCGTAACCGATGCCCGTCTCGAACTTGTGGCGGTCGGCGGGAATCAGGCTGATATCCACGGGAATGATGGGACCGTTGGCCGTCTTGACCGCCGCCTCCAGCGCATCGCCAGTCAGTACCGGCGTGTCGCTGCCGGAGGCTTGATCAGTACCCGCTTCACTCGCAGCACCGCCGGCGGCCAAGGTCGCCTGCCCGGGAGGCACCGACGAGGCTGATCGTGAGGACGCGCCAGCACGACGATTCGTCTCTGTGTCACGGTCTTTCTCACTGCCTTTTTGACTGTCTTGCTCGACGTCAGTCCGCTCGACATCGGCAAGCCATGACCCCTCATACCCCTGTGCCTCGGCATAGGCTGTCTTGACGTTGCGCGTCTTGATCTTGCTGTCAGGGCTGGTGGTCTTGAGTTCAGCGCCCGGATTGAGCTGTGGCTTGATGGCGGCCGAGCGGAACCAGCCTGCCTCACTCAGCCGCTGGTTGAACTGGGTCAGCTTGCCGGCTTCGTAATAATCCCCCGTCTGGAACGGCTGCATGGCCTTGACGCGATCCAGCTCTATCTGGCTGTTGAGATAGGTGATATCGCCGAAGCGGTAACGCTGACCGCTCTGCATGACCAGATAGATGCGTGCCGAGTGCAACCAGGGGCGCACCTCGATGCGCTGCTGGGAGAAGGAGGTATCGAAATAGCCGCGCTCGAGACTGAGCGACGCCAGGGTCGACTTGAGGCTGTCGTAGCGAGAGTGACGCAGCACATCGCCTTCCTCGAGGTTGGCATCGGCCAGCGCCTTCTTCATGACCTTGTCGCGCGCGGCGTCGCCCTCGAGTCGCAGCTCCAGTGTCTCGATGGTGACCGGCTCACCGGCATCCACCGTCACCACCACATCATCGCCCCCAAGCAACCCCTTCTCGGGATAGCGGAGAGTGATCTGGGCATCGTAGTAACCGAAGGCCTGCAGCGCTTCCTGGATGCGCCGGATGATCTCGTCCTCGTAGCGCTCGGCCGGGACATCCTCCTCCAACGTCAGCCCCGCCAGATAATTGACCACGTTGGTGGCAGCGGCACCTTTCAGGCCTTTCACCGTAGCATCCAGCGCCAATGCCTGTGGTGCCAGCAGCAGGCCGGTGCACAGGACCAGCGGCTTGCTCCAGCGCAGATAGCGGCGTGCAGCGTCGTTGCTCAACACCTTGCCTCGAGGCTCGAGCGAACCCGCTCTCCCATTCTTGTCGCCACTCATTGCACGTCCCTTGTTAGGTACTCATGCGAGTACTGTCCATCACTGTTACTGACCATATGTCATCTGCCGCAGGCCGGTTCGGGGAGGTTCGTGTCCTTCACGGGTACGTGACCCTCCAGGATTCCATCACTGCTCAGCGCTCCAGGCGCGCGACTCGCTGCTCCAACCGGGACAGCTGACTCAACATGGACGCCACGCGGCCACTCAACTGCCGACGGCTGGCATCCAGGGAGCGCAGCTGCTCGTCCTGCGGGGATGCCTCATCCAGGGCTTCCAGCCCGGCGCTGAGCGCTGTCTGCTGGCGTCGCAGCTCCCCCAGCTGGGAAGACAGCGACGTCTGGGTCTTGCTCAACGGCGCGAGCCGGGAGTCCACCAACCCCGTCAGGGACGCCTGCTGCTGCTCGAGCTTGCGACGCAACGCGTCCAACGCCTCCTGCTGGGACTGCTTGAAGGCCGTCAGCGCCTGCGAGCTTGTCTGGCGATCCTCTGTCGTCGCCTCATCCTGCGCTTGCCTGAGGGCGTCCCACTGCGAGGCGAGACGCTCAAGCTGCGCGGCCTGCTGATCCAGGCGGCTGGACTGATCGCTCAGGCGTTGCTCGAGTCGGGGCAGCGACTGCTGCTGCGCTTGCTCGACTGCCTTGAGCTCGGTCTCGAGATGGGCCAGGGTGTCAGCCTGTGCATCTAGGCGTGCCTTGAGCGTCGCACGCCCATCCCGGCTCAAGGACTCAAGGGCACTGACGGAGCCCTGCAAGGCACTCAGCAAGGTGGTGCGGTTGTCACCCGCCTGGCGTAGTCCTTCGAGCTGGGCCTCGGTGGACTCGGCAAGCGCTGCGAGACGACTCGCCTGCGCGTCCTGCGATGCCGTCAGCGTGTCCGAGAGCGCGGCAAGACGCTCCCGCCAGGCGGCCTGCTGTTCAGCGAGGCTGTCGGCAAGGGATTCATCGGTCTGCGTGAGGCCGTCGATGCGCGCACTCAGCGACTCGTCCACCCGCGTGGTGAGCTGGGCAAGCCGCTCATCCACATCCCCCAGCAGCCGGGCGTCGTTCTCGACATCGCCCTTGAGTCCCGAGATCTGACGACTCAGCTGATCACTCTGCTGGCCTCGCATGTCCTGAAGCTGCTGCAATTGCCATTGCTGCCAGGCGATCACTCCTCCCAGTGCCAGCACGCACACCCACAGCGGCCAACGACGCGGGGGCGGGGCTGCATCAGGATGACGGGCCAGCGCTTCATCACGCCGTGCTATCAGTGATTCCTCCCGGGAATTGTCCATCGAAGGTTCCGTAGTGTCCTGCCGCATACTGGCTCCATGACTGGCACATCGACTCAAGGTTCCAGCGACAGGCGTCGGCATCATCCGCGGCAAGGCTCGAGCCTCATGCGACACCTGGAGGGAAAACGCCCGTATCCCGCTGATTGACTGGCCGGTTTTCAGTTGCCGGCTCTGCCGAGTCTAACAGCAGACCCCGGCCATCTCATCAGGTTCCCCGGCAGCACGGCCCGCGGTCCCGCTCATGTAACCGCACTGTACCTTCCCGCCAGACGGCGACGTCGCCCGGGATGCCTGACATCGCTCACCGACATCCTTCGGTGCTTTCCCGCCAGCAGGTCCCGGCGGCGTTGGCCTGCAGGAACACGAGTGCTATAGTGCAAAGCACTGCGACTCTCGCAGCCTCTGGCTTCGTAGCTATCTGGATTCACAAGGTTTTTCACGCTAATTGCACATTTTCCATCATGTGCTGGCTGAATGGATCCTTGGCGATTGTCTCCTCGTCGCCTGACGTCGAAGAGAACACTGAAGGAGGCTTGAAAGCCTTCATGCCTGCCCCAACGAAGTCAGAGCAAGATTCTATTGGTGAGGAAAAGGAGCTTATCCCCCATGGCATTTGAACTCCCGGCACTGCCGTACGAAAAGAACGCACTCGAGCCGACCATCTCCGCCGAGACCCTTGAGTACCATTACGGCAAGCATCACCAGGCCTACGTCACCAAGCTCAACAGCATGGTCGAAGGCACTGCGGACGCAGAGAAGTCTCTGGAAGACATCATCCAGAGCGCTCAGGGCGGCCTGTTCAACCAGGCAGCTCAGGTGTGGAACCACACCTTCTACTGGCACTGCCTGTCTCCGAACGGTGGTGGCGAGCCGACAGGCCCGCTGGCAGATGCCATCGTGGCCAAGTGGGGCTCCGTCGCTGACTTCAAGGAAGCCTTCAACACTTCCGCTGCCGGCAACTTCGGTTCCGGTTGGACCTGGCTGGTCAAGAACGCTCAGGGCGAGCTGGAAATCGTCAACACCGACGACGCAGACACCCCGATCGCCAAGGCAGGCCAGACCCCGCTGCTGACCGTCGACGTCTGGGAACACGCCTACTACGTCGACTACCGCAACGCGCGTCCGAAGTATCTGGAAAGCATCTGGAACATCATCAACTGGGACTTCGCTGCACAGAACTTCGCAGCCTGAGACACCCGGCATGAGTGATGGCACCTTCACTTCACTCTCACATCAGACGTCATGGATGATATGACCTGACAGTGACGTTCGAGTGAGAGGATGGTGCAAGGAAAGACCCCGCCAATCGGCGGGGTCTTTTGGTTTCTGGCTCCCCTATCGCCTGATGATCCTTTACGAAGCGCGCTTGCAGATGACATGCCGCCTCGCCATTTGCTAGCCTGCAAGGTAGAACATTCACTCTACTCTTCCGTCATCCCCAGAGGGAACGTCATGCCATCCGATACCACCTCCTCGTTACCCGACACCATGCTCGCCATCGTGACCACCGGCCACGGCGGCTATGAACGCCTCGAGGCGCAAGAACGGCCTGTCCCAGTGCCAGACAAGGGGGAAGTGCTGATCAAGGTACTGGCGGCTGGCATGAACAATACCGAGATCAATACGCGCCTTGGCTGGTATTCCTCCAGCATCACCACGGCCACGAACCAGGCCAGCAGCCAGCACGACACCTCGCCTGGCGAGACGACAATCGACAAGCCGGTCCCGCCTGAAGGTGGCTGGAAAGGCGAGACGCCCTTCCCCCTGATCCAGGGAACCGACTGCTGTGGTGAAGTGGTCGCGCTCGGCGAAGGTGCCGACACAGCGCTGCTCGGCAAGCGCGTACTGGTGCGGGCCTGCATGCGCAGTGCAGGCTGGGAGTCATTGGAAAACGAATGGATGGGCTCTGACTTCGATGGCGCCTTCGCGCAATTCGTCAGTATCCGGGCCAGTGACGTCTTCCCGGTCGAATGTGACTGGAGCGACGTGGAACTGGGCTCACTGCCCTGCGCCTATGGCACAGCGGAGAACATGCTGGAACAGGCCGAGCTCACGTCCGGCGAACGCGTACTGGTCACCGGCGCGTCGGGCGGCGTGGGCTCCGCCACCCTGCAACTGGCCAAGCGACGTGGCGCCATCGTCTATGCAGTGGCAGGCGCTTCCAAGCATGAGGCCCTGCGCACGCTGGGGGTCGACAGACTGTTTGATCGCCATGCGGACCTGGTCGCCGAACTTGGGCAGGAATCCGTCGATCTGGTGGTCGACAATGTCGCCGGCGATGACTTCCCGGTGATGCTCAAGCTGTTGTCACGTGGTGGGCGGCTGGTGACCACCGGTGCCATCGCCGGGCCCATGGTCACCCTGGACCTGCGTGATCTGTACCTCAAGAATCTCCGCCTGCTGGGCACCACCGCCTGGTGCAAGGCGACCTTCCCCAATCTCGTGCGCTACGTGGAGCGCGGGGAGATTCGCCCCTTGATCGCGGCGAGCTTCCCGCTGAAGGATATCGCCAAGGCCCAGAAGGCCTTCCTCGAGAAGACCCATGTCGGCAAGTTCGTGCTTGAGCCCTGGGCCTGATGAGCCACAGGAGTGACCAAGCAAAAGGCCCCATCCGTTGCCGGATGGGGCCTTGTTCATGCCAGGCGAATGTCATGCACATTCGTCAGGTGCCGAGACGGTGTCACGGCGTCGCGCGACGCCCGATGCCTCGATAGGTCAGCCCCTGGCTGGCCACGTAGCTGGGGTCATAGATATTGCGACCGTCCAGCACCAGCTTCGCGCCCAGCTCACGCTTGAGACGCTGCCAGTCCGGATTCCAGTAACACTTCCATTCCGTGACCAGCATCAGGGCGTCCGCCCCTTCGAGGGCGTCGTACATGTTGCCATCGACCAGCTCCAGCAAGGGGTGTGCGCCACAGGCCTCGCCCAACGCGGACAGCGCCGCCGGATCATGCACACGAACGCGTACGCCCTGAGCCCACAACGCCTCGAGCAGCGTCAACACCGGCGCATGGTCGATACGCGCCGTGCCCGGTTTGAACGCCGCCCCCCAGATGGCGATGGTGCGACCGCGCAGCTCGCCATCGAAGTGCTGCCACAGCTTGCGGAACAGCGTCTCCTTCTTGGCCTCGTTGATGTCGAGAACATGCTCGAGCAGCAACGATTCACGTCCGGTCTCATGCTGGACATCGGCCAGACGCATCAAGTCGCGCGAGAAGTTGGGACCACCGAAGCCACAGCCCGGATACAGATAGCCGAAGCCGATGCGCGGGTCGGCGCCCATGCCCTGGCGCACGTACTCGACGTCCACCTCGAGGGAATCCGCAAGCCCGGCGACTTCGTTCATGTAACTGATCCGGGTCGCCAACATGCCATTGATGGCCAGCTTGGTCAGCTCGGCGGCGCGGCGCGGCATGATCTGGAAGACATCTTCCCGACGATTGAAGGCGCGCAGAAGCTCCTGGACGCGACGTGTCGCGACCTCGGACTCGCTGCCCAGCAACCAGCGCGCGGGGCGCTCGAAGGTCGCCAGTGAGCGCCCCTCTTCCAGCATGTCCGGCAAGGCCACCGCATATTGATCATCCCGCGACAGCAGCGCCTCGAAACGCTCGGTGGTCCCGACAGGGAAGGTCGAATTGTTGACCAGCACCGTCGGCTCCGCGAGTGCCGCGACGACCTGCTCGATACGCGCCAGAGCACCCTCACGTTGATCCGGCGAGACGGCCACCCAGTGCACATCGATGCGACGCAGTGAACCAAGCCCCTTCACCAGCGTCAGATCGCCACGTTCGACGTGGCGGTCCAGCCGCTCTCGCAGGCCCGGCTCACTGTTCAGCCAGTCGACCCGGTCCAGTGACTCCCAGTCCATGTCTTCATGCGGCCACCACCAGACGTTGTGGCCGACACTCGCCAAGGCGGCACTGGCCGTGGCAGCCGCCAGTTCGCTTCCGTGCACCAGCACCTGCATGGCTCATTTCTCCTGATAGCGGGTCATCAGCTCGCGGAAGCCTTCCCCGAATTTCGGGTGACGCTTGGCGAAGGAAATGGTGGCTTCCAGATAGCCCAGCTGATGGCCGCAGTCATAGGTATCACCGGCCATGCGATAGGCGGCGACCGCCTTGTCATCGCGCAGGGTATCGATGGCATCGGTCAGCTGGATCTCGCCACCGGCACCCGGCGGGGTATTCTCGAGCAACTCGAAGATACGACCCGGCAGCAGGTAACGGCCGATCACCGCCAGAGTAGAGGGTTCGGTGCCCGGAGCCGGCTTCTCGACCATCCCGCTGATCATCGCGGACTTGCCCGCTTCCGGCGTCTCGCCATCGATGGCGACGATACCGTACTTGTAGGCCATCTCCTGAGGCACGTTCTCGACCATGATCTGGGCGGCATTGGTGGCTTCATAGGCCTCCATCATCCGCGCCAGGTCATTCTTCTCGAGACCTTCGCCGTCGACCAGCACGTCCGGCAACATCACCAGGAAAGGCTCGTCTCCGACGATTGGCTTGGCACACAGCACCGCATGGCCCAGACCCAGCGGTTCCGGCTGACGCACGCTGATGATCTTGACGTCATCCGGAATGATGTGACGAAGTTCCTCGAGCAGCTCGAACTTGCCCTTGGCTTCCAGAGTCGTCTCGAGCTCGAAGTGCTTGTCGAAGTGGTTCTCGATGGCATTCTTGCTGGAATGGGTGACCAGGACGATTTCCTTGATACCCGCCGCAACCGCTTCTTCCACCACATACTGGATCACCGGCTTGTCGACGATGGTGATCATTTCCTTGGGGATGGCCTTGGAGGCCGGCAGGCAACGAGTTCCGAGACCTGCAACAGGCAATACAGCCTTGCGTATCATGAAGCGTCTTCCTTGTGTCTATGTCGTGGCAGATCGTGACGACTCTACCGAGTTACTGCCGCCCGGACGAGATGGCGACCGTCCTGAAATCTAGGCAGGGATTATGCCAGTTTGGCAAAAAAGTGCGAATTGACCGCAGATTTTCCACACTGGCCCATCATCGGCTGTCTGAGACGTCCATGACAGGCCAGTCCACGCGAAGCCTTCGCTCCGCGGACAGGGTGCCTTCTCAGCGACGCTGGGCACGCCCCAGCAGGGCACCCACACTGTCGCTATCGGGCGACTCTACCACACCATGCTCGGTGACGATGGCATCAATATACTCATGCGGTGTGACATCGAAGACCGGATTGAAGACCTCGATCTCATCGGGAGCGATCCTGCGATTTCCTGCCTGACGCAGCTCATCGGCATCGCGAGTCTCGATGGGGATGGCGGCCCCACTGTCCAGACTGGCATCGAAGGTGGCAAGGGGCGCCACCACCATCACCTTGACCCCGTGGGCACGCGCCTGGACCGCCAGGGAAAAGGTGCCGATCTTGTTGGCCGTGTCGCCGTTGGCCGCGATGCGGTCCGCACCGACGATCAACCAGCGCACATCGGCATCACCGTCCCTGGATTGCATGATCAGCGAGGCAGCCCCCTCCACGGCCAGTCGGGCGGGAATCTTTTCCTGCACCAGTTCCCAGGCGGTCAGTCGAGCCCCCTGCCACCAGGGGCGCGTCTCGTTGACATGGACGCGGCTGATCAGCCCCTGAGCATACGCCGTGCGAATCACGCCCAGGGCGGTACCGTGCCCCCCAGTCGCCAGCGCACCGGTATTGCAGTGGGTCATCACCTCACAGTGGGGGGTGTCGGCCGGCAGGGACGCGGCAATCACCTGCGCACCGAATTCCGCCATGCGCAGATTGTCCTCGAGATCCTGCTCATGAATGCGCACGGCTTCCCGCAACAGTGCCTCGTGGGGGGCAAGCTCACGCGTGGCGTGCGCAGCGATCACCGTACGCATGCGATCCAGCGCCCAGAACAGATTGACCGCCGTCGGCCGAGAAGCCGCCAGAACCTCGCAGGCCGCTTCCAGACGCGCCCCCCATGCCCCGCCCTCATGTGCGGCGCGAACCGCCTCCAGTGCCACACCATAGGCGGCCGCGATGCCGATGGCCGGTGCACCACGCACTACCATGTCGGCAATGGCGCGAGCCACGCCGCCTGCATCCCGCAGTTCGATCTCTCGGGTCTCGCCCGGCAGCAGACGTTGATCCAGCAGTGCCAGTCGCGGCAAGGCATCTTCGTCGCTACCGGTGGCATTGTCTGACTGGGTCAGCCAGCGAATTGGAATCAGGCTCATGACACTTCCCTGTAGGCTCACGGACAAAGGGGTTCGCACTGGAGAACACCGCGGCGCGATAATGGCTGAGGCCATCTGCAAGTTCCCGTCATGACGAGTTTTTTGCAGTTACCGCTGACCCGCGACGACAGGCGGATTAGAATGGAGGAATCGTGCCCGAGGGTGACGCGTCTGTACAGGGGCGTGCATGCTTGCGATGCACTTCCGTAACGGTAAGGATCCGATCATGAGCCATAGCGACGCCAAGCAAGATTCCACTGCCCCGGATCATCTGGGCAACGTCGATGCCAGCGAAATCGCCAAATTCTCCGCGCTCGCCAGCCGCTGGTGGGACCGCGACAGCGAGTTCAAGCCACTCCACGACATCAACCCGCTGCGCGTCGATTACATCGACACCCACGCCGGACTGGCGGGCAAGCGAGTCATCGATGTCGGTTGTGGCGGTGGCATCCTGTCCGAAGCCATGGCACACCGTGGCGCCACCGTGACCGGGATCGACATGGGCGAAGCTCCGCTGTCAGTGGCACGCCTGCATCAGCTGGAATCGGGTGTGGAAGTCGATTATCGCCAGACCACCGCGGAAGCTGCCGCCGAGGAAATGGCGGGACAATTCGATGTCGTGACCTGTCTCGAGATGCTCGAGCATGTTCCTGACCCTTCCTCGGTGATCAACGCCTGCGCGCGACTGGTCAAGCCGGGAGGCAAGGTGTTCTTCTCGACCATCAATCGCAATCCCAAGGCGTACGCCTTCGCGATCATCGGTGCCGAATACCTGCTGCAGATGCTGCCACGCGGCACGCATGAGTACCGCAAGTTCATCCGCCCGGCTGAGCTTGGCCGCTGGACGCGTGAGGCGGGCCTCAAGATGGAGGGTTCCACCGGCATGACCTACAACCCGCTGACCCGGAAATATCGCCTCAACACCGCCGACCTCAGCGTCAACTATCTGATGCATACGCGCCGCCCGACGGAAGACGAACTCGCATGAGTCTGCCGGCCGCACTGCCCCGTCCCGCTGCGCTGATCTTCGATCTCGATGGCACCCTGGTGGACACTGCGCCGGACCTGGCGCGTGCGACCAACGAGCTGCGTAGCCATCATGCCTTGCCCGAATTGAGCTATGAGGTGATTCGCGCCGAGGTCTCGCATGGCGGAAGCGCCCTGGTGAGGCTGGCGCTGGGTCACGACATCGATCATCCCTCGCATGCCGAGGAGCGTACACGCCTGCTGGACTTCTATGCCCGTGATGTCGCGGCCCACAGCGAGCTGTTCCCGGGCTATGACGCCCTGATCGAGATCTGTCAGCGCAACGGCCTGCCCTGGGGGATCGTGACCAACAAGCCGCGTCAGTTCGCCGAGCCGCTGATCGAGTCCCTGGCGCTCACACCGGGCTGTCTGCTGTGCGCCGATGACCTGCCCGTCAAGAAGCCCCATCCTGAGCCATTGTGGGAGGCGGCCCGCCTCCTCGGCGTCGAACCGTCACGATGCTGGTATCTCGGGGATCATGATCGCGACATGCAGGCGGCGCGCGCGGCGGGCATGCTGGCGGTCGCCGTGCGCTATGGCTACGTCCGCGACGGGGATGATGTGGACGCCTGGCCTGCCGATGTGTGGTTCGACACCTCGGAAGAAGTCATCAATGCCGCTCTGCGCGCAGCAGAACTGCGCTGACGGGTCGCGCGACACCCTGACGCCCTGCCAATGAAAACGCCGACGGCCATGGCCGTCGGCGTTTTCATTGCAGGCAATCCTGTCAGTGACAACTTCTCACCATCAAGTGCTCGTCACTGTCACCCGCTCGGACATCTCACGTCCTGGGCGGCTGGGCATCGAACATCTCGCCGGTGCGGCCACGACTCTCCGGACCGATCAGCCACAGGTAGCTTGGCATGATGTCGGCTGGTGTACGCAGGGTATCCGGGTCTTCCGCCGGGAAGGCCGACTTGCGCATCGACGTTCGAGTCCCACCGGGATTGAGGGTATTCACGCGGACCTGACTGGTATTCTCGAGTTCCTGTGCCAAGAGCTGTGAAAAGCCTTCGGTGGCGAACTTCGAGACACTGTAGGCCCCCCAGAAAGCACGCCCCTTGCGGCCGACACTGGAACTCGTCAGCACCACGGACGCATCCCGAGACGCTTTCAGCAGTGGCAGCAGCGCCTGCAACATCCAGATAGGCCCATTGATGTTGACCTGCATGACCTGCTCCCACAACGCCGGATCATACTGCTCGAACGGGGTGATCTTGCCCAGCAGACTGGCATTGTGCAGCACCCCATCGAGTCGCCCGAATTCCTTGTCGAGCGTTTCCGCCATCTGCTGGTAATCCTTGAGCGTGGCCCCTTCGAAGTTCAGCGGGTAGATCGCTGGCTGAGGAGCCCCCAATGCTTCGATCTCGTCATAGACTTCCTCGAGCTTGGCAATGGTGCGCCCCAGCAAGATGACGGTCGCGCCATGCCTGGCATAGTCAATGGCTGCTTCACGACCGATGCCCGAGCCTGCACCAGTCACGAGAATGATTCGCCCTTTCAGCAGATCCGCTGGTGCCTGATAATCGATCTTGCATTCCGCCATGAGGATATCCCGTCCTGAACGCTGGCCTTGCCGAGAGGCTGACCCGAAGGGCAAGGCCTGAGGTGTATCGATGACATGCGGGCGCATGTCAGAACGCACAAAGCCCGCCTTGTCAGTGAACAAGTGCGGGCTTTGTCATCATCATCTGGCGTCATGCGCCAGAGGCGAGGAAATCCTTGGCCATTCCGCCGGCCTTGCTGTCGGGGTACTGGCGAACCAGTTCCTCGAGCAACTTGCGACTTTCCTGCGCCTTGCCCTGCCGCGCCTTGACCAGTCCCAGCTTGTACATCGCATCCGGCACCTTGCTGGATTGCGAGAACTCACTGATGACAGTATCAAAGGCCTGGGCAGAAGCATCCAGTTGATTCTTCGCGGAATACAATTCCCCCAACCAATAATGGGCATTGGCCGCGAGATTGGAATCCCCGTGATCCACCACGAAGGATTCAAAGGCATCGATCGCTCCGTCGAAATCACGCGACTGCACCTTGGCAAAGGCGTTCTCGTAATCCTTCTGGGCATCTCCTCCACTGGAGGCATTGGCGCTGCTGGCATTGCTGCCCGCACCACCACTGACCGCGGCTGCGGTCTGCGCATCGACCTCCTGACCGTTCTCACCGGCTGGACTTGTTCCCGAAACACGTTGCTCCAGGTCCAGGTACCGTTGCTGCGACATCTCGGTGAGTCGCTTGAACTGATATTCCAGTTCATCGACACGCCCGCGCAGCCGCGCAATTTCCTGGGCCTGCTCATCAAGCTGGTTGAGAAGGGTCAGGGTGCCGCCACCACTCAAGCGAGTGTTGGCCTGCTGATAAAGCGAGTTGGACTGTACGGTAAGGTCTTCCACTGCGGGTGCGGCTGCAACTGACAACGGAAGCGCCAGGGCTCCCACACCGCACAACCATTTCAGGCTGTCTTTCATGCTGTCGGCTCCGCCGAATCATCATGTTGCCGTGCGAGAAGGCCCGAGCCTCAAGGTTGCCCTTGCGACTCAGGCCTGCTCAACACAAGTTTCAAGCGTCTCTGTTATCCCGCAGGGACCTCAGAGAGATTGCCGAACTCAGTAGTCGAAGACCACACGACGGTTCTTGGCATAGGAAGATTCGCCGTGACCTTGAACGGCCGGACGCTCTTCACCGTAGGAGACGATCTCGATCTGGGACGGAGACACACCCTGAACAGTCAGGAAGCGTGCGACAGACTTGGCACGACGCTCGCCCAGACCCAGGTTGTATTCACGAGTACCGCGCTCATCAGCGTGGCCTTCCAGAACGACGTTGGCGCTGGTGTTGGCCTTCAGGTACTGGGCGTGGCCCATCAGGACGCTTTCGAATTCAGGACGGATGGTGTCCTTGTCGAATGCGAAGTAGATGGTACGCACGTCAGGCATGGAAGCGTTGCTCATCTGGTTGCCGTTGGTGTTGGCACCAGAGTTCATGCCGGCAGTGTTGGCACCGCTGTTGGCTGAATCCATGTCGCCGTCCTGGGCGCCACCGCTGCTGGAACAACCGGCCATGACGCTCAGGGACAGGGCAACCAACAGACCTTTTGCATACGGGGTGAACTGCATTGTAAAACTCCTTGCTCTAATGAAAACGAATGCCAAGCCTTTCTTTGTGACTCGGATGCATTCTAGTGGTTTAGTTCAGGAACGGCGACCACGCAGGTTCACGCACTTCGCCTTGTGGTGACGGCAGGGAAAATTGTGCTCTTCCGTCTGCCGAGACCTCGCCCAGGACCCCACGGGTTCCTTGCTGAGTGGCATATATCACCATAGTGCCATTCGGTGCAACACTTGGAGATTCATCCCACTGAGTATCCGTGAGGGATGTCACTCGACCACTCTTCAGATCCTGCTTGGCAACCTGATAACCGTTGCCGGAGCGATTGATCATGAACAGGGTTTCCCCATCGGGCGACACACGCCCACGGGAATTGTAGTTTCCGGTAAACGTCACGCGTTCAGTACCACCGGAAAGATCAAGACGATAGATCTGCGGCGAGCCGGCACGATCAGACGTGAAGACCATGCCACTGCCATCCGGCAGCCAGTCCGGCTCGGTATCGATCGCAGGATTGTTGGTCAGACGTTGGAATTTGCGTGACGCGATATCCATCACATAAATCTCGGGCTGACCATCCTTTGACAATGCCATCGCCAACTTGCGGCCATCCGGAGACCAGGCCGGAGCACCATTGATGCCACGGAAACCGGTCAGTTTGGCACGACGACCACTTCCCAGCTCCTGAACATAAATCGCAGGCCGTTCTGATTCGAAACTCACGTACGCCAGTTTCTTTCCATCCGGCGACCATGCAGGAGACATGATCGGTTCATCGGATGCAAGAATCTCCTGACTACCATGGCCATCCGAGTCGGCAACATACAGTGCGAAACGAATGTTGTCACCCACGCCATTGGCGGTAATGTAGGCGATTTTTGTCGAGAAAGCACCGCGAATTCCAGTGATTTCCTCAAATATTTCATCACTCATGTAATGGGCGCGCGAACGCAACTGGCCATCACTGCCCGTGATGACTTCTCCCAGCATGCGCTTGTTCCCGAGCACATCCATCAGCTCGTATTGAATGCTGTAGCCACCGCTGCTCGCATTCTTGACCTGCCCGACCACCAGATAGCTGGCGCCGAGACGCTTCCAGTCATTGACGAAGACATCCTGGGTAGTCCCCGGCAGCGCGATCAGGTTGTCACGCTTGATCGGCTCGAATTGGCCGCTGCGCGCCAGATCATCCGAGATGATACGGGCCAGATCCTGAGGGAGACTTCCCCCCGTCAGGTTCTCGAACGGCACCACGGCGATCGGCGTCGCGCTGTCATTGCCCTTGGTGATCTCGATGGTCAGGTCCGCTCGCGCCATGCTGGTCACGACCAGCATGGCGGCTGCCATCATCCATGTAGTCACTCGTCTCATCGGCCCAGGTCCTCTGGATTGAAGTACAGATTGAAGTTGCGGAACTGGCTCTTGGCTGAAGCCGGCAGGTCCTGCATCTCGGTAAACGGTGCTGCTTTCTGTATCGCCTGAATCGCGGAACGATCAAAGGCGGCATTGCCACTGCTCTTGCTGACCGCAGCCGAAACAAGTTCTCCTGTCGGCAGCAATGAGACGCGCAGCGTCACCGTCATGCCGGGTACGGTACCTGAAGGCCGATTCCAGTTCTGCCCGACATACTTCTTGAGCAGACTCTCAAAGCCATTGGCCGCCTGTGCGGCCTGCTTGGCGCCACTGATGGCGTCACTTTCGCTGTCGATCAGACTATCCAGTGACCCGGCTGATGCCTGTGCCGCCTTCTCGGCAAGCGCCTTCTGGCGCGCGGCCTCCGCGGCTGCCTTCTTGCGAGCCTCTTCCGCTGCCTTTTCCTTGGCCGCCTTTTCCTTGGCCGCTTTCTCGGCGGCTGCCTTGGCTGCCTTTTCCTTTTCAGCCTGCGCCTTGGCCTTGGCCGCCTTTTCAGCCTCTGCCTTGGCCTTCGCGGCTTTTTCCGCCTCGGCTTTCTTGCGCGCTTCCTCGGCTGCCTTTTCCATGGCGGCCTTCTCCGCTTCCGCCTTGGCCTTGGCCGCCTTTTCGGCTTCCGCCTTCTTCAAGGCGTCTGCCTTGGCCTGTTTTTCAGCTTCAGCCTTCTTGCGCTCAAGCGCAATCGCCTTGGCTTCTTCCGCCCGACGCGCTGCATCTGCCTTGGCCTTGTCTGCCGCCTCGGCAGCCGCTTTCTGTTCCGCCTTCAACTGCTCAGCCGCCTTGGCCTGTGCCGCCTTCTCCTGCTCGGCAGCCTTGGCCTGCTCTGCCTTGAGCTGCGCGGCTTTCTCGCGCGCAGCACTTTTCTGCTGTTCTGCAGCGCGCTCCGCTTCCCGGGAGGCCTCCTCCTTGGCACTCTGACGCTCATCGGCCTCTTCGGCGGCGTCCCGCGCCTTGCTGGCCTTGGCCTGTTGGGGCTGATTGGTCGTCGTTTCGGTGCTGACCAGCGTCGCGTTGACGATGGTCGTGCTGCTCTGATCCGGCTCGGACTCAGGCCAGCTCACCAGGGTCAGTACCAGGATGACCACATGCAGACCCACGGCCAGCACGACGGGTAATCCATAGCCTGCCCGCTTTTCGATTTCCGGCTGACTCATCCATCAGCCCTCGTTCGGCGGTTCTGAAATCAGCCCGACATTGGGAACGCCCGCCCCCTGCAGAGTGCTCATCAGCCCCATCACATCACCATATGGCGCTGTCTTGGCGCCTTTGACCAGCACGGGTGTCTTGGGCTTTTCCGACACGATGGCGGCCACCTTGCTGCCCAGGTCATCCAGGGCGACGGGAGTCCGCTTGTCCTGATCAGAGCCCAGATCGATGTAGTAGTTGCCGCTGTCATCCAGCGAGACGATCAGCGGTGTCACGTCATCAGGATTGTCGATGGGCTTGGAGGTGACCTTGGGCAGTTCGACCTGTACCCCCTGGGTCATCATCGGCGCGGTGATCATGAAGATGACCAGCAGCACCAGCATGACATCGATGAAGGGCACCACATTGATTTCAGAGGACAGCTTGCGCTTGTGCCCCCGGCTGTAAGGTCCTTTCATGCTCGACTCTCCTTTCAGGCGTCGTTGCTGCCACGGCCGTGCAGATTGCGATGCAGAATGGAGTGAAGCTCTTCGGCGAAGTCTTCATAACGGCCCAGCAGCTGATCGGCACGGCTGGCCAGACGGTTATAGAAGATGACTGCCGGAATCGCGGCAAAAAGCCCCATGGCGGTGGCGACCAGCGCTTCTGCAATCCAGGGAGCGACAGTGGTCAGTGTGGCCTGCTGTGCAGTCCCCAGTGCCTGGAAAGAGCCCATGATGCCCCACACCGTCCCGAACAGACCCACATAGGGGCTTACGGAGCTGACGGTGGCAAGGAACGGAAGATGGATATTGAGACGTTCTTCCTCGCGTGACAGCGTGACACGCATGCTGCGCTGAACGCCGTCCATCACCGCATCGGCATTGCTGGACTTGGGCTTGAGACGACTGTACTCACGAAAGCCTGCACGGAAGACGCCTGCAGCACCCGGCGTCGCCTCTTCTTCACTGGGCAATTCACGGTAGAGGTGATTGAGATCCACTCCGGACCAGAAACGCTTTTCAAAGGCGGTATACGCCTGTTTCGCTCGTGACAATGCCATCCCCCGCTGGAAGATCACTACCCAGGAGGCGATGGAAGCCGCCAACAGCAGCAACATGACGGATTGCACCACCAGGCTGGCATTCGCGAACAGCGAAATGATCGACATCGAATCTTCCACGGAAATCCCTCTTTTACTTGGTTCAGTCAGTGCCGCCGATGAGGCGACACCCTTAACATTCGTCCGACTCCGTCGCCTGACATCCGACCAGAAGGATGGGTGCAACGGCGTCTCACTCGTTCACGCCTTGACCACGGCGACTCTCGGTCAATCTGGTATCAGTGACTCAGACCTCAAGAGCGCTCAGCAATTCCACGGGCCATCGACGCGGACGCAATGTGCTGGCATCGACACAGGCAATCACCACCTCGGCATCACTCAACATCACCCCGTCCTTCATCACCTGTTGATGAAAGACAAGGCGCGCGCCCCGCAATTCACCTGCCGTTGCCGTGACCTGAAGCAGATCATCCAGTCTCGCAGGACGATGATAGCGACTGGCCACACTGTGCACGACAAGCTGGATACCGCGCTCCAGAAGTGTCTGCTGGGAATAGCCACGTGCGCGCAGCCATTCACTGCGTGCGCGCTCCATGAAGCGCAGGTAATTGACGTAATAGACGATGCCACCCGCATCGGTATCCTCGATATAGACCCGCACCGCATGATGAAAATCGCCCGTCTGCCCAGTCAACGTTTCCTCGCCGGGTCTGGATGTCTGAAGAGACGACATCATGCGTCCTCCTGCCCACCCGGCGTCAGACGCGCCTGGGTCTCACGCGGCGTGATGCCGAAATGCTGATAGGCGGAACTGGTCACCACGCGCCCACGCGCCGTTCGCATCATGAAGCCCTGCTGAATCAGATAGGGCTCCAGCACATCCTCGATGGTATCGCGCTCCTCGCCGATGGCGGCCGCCAGCGAATCCACACCGACGGGCCCGCCATCGAACTTCTCGATCATCGACAGCAGCAACCGGCGATCCATATGATCCAGCCCGTGGCTATCCACATTGAGCATGTTGAGCGCCTTGTCCGCGACATCCAGCGTCAGACGGCCATCGCCGCGCACCTCGGTAAAGTCACGCACCCGCCGCAGCAGCCGATTGGCGATACGCGGCGTCCCTCGCGAGCGTCGTGCGATCTCGCGCGCGCCATCCATCTCCACTTCCATGCCTGACAGCTTCGCACTGCGCGAGACGATACCGGTCAGCGACTCGATATCGTAGAACTCGAGGCGCTGAACGATTCCGAAGCGATCTCGCAGGGGCGCGGTCAACAGACCAGCCCGGGTCGTCGCCCCCACCAGAGTGAATCGTGGCAGTTCCAGCTTGATCGAGCGGGCAGCCGGGCCCTCACCGATCATGATATCCAGCTGATAATCCTCCATCGCCGGATACAGCACTTCCTCGACCGCCGGTGACAGGCGATGGATCTCGTCGATGAACAGTACATCGCCTTCCTGAAGATTCGTCAGCATGGCGGCCAGGTCACCTGCCCGCTCCAGAACCGGTCCGGACGTCGACTTGATGTCCACGCTCATCTCACTGGCAATGATGTGTGCCAGAGTGGTCTTGCCAAGTCCCGGGGGCCCGAATACCAGGGTGTGATCCAGGCTATCGCCACGACCGCGAGCGGCACTGATGAAGATTTCCATCTGCTCGCGCACGATCGGCTGACCGATATACTCATTCAGCGTTCGCGGCCGATTGGCGCGATCGATCCGTTCTTCCGGATCATGCGTGGCCGCGGAGATCAGTCGATCCGACTCCATCATGATGCTTGCTCAACTCCTGATGACTCATGCTGCAGACATGAATCATGTGGCGAGAGGTGGTCTGACCGAGGCAGTGAAATGATCTTGCGCCAATGCAATCAAGCGCGCACTTTCTACCCCAGTCGCCGGCCATTCCCTAGTCAATAAATCCAATCAGATCGTGCCTATTCTGTCATTCACGCTATCAGGCACGAGACACGTGCGCTAGCTGGCCATCTTGCGGGCCAACGCCGCCTTGATGAGGGCTTCCGTGGAGGCACCTGTCTCGAGTCCCGAGAGCATCTTGGCCGCCTCGACCGGCTTGTAGCCCAGCGCGACCAGAGCGGCTTCGGCGTCGGCCAGGGGATGGGTAACCGGCGGCTGTGGCTGCGAAGCGCGCGCCATTTCCGACAGACCATCGTCCTGCGGAATCGTCCAATGCTTGAGCCGGTCGCGCATCTCGATGATCAGGCGGTCCGCCGTCTTCTTGCCGACGCCGGGCAAGCGAGTCAGTGCCCGACTGTCTTCGTCGTGCACGCAGCGAATGAAATCGGCCTGCTCCATTCCCGAGAGAATCGCCAGCGCCAGGCGCGGCCCGACCCCGGAAATCTTGATTAATTCCCGGAACAGACGACGCTCCGGCTCCTTGCCGAAGCCATAGAGCAACTGGGCGTCTTCACGCACGACCAGATGGGTGAACAGCTGACAGTCCTCCCCGACAGCCGGCAGACCCAGCAAGGTATTCATGGAGGCTTCAAGTTCATAGCCCACACCCTGTACATCGAGTACCAGATGAGGCGGCTGCTTTTCGAGCAAACGCCCGGTCAGACGTCCAATCATGTTTCGGGCTGTCCTTGAGTCTTCAGTGCCGCCTGCTCATCACATCAGGTGTCAGGCGGCACGGGTTGTTGCGATGCGGGCAAGCCTACCAAAGATAACGTGCAGGCGGCATGTCCGAGTGTCACGACGATTTTGTCGCATGAATCTGACAGTCACTTGTTGCCATGAGGCCAGATGCAGGCAGCATGCGGATGCCAGCAGAACGCAAGATGCTGCCTGACATCGTGAAAACAAGCCTACAAGTGACTGAAAAATTGGAATTTATTGATAACGATAGCGTATCTGGCGCAAGCGGGCTTGTCACTTCTCGCCTGTAGAGGCCGTCTTCGGCACACGCCGGAGTCTACTCCCCACTCTCTTCAGCCCCTGACCAGACACTCTTCAGACCCTAACCAGCCCCCTACGTGACCGGCAGACACCTCATTTGCCCGGCTCAAAGTCACGCCAGCTACTGCTGCGTCGTGCGCGGGTACTCTTGCGCCCTGCACCCGCCCCCAGACCCAATGCCTCCAGCTGCGCGCTGCTCGGGGTCAGTCGCATGCGTGCAAAGCAATGTGTCAGCGCGATGGCCAGAGCATCCGCGGCATCCGCCTGAGGCGTTGCAGAGAGCTTGAGCGTATGGGTCACCATATGCTGGACCTGCGCCTTGTCTGCTGCACCCGATCCCGTGACAGCCTGCTTGATCTGTCGCGGCCCATACTCTGATACCGGCAGGCCGTGGTTCGCCGCACACACGATGGCTGCCCCACGTGCCTGACCGAGCTTGAGCGCGGAGTCGGCATTCTTGGACATGAAGACCTGCTCGATGGCGAACTCCGCCGGGCGATGCATGGCAATCACTTCACTGATACCGGCGTAGATCTGCGCCAACCGCTGGTCGAGGCTGACCTGGGACATGCGGATGCAGCCACTGTCCACATAGCGGGGCTGAGCCGCCGAGACGTCCAGTACGCCGTAACCGGTCAGGCGTGACCCCGGATCAATGCCAAGAATGATCATGCCACCGCCTCACGTCTCACACTCATTGCCTCTCCATCCCTGTCGTCTTTCGTGCTTACTGTGTATATAACCAGCCACAATGCCACAAAAAAGGCGGTGCGACACTGTCATTGCCTGCATCATCTGCAGGTAACAGTCTCACACCGCCTTGCCGGGGGTCACTTGCCCGCTTGCGCGGGACTCCCCCTCTCCCGGGCGCTGATGGCGCCTATCAGGAGAGGTTGATCACCCCGGGGTCATTCGCCTGGATCAGGCCTGACCGCCTTCCTCTTCAACCTTGACCTTCTGACGCAGACGGATGTTCAGCTCCTTGAGCTGCTCACCGCTGACTTCCCCCGGGGCGTCGGTCATCATGCAGCCAGCGCTCTGGGTCTTCGGGAAGGCGATGACTTCACGAATGGTCTTGGCGCCGGTCATCAGCATGACCAGACGGTCGAGACCGAAGGCCAGACCACCATGGGGCGGCGCGCCGAACTTGAGCGCGTCGAGCAGGAAGCCGAACTTCTCTTCCGCTTCCTCCTCGCCGATGCCCAGCACTTCGAACACGGTACGCTGCATGGCCTGGTCGTGGATACGGATGGAACCGCCACCCAGCTCAGTGCCGTTGATGACCATGTCATAGGCGCGAGACAGTGCCGCTTCCGGATCGGCCTTGAGTTCTTCCGGGGTGCAGGACGGCGCGGTGAACGGGTGGTGCAGCGCGCTCAGGCGGCCGTTGGCATCGGCTTCGAACATCGGGAAGTCGACGACCCACAGCGGTGCCCATTCGTGGGTGTAGAGGTTGAGATCTTCGCCCAGCTTGACGCGCAGCGCACCGATGGCCTCGGCCACGATGTTGGCCTTGTCGGCGCCGAAGAACACGATGTCGCCATCGACGGCGCCACAGCGGTCCAGCACGTCATCCACGACGTCTTCCATGAACTTGACGATCGGCGACTGCAGACCCTCGATGCCCTTGGCACGCTCGTTGACCTTGATCCACGCCAGGCCCTTGGCACCGTAGATGCCGACGAACTTGGTGTAGGCGTCGATTTCCTTGCGTGACAGGCTGGCACCGCCCGGCACACGCAGCGCGGCGACACGGCCCTTGTCATCCTTGGCCGGGCCGGAGAAGACCTTGAAGTCCACACCGCTCATCAGGTCATCGACATCGACCAGCTCCAGCGGGATACGCAGGTCCGGCTTGTCGGAACCGAAGCGCTGCATGGCTTCGGAATACGGCATGGTCGGGAAGTCGCCCAGCTCGACATCCAGCACTTCCTTGTAGAGACCACGGATCATGGTCTCGGTCATGCCCATGATGTCCTTCTCGTCGACGAAGCTGGCCTCGAGGTCGATCTGGGTGAATTCCGGCTGACGATCGGCGCGCAGATCCTCGTCACGGAAGCACTTGGCGATCTGGTAGTAACGATCGACACCGGCGACCATCAACAGCTGCTTGAACAGCTGCGGGGACTGCGGCAGCGCGAAGAAGCTGCCGGCATAGGTGCGGCTCGGCACCAGATAGTCACGTGCCCCTTCCGGCGTGGCACGCGTGAGAATCGGGGTTTCGATGTCGAGGAAGCCCAGGGCTTCCAGCTGGGCACGCACGCTGTGGGTGATGCGTGAACGCAGGCGCAGCTTGTCGATCATGTCCGGACGACGCAGGTCGACATAACGATACTTGAGGCGAACTTCCTCACCGACCTTGTTGTGGTCGTCCAGCTGGAACGGCGGCGTCTGTGCGGTGTTGAGCACTTCGACATCCTTGGCCAGCACTTCGATCATGCCTGTCGGCATGTTCGGGTTCTGGGTGCCTTCCGGGCGCATGCGAATACGGCCCTTGATGCGCAGGACGTACTCGCTGCGCGCCTTGTCGGCAGTGGCGAAGGCATCGACGGTGTCCGGATCGACGACGATCTGGGCGATACCGTCACGGTCGCGCATGTCGAGGAAGATGACGCCACCGTGGTCGCGACGGCGGTGCACCCACCCGCACAGAGTGACATCCTGATCGATCAGGGTCTCGTTCAGTTTGCCGCAATAGTGGCTGCGCATGTTGATTCCTTGTTGCTCAAATTCGTGATCGACGCACTGGTGCGCGTCTGTCTCAGAGGGCCTGACGCTGGAGATGCCTGCCACTCATGCATGACCTTGCACATGGATGGCAGGCATGACAGCTGGCCTGATGATGGGAGACATCAGGACGAGCTATCGCCACCTCCGGCCAGATTCTTCTTGCTGCCGGACTTGAAATCCGTTTCGTACCAGCCACTGCCCGCCAGACGGAAACCGGCGGCGGATACCAGCTTTTCCAGCTGGTCCGTCTTGCATTCCGGACATTCCGTCAGCGGCGCGGCGCTGATCTTCTGCAACTTGTCCATCCGATGGCCACAGGCCTTGCAGTGGTATTCATAGATCGGCATGGTTTTTTCCTGACGATACTGGTCCCGAGCGCATGAATGCGAATCGCGGACCATGACAATGTTATGCCTTGCGGCGCCCTTGCATCAGACGTGCCGGAGACATCAATATGAGTGACATCTCAAGCACAGCTTCGGAACGCGTACAATAAGGCCAGTTGAACGTCTTTCAAGTCAAAGCGAAAGGGCCACATTATAGCGTGCTCGGCCCCTTGCGGGGCAACACCTCGATAGATTCCCGGCAATGCGCCGTCATGCCCGGCCAGGGTCAGGCCTCATTCACTGCCGCCCGGCCGTCTCACGTCATGAGGACACCGATGTCTGATCCCCAACTCGCATCTGCAACTCCCCCTACTGCTGCCGCTGGTTCTGGCCCGCAGGCCGTGATGCTCGACATGGCATCACTTGGCGACGGCCTTGACTTCAGCCGCCTGAAGGACCGGGTCAATGGGCTTGTCTGCCATGATGCCACGTTGCCCGAGCAGGTCGTGGAGCGTCTGGAGGGTGCCGAAATCGTGCTGGTCAACAAGGTACGCCTGGAGGCGCAGCATCTGGAGGCCCTGCCGACATTGAAGCTGATCGCCGTCATGGCCACCGGCACCAACAATATCGACATGGAAGCGGCAAGGGCGCAAGGCATACGCGTCATGAACGTCGCGGCCTATGGCACCGCCTCTGTCGCACAGCACACCTGGATGTTGATGCTGGCACTGGCCGGACAACTGCCTGGCTACCAGGGAGATGTCGCGAGCGGTGAATGGCAGCGCAGCAATACCTTCTGCCTGATGGGCCGCCCCACCCTGCAACTGGCCGGCAAGCATCTGGTGATCGTCGGCAAGGGAGAGCTGGGGACTGCCGTGGGCAGGTTGGCAGAGGCGTTCGACATGCGCGTCACCTTCGCCGCGCGCCCGGGCAGTGAGTCGACGTCTCAACGACCGAGCCTGAAACACCTCCTGCCTGAAGCGGACGTCATCAGCCTGCACTGCCCACTGACGCCTGAGACACACCATCTGATCGACGAGCAGGCCCTGGCGTTGCTGAAGCCCGGCGCCCTGCTCATCAACTGTGCACGCGGTGGCATCATCGATGAAGAGGCTGCACTTGCCGCCTTGAAGCGTGGGCACCTCGGTGGACTGGCCGTCGACAGCCTGCCGGAGGAACCGCCCCGGGAAGGCCATGCCCTGCTGACAGCGCTGGCTGACGGCCGCACGGCGTCTGAGGCCGGATGGAACCTCATCGTCACGCCCCACAATGCCTGGATCAGTCGTGAAGCGCGTCAGAACATACTCGATCTGAGTCTTGCCAATATCGAGGCCTATCTCGGCGAAAACGTCTGAGACATGGACGAGGGGGCTGCACTCCGATGCCCGCCCGCTGGCAGAGGCATGGATAGACACCAGAAGGGGCCAGATGCGCAAGGCATCTGGCCCCTTCTGGTGCCGGGATTGCCGCGTCATTCAAGAGGAGTGACGCGACATCGATGGCAGCTAGCCTGAGATCACTCTTGAGCTCGCTCAGCGCAGGTGGCTGGCGAATGAGGATCTGTCGATACGGATATGCATGCCAGCGGCCTTGACGGGGTGGCCTTCGGCATCCCACGTCACTACCCGCCCGCGCGAGATGAGCAATACCCAATCAATGGCATCCGCCGCCTGATCCTCGTCATGCCGACTCGCCGACGATGCCGCATGGCCCTCGCCGCCTTGCGGCTCGATGCCCGGTTCAACCGTTAGATCAGAATGCGCATTGCAGCCCATGCTTTCGATGTGCCGCAGATCCTCCTCTCCCGGGGCGCGCATGCGGTACTGACATTCGAAGGTATCGCCGAAGGTGGTGAACACGCGGTGACGCAGGACATGCACGGCTTCCAGGTCATCAGGATGGATCAGCCGATCAAAGTCCAGCTCGCGCATCACCAGCGGCTCACGCCCTGTCGCTCCCAGCATCCGCCACAGATTGGGGTGAATGTGGATGATGCGCCCGGGAATATCCATCTCCCACAGACTGTCGCCACTGGCTTCCAGGGAGTCGAGCAAGCGCCGCTCACTGGCCTGGAGTTCCTGCTGGGTCTGGCGCAGACGTCGGTACATCTCTTCCGCCGTATTATGGGCATCATCCAGCTCGACGATACCGCATTGCCCAGGAGACTCGATCTCCGCCCCCATGCCGATACGATGCAGGCGATCCCTGAGCTCTGCCAGCGGCACGGACAGATGGCGACTGATGTGGTGGGTGCGCCAGCTCATCAGCAGGAAGAAGCTCAGATAGAAGAGAATCAGGCCGCCCACCAGCGCCATGCCGACCAGTTGAAAATTGCGCCCGATCTCGGCGGTACGCGAGAAGACGGCCGACTCCTCCACCATGCTCAACATGATCCAGTCATTGCTGCTCAGACGCTCCCAGGCCACCTTGAAGGGCTCACCATTCACCAAGACGCTTGCAGAGCCACGACGCTGCCCGAGGATCTGCTCGGACAGGGTGGCGAAGACGGGATGCCTGGACAGCTCCATCTGCGCCGGCCGCAGCACGTCCTCCTCCTGGATAATGCTGACGTCCGGCTGCTCGACCGGTGCCAGAGAGAGCAAAGATTCGCCCCTCGACGGCACCGCCAGTGAGCGCCCCTTGGCATCGTAGAGCATCGCGAAGCCGCTCCAGGGCAGTTCCATGGCCAGAATCTGGTTGACGATGACATCCAGGGTCATGTCGATGCCTACCACACCGAGAAATTCGTCACCGTCGTAAAAAGGCGTGACGGCAGACGTCATCCAGCCATTGGCGGCGGGGTCCTGATAGAGATCCGTCCAGACGGTGTGGCGCTCGGGATTCATGGCCGGTGCGGCCAGGTAGAAGAAGGAGAAGTCTCGGCAATCGTGATCGGGGGGCAACAACTCGACGAGATCCACATAGGGATAGATTCGCACATAGCAGTTCGCCAGCGTCACGAAGGTCTGGATGACCGCGGGATGGGTCGAGACGATATTGCGCATCAGGGGGTCCACGGCCGTCATTCGCAATGCCAGTGGCACATCGATCTCGATATCAGGCAGCACGGCATGGAAGCCACTGGCCTGATCCCCTTCATCCCTCTGGCTGGCCCAGGCGCCACTGCGCTCGAATCCATGCCGAGCCGCTTGCTCCGCCCTGACGGGAGAAGCACTGTCGAGTCGAATCATGCGGGCCTGAGCCGCCATGCCGGTGGAGAGATCCTGTATATGTTCCAGCTGACGATTGAGGCTCTTGGCCTCGCGCAGCATGGCCAGATTCAACTCACTGCTCGACTGCGCCTGAAGGTAATTCAGGTTGGCATCACGTATCTCGTCGTTGGACAGGAAGTACACCGCTACCAGCGCCGTCTCTACCAGCAGCAACGGGATCATGGTACTGGTAAACAGCGCGCGCCAGACCCATTTCTTGATGGTGATGGGGGTACGTTGAATTCCCGGCATTGGCGGATTTCCTGATTCCTCCATAAGTGAATCGAGTATGCGCCTTCTCTTGCCTATAGGTGGACTTCGCGCTTCAACGCTCAAACATGTCCAAAAGGTCAGACCTTGGTGTCAGGACTGCGGACAGGCGGCCAAGGCTTTGCTAGGATGCTCGCCCCCAAGGAGGCTGCATGCTTTACAACTACGGTTCCATCAATATCGATCACGTCTACCGGGTCCCTCATCTGGTTCGCCCCGGTGAAACTCTGGCGAGTCACTCCTTCCGTCAGGTCTTGGGCGGCAAGGGGGCCAACCAGTCCCTCGCTCTGGCACGCGCAGGCGGAGATGTCACCCACTGGGGACGTCTCGGCAATGCCGACCGCTGGGCACTTGAGCCATTGGAGAGCGCCGGTGTCATCACGTCTCAGGTCGAACTGAGTGCCAGCGCCAGCGGTCACGCCATCATTCAGGTGGATGATCACGCCGAGAACAGCATCATCCTTTACCCTGGTGCCAATCATGGCTTCACCGACGAACACCTCTCCGAGCTGTTCTCCGGAGTCACCCAGGGCGATTGGCTGCTGCTTCAGAACGAGTGCAATGCGCTTGGCAAGGTCATCGAGATGGCGCATGCCAAGGGCATGAAGATCGCCTTCAACCCGGCGCCGATGGGTGCTGAAGTGCTGGATCTCCCGCTGGAGCATTGCCAGGTGCTGTTCTTGAACCGTGGCGAAGCGGCGCAACTGGTCGAGCTGGAAGAAAGCGCCCCGGTCGACACGCTGCTCAATGCCCTGCATGAGCGCCTGCCCGCCACCGAGGTGGTGCTGACTCTGGGCAGCGAGGGCGTCTGCTATCAGCTGGGCGAGCAGCGCATCCAACTGCCTGCCCATCGCGTGAAGGCGGTGGATACCACCGCTGCCGGCGATACCTTCATCGGCTATTACCTGGCCAGCCAGATCGATGGCATGAACATCGAAGACAGTCTGCGTCGCGCCAGCACGGCCTCCGCACTCTGTGTCAGTCGTGAAGGCGCCGCTCCCAGCATTCCGGGCAGCAGCGATGTCGCTGACGCCCTGGCTAAGTGGCCCCCCCTGGACGCATTGAGCAACTGAACGATCACCCCCTTGAACCGGACAGGTCTGAGCCTTTCCTGAGGGTGAGGCTCAGACCACGGCACGCTGATTGAGGTGCCGATGGCACCGGTTCATGGCTTTATCGGCAAGAGGACATCATGAAGACTCCCATCATCTTTGATACCGACCCGGGCGTTGATGACGCCCAGGCCATCGCCATCTGCCTGGCACATCCGGACATCGAATTCCTCGGCATGACGACCACCTTCGGCAACGTCACCATCGAGACCGCCACGTCCAATGCGTTGTTGCTGGGGGAGCTGGCGGGCCAGAATATCCCGGTCGCACAGGGTGCTGCCCAACCGCTGGTCAAGGACAAGTTCCCCGCACCGGCGCACATCCACGGCGCCAACGGCCTTGGCAACATGGATATCCCGGAGCCCAAGGGCAAGGCGTTGCCCATCAGTGCACCGCAGTTCATCGTCGAGCAGGTCAATGCGCGTCCGGGTGAGATCACCCTCGTCGCGGTAGGCCCGCTGGGCAACCTGGCAACCGCCCTGCAACTGGACCCGAGCATCATCACCAAGGTCAAGCAGGTGGTCGTGATGGGTGGCTCCATCCGTGAAGGCGGCAACGTCTCTCCGGTCGCGGAAGCCAATATCTTCAACGACCCGCATGCCGCCTCCAAGGTGCTCACGGCAGGCTGGCCGCTGACCATGGTCGGCCTGGATGCCACTCACCGCTGCGTGCTGTCCCCGGCACATGTCGAGCGCATCCGTGTCGCGCAAGGTGCCCTGGGCGAGGTGCTGTCCGGCAGCTATCAGTTCTACAAGGCCTTCTACCAGGAAGCTCGTGGCATCGATGGCTGCTGTCCGCACGACAGCTGTGCCCTGGCCTGGCTGATGAAGCCGGAGATGTTCACCGTCGAGCGTGGCCACCTGAGCGTCGAAGTCGAAGGGCTGGCGGAAGGCCAGACCCTGTTCGCGCCGCAAGGACGCGAGTTCCTCGGCAATCAATGGTCCCAGACGCCGTTGGTCGACGTCTGCGTCAATGCCAACGGTGAGCAGGTCGTCGAGTGGATCACAGACGTGCTGACCGCCAAGGCTTCCTGAGCCTTGTACTCCCGATATCTCGTGACGCACCGCGGGTCATGACGATACCGGCTGGCCCCCTGCAAGGCATGCCTTGCGGGGGGTAGCCAGTCTGCGTGATGCCTCGCCTTCTCTCCGCTTTCTATTGCCTCTCTCGTTTCTCTCGTCTTTTGCCTCTCCCACCTCGTCGATGACAGTGTTGTGGGTAGGATTGATATCTGTGCGGAGATACAAGGTAACGGTATAATAAAAGATGCTTGCAGACGCAGACAGATCGCACACTGCCAGGCCATGCTCAGCGTATGCGCGTTATCTGATAGGCTATCGGGGACGCACGACCTGCCACCCAGACGCAGTCTTCAGAATTCCATGGAGCGTTTCATGCCCTCATCGTCTCTCATGCCCGCCATGCGTGCACCGTCTCAGCTCTGCTCCGAGGGCTCGGCAGACAACGCCTGTCAGTATGACTGTCTCGTCTTCATCGGCCGCTTCCAACCCGTTCACCATGGTCATGTCGCGATCATGGAGGAGGCCCTGCGTCGTGCACGCCAGGTCATCGTCCTGGTGGGGTCTGCCTGGCAGGCGCGTTCCTTGCGCAACCCTTTCACCTTCGATGAACGCACCCGCATGATTCGCAGCTGTTTCGGGGAAGATGCCAATGCCCGACTGGAAATCGTGCCGCTGCTGGATGCTCTCTACAACGACGATGTCTGGGTGCGGGATGTGCAGCGCAAGGTGCGTGACATCGCACGCCCGCAGGCCAATCGCATGCCACGCATCGCCTTGATCGGGGCCACGCATGGCAATGACAATGCACGTTCCAGCTATTATCTGAGTCTGTTCCCGCAGTGGGAATCCGTGGCAGGGCCTTACCACGAGGGCATGGTGGCGAGTCATATCCGCGATGTGATCTTCAGCGAGCGGGCCAGAGTCGAGGACTGGCTGGACAACGAGGGACTGGAGTTGCTGCCCGGCAGCGTCGCAGAACATCTGCGCGGCTTTCTGGAGGAAACGGCATGGCAAGGTCTGGTCGAGGAGCGGCGACTGCTCGAGCAGTATCGCGCGGCATGGAGTGACGCGCCCTATCCTCCCCTGTTCATCACGGTCAATGCGGTCGTCGTGCAATCAGGGCATATCCTGCTGACCACCCGACGCGCGGCGCCTGGCAAGGGGCTTTACGCCTTGCCCGGGGGCTTCGTCCAGTCGCAGGAGCGCCTGCTGGACGCCTGCCTGCGCGAATTGAGAGAACGCGTGCGGCTCAAGGTGCCAGAGCCCGTCCTGCGCGGCTCACTGCGTGGGCAGCGTCTGTTCGATGAGCCTCATCGCAGCTGGCGCGGTCGCACGCTGGCAGAGGCCTTCTATTTCGCACTGCGCCCGGAGCAGCAGCTACCGAAACTGCGCAGCAGTGGCAAGGACAGCGAAGAGCAGGCCCGCTGGGTGGCACTGGCGGATCTGGAGCCTGACACCTTGTTCGAAGACCACTTCTTCATCATCCAGAACTTTCTGGGCTTGCATGCGGGGCAAAGCAGTTTCTGACTCGCCGATAGAGACAGCTTTGCCAGACACGACAACGGCAGGCCATTGGCCTGCCGTTGTCGTGTCTGGGTGTGGCCTCTCAGGCCTGAAGGAAATCTCGCGGCAGATTCATCAGCTGCTTCCACAGCTTGTCGATCCCCGGCTTGTGAACCAGTGAGCAACGATAGAGACGAATCTCCAGCGGAATATCCCAGGCGTCATTGCCGGCTCTCACCAGCTTGCCACTTTCCAGCTCATCCCGGATGCAGAAGTCCGGAATCCACGCCATCCCCACACCCTGCAACGCCATACCCTTGAGGCCCTCCGCCATCGCCATTTCATAGACGGTGCGCAGGCGAAGCCGCAATGGATCATTCTTGAGCAACATCTTCACGCTGCGCCCCAGGAACGCTCCCTGTGTATAGGAGAGCAAGGGAATCGCGTCCTGACTGGTTTCGCTCTGGCCGGTCAGCGGGAAGCGTGGTTCGCCGTTCTCCAGCGGCACGCAGACCGGCAGCATGTTGACCTTGGCCACCGAGAAGGAGGGGAATGCCTCTGCATCCAGCTGCATGCTGGCGTAAGGGTCGTAATACGCCAGCATCAGATCGCAGTTGCCCTCACGCAGGGCATGGATGGCATCGCCGACATTCATGGCGGAGAGCCGCGTCGGCAACTCCCCCAGCCCTTGCTGAAGGCGCGAGATCCACTTGGGGAAGAACGCCAGCGCCAGCGAGTGTGCCGCCGCGATGTCCAGCGTCTCGTTGGCCATCCCAAGCCCGCGTAGATGGGCCAGACATTCGGACAGCTGCTCGGTCAGGTTGCGCGCGGTCACCAGGAACAACTGCCCTTCCGGCGTCAGGCTGACAGGCGTGGTCGAACGATCCACCAGCGTGGTGCCCACGGCCTGCTCCAACGCGCGAATTCGACGGCTGAAGGCTGGTTGGGTCACATGTCTGAGGCGAGCCGAGGTGGAGAAGCTGCGCGTGTTGGACAACGCGACGAAATCTTCCAGCCATTTTGTTTCCAGGTTCACCCGAACTCCCATCGATATCGATCATGCCGGCAATATGCGTGAAAACCGGTCATGTAGCGCCTTGTCTCTGGCAGTGAGCTTCACGGGGGAGAATCACTACCTTCGTCGTATGCATTTGACGTATACGGCAGCGGCGATAGGCATTGGTCGTCGGGGCATCCTGCTGGTTACCCTTGTCCACCTCACCGCGCTTCAAGCGCAACAGTGTACTTCAGCCAGGAGTTCCGCCCAAGTGAACAGTGCCTCGGAAACCGCTCAGAACGCCATGCCATCCTCACAGCCCGACCTCAGCCATGCAGAGCAGGAGGCATTGGCAAACGGTTTCCGCCTCGAGAAGGATCTACTGGGACGCGAGCCGGTCCCGACAGAGGCCTATTACGGTGTCCAGACCCAGCGTGCACTCAACAACTTCCATCTGTCCGGCGTGCCGCTGTCCCACTTCCCGCGTCTGGTGGAAGGCCTGGCATTGGTCAAGGCCGCTGCCGCGGAAGCCAATCACGCGCTGGGCTATCTCGAGACACGTGAGCACGATGCCATTCAGCATGCCTGTGCACGCTTGATGAATGGCGATCATCACGATCAGTTCGTGGTCGACATGATCCAGGGGGGTGCCGGCACCTCGACCAACATGAATGCCAACGAGGTGATCGCCAACCTCGGGCTGGAATATCTTGGCTATCCGAAAGGGGATTACCAGCACCTGCACCCCAACAATCACGTCAACATGGCGCAGTCCACGAATGACGCCTATCCGACGGCCATTCGTGTCGGCCTGCTGCGCAGCCACTCGATGCTGGTGGATGCGCTGAGCGAACTGGCCAATGCCTTTGCCAGCAAGGCACTGGAATTCGATGATGTCGTCAAGATGGGGCGCACCCAGCTTCAGGATGCGGTGCCGATGACGCTGGGCCAGGAATTCCGCGCCTTCGCCAACACCCTGCGCGAAGATGTCGAGCGCATCGCCAACCTCAACGAGTTGCTCAAGGAAGTCAATCTGGGGGGCACGGCGATCGGCACCGGCATCAATGCCGATCCGCGCTACAGCGCCCTGGCCATCGAGGCATTGGCACGTCGTTCCGGCATCGACTTCCGTCCGGCGTCGGACCTGGTCGAAGCGACCAGCGACATGGGGGCCTTCGTGCTGTTCCACGGCATGCTCAAGCGCCTTGCGGTCAAGCTGTCCAAGATTTGCAATGACCTGCGTCTGCTGTCTTCCGGCCCGCGCACCGGCTTCAACGAGATCAACCTGCCGCCTCAGCAGCCGGGCAGCTCGATCATGCCGGGCAAGGTCAATCCGGTGATTCCGGAAGCCGTCAATCAGGTCGCCTTTGACGTGATCGGCAACGACACCGCGCTGACCATGGCGGCGGAAGCCGGTCAGTTGCAGCTCAACGTGATGGAGCCGCTGATCGCCTACAAGCTGCTGGATTCCATCCGCCAGCTGAGCCGTGCCATGACCATGCTCAAGAATCGCTGCGTGATCGGCATCACGGCCAATCGGGATCGCTGTGCGGAGCTGGTCAACAACTCCATCGGCCTGATCACCGCCCTCAACCCCTACATCGGCTATGACAACGCGACCCGCATCGCCAAGGAAGCCCTGGTCAGCGGTCGCAGCGTATTGGAGCTGGTGCGCGAGGAAGGCCTGCTGGATGAGGCGCGCCTTGAAGCACTGCTGTCGCCGCAGGCGATGACACGGCCGCGCCAGATGAAGGATTGAAGCTGCAGTAGCGTTCCGATGACTCATCACGGGTTATCCTTGCGACAAACCGTAACGTGGTCTGACGCGTAGTCTGAAATGACGAACGCCCCGCCCAGGCTTGAAACCTGAGCGGGGCGTTTGTCTGCAGGATAGCGGCAAGACAAGTCGCTTCTCTTGCCTCTTGCCTCTTGCCTCGCTTCTCTCCAGTGTCACGCTGCTATCTGGCCTGCCCTGCTGGATCCTGCCGAGTCGTCATGTTGACCCGAGGGTCACGCGGGTAGAAGCGCTCGGGCTGCGCTTCGACGTGGTCAAAGTGCTTGGTGTTCTTGTAGGGCATCTTCATGAAGCCCGACACCCCCAGTCCGGAAATCAGTGGTACGGCGGCCAGGATGACATCCAGAAGATGCGCGAAATCGGCTTCACGCCCGGGGTCGAGCAGACGGTAATAACTGTGGATCTTGAGATGATGCGGCAATGCCTCGAAGATCAGCATTCCGGTGTGATGGATCTGATTGAGTTCCGACAGCGCGTTCATGATCTGTTCCGGCAGGGCCAGAAACTCCTCAGGATCCGGACCATCCTCGAAATAGGAGTGCACACGTGATTCGTCCTCCAGCTCCGGAACGGCGCTGACTTCATAGGGAAAGCGGAGTGCCTCACGCCGAGGGGAGGCTTGCGGCAGCGTGAAGGCGTCCTCGGGGTCGTCGCGCTCCAGGTGCAAGGTATCACGCGCATTGAACAGACAGGCCTTGAACACCCCCTGTCGATAGATGGCACGCGCCAGCGCCACCATGTTGTTGACCGCTACCACGAAGGCGGCCTTGAGCGAGGGGTCATGCAGGTGCAGCGCCGTGTCCACGAAGATGCCCTGCGGCTCCCAGCGGATCGCCAGCCCCCCGACGATCGGATACTTCCCCAGCCGGCTCACTGCGGCCAGAAAGGCTTTCTCCGTATCTCCCATGCCCTGCATGAAGTTCTTGTAATAGCGATCCAGCTGGACGTCATTGACGGCATCCAGCGCATTGGCGTGGTCGCCGTCTTCGTGGTTGGCCTGCGCACTGTCCATGCCATCGATCTCGAAGGCTTCCCGCAGAAAGGATTTGCGCGAGGTATAGACGACGGTGTCGATGTCGCGGGCGGCAGGCCTCACCCAGACGGGAAGCAGAGAGGGTATCGGCGATGACGGCAGTTCCGGCATGACCAGACGAGCCATTCTTGGCATCTCGCGCAGGAAGTAGTCACCCGCCTGCATTCGCAGCATCGGGTCTTCCGCCAGCATGCCATCCAGCATGCGCGCGAACTCCCGTGGCAGTCCCAGCGCGGTTGCCGGGATGGCCCGCACGCCGAAGCGACACGACTGTCCTGACGCCAGTGCATAGAGTGTCGCGGCCACGCCTTGCTCATCGAAGCGAGGCGAGGACAGCGCGCCATTGAGCTGTTCCTCGCCGATGAAGTAGACATCGCCCAGTCGCGCGTTGGTCTGCTGCAGATCATCCGACATCAGCTGCATCACATTGGTCGTGAGGTATTGCATGTGCTCGTCGAGTTGCGCGAAGACGGCACTGCCCCAGTCGATCAATGCCACCTGCTCACGCTCGGCATCGAAGACCAGGTTGGACGGCTTGATATCCCCGTGCACCACCGCAGGCGTGCCGGGGCTTGCGGATGACCCACGCAGCGACTTGAGAATCCCGGCAAGCTGACTGGCGACCCTGACCACCAGACGCGGTGACATGCGGCCATGCTTGAGCGAGTACTCCTCGAGATTGATGCCCGGTGCGCGCTCCATGACCAGTATCGACTGACGGCGAACGCGCTGGTAACTGATCAGGCGCGGAATCAACGGATGCGCGACCTGGTCGAGCATGAAGGCCTCTTCCTCCAGACGGTCCTGCAACGCCTGAGGCAAGGTGACCCGCGTGAACTTGAAGACGTGCTCCTCTCGAATGGCCGTGCCTTCACCAGGGCGCCACCCGGCAAACACGAAGCCATAAGCCCCCTTGCCCACCAGATGGATTTCGCGATAGCCCAGCCCCTCGAGCTGGGCAATGCACAGTGCCACCCAGTCCTTGAGCTTCTTGGCATCATGATGCGAGAGCAGGTAGATGGACTGCTCTTCCGGGATATAGAACTGTTGCAGGCGCTCATGAGCGCGCGTGTCACTCATGGACAAGCGCCTCCCTCATCGAACCCCGTCATGCCAGCGACAGCAGCATCTCATCGGGATGCTCCAGATAGTGCTTCCACAGATTGCTGAAGCGAGCGATGGTACCGCCATCGATGATGCGGTGATCCCCGGCCCAGGTGATCGTCATGATGTCGCGCGCGCAGACATTGCCATCGACATCGAAGCGCGGCAGCCGCTGGGTACGACCGAGGGCCACGATGGCGACCTCGGGCTGATTGATGATCGGGGCCGCATAGGTGCCGCCCAGAGCACCGATGTTGGAGATCGACAGCGTGCCACCCTTGAGATCCGCCTGCGGGACACGACCATTGCGTGCCGCCTCGGTCAGTCTGGCCACCTCGCGCGCGATCTCGAGGATGCTCAGGCGTTCAACGCCCTTGACGTTGGGCACCATCAGGCCGGCGGCCCCATCGACAGCCATGCCGATATTGCAGCTTGCGTGATAGAGCACCTGACTTTCATCGTCACTGAGACTTGCATTGAGAATCGGCTCTTCGAGCACCGCCAATGCCATCGCCTTCATGATGAAAGGCATCAGCGTCAGGCGAGTCCCCTCCTTGTCGGCCCGTGACTTGAGACGCGCGCGCAGCGCGAGCAGCTCCGTCACATCGAGCTCATCTCCGTAATGGAAATGGGGGATCTGGGTGCTGGATTGCACCATGCGTCGGGCCATGACGGCCGCCACGCCCTTGAGGGGGACCTGCCTGGCTTCCAGCCGCGCTGCACGCGGCTCGTGCGACTCGCACGCCACCGGCTCGGCCACCGCCACATCGGAGGACCCCGCAGCCGCGGGGTCCACGTCCCGATGGCGTTGATCTGCAGAAGATGCTGTCGGGCGATCTGACGTACCAGCAGCCACGGAATCACGCGCGAGATAGGCGAGCACATCCTCTTTCAATACCCGGCCGTTGCGACCAGAGCCCGCAATGGCGCTGATGTCCAGCGCATGCTCGCGCAGCAGACGACGAACCGCCGGCGTGGCAGGAATGCGCGCCTGGGCCGGGGACATGCCTGAGGCACAGGCAGATGGAGCGTTCTGTGCTGCAGCCGGCGCCATCCCTGCCTCCGTGACTGCCTCGTGCGCCACGCGGGATGCCTCGTCGGCCGTGTCATCGCTGTCAGGCACATAAGCGTACAAGGGGGTATGGACACGGGCGTTCTCCCCCTGAGCGTAATGGAAGCGCACGATTCGCCCGGGCTCGGAGGCCGTGATCTCGACCAGCGCCTTGTCTGTCATCACATCGACGATCGTCTGGTCTTCCTCGACCTTGTCACCCTCGGCCACATGCCAGGTGACCACCTCACATTCGACGATGCCTTCCCCGATGTCCGGGAGGATGAAATCACGCGAACGTCGTTCACTGACAGCTTCTCCAGCGGCCTGATCCGCGCTGTCGGCGCCCGGCGCCTTCGCTCCGGACGGGGCGTGATCGCCAGCTGGCGCTTCTTTTCCCCCTGCTTCACCTGTCCCACCCTTCCCATCCGACTCGCCCGCCTCATCCACCGCAAACAGCGGTGCATGCACCCGGGCAATCTCGCCCTCCCGACAATACAGACGAACCACGGTACCTGCGTGAGGCGCGGGAATTTCCACCAATGCCTTGTCCGTCATTACCTCGGCGACCGCCTGATCTTCCTCGATCACATCGCCTTCCTTGATCAACCACTTGACCAGCTCGCACTCGACGATCCCCTCGCCGATATCGGGCAGGATGAAATCATTCATGGCACACGTCACTCCCTGCAACTCATCACGTAAACACAAGCCGTCACCTGGACATGAGCGGTCTCGACATCATCGAGCCTCCGTCAGCAATTCCAGGTCCGTGCTCAGTCATTCAGGCTCAGTCATTCAGGCTCAGTCATTCGAGCTCCATCATTCGGGCTCAGTAATTCAGGCTCTGCTTGATGGCTTCGTATATCTTGAGCTCGTCCGGCAGGTGCTCCTTCTCGAGCACCAGCGGGAACGGTGTGTCCAGACCGGTGACGCGACGTATAGGCGCTTCCAGATACAGGAAGCAACGCTCTTGCACGGTTGCCGCTATCTCGCTGGCGAAACCTCCCGTCAGCGGTGCTTCATGACTGACCACCAGGCGACCCGTCTTGAGCACGGATTGACATACGGTCTCGAAATCCCAGGGCAGAATGCTGCGCAGGTCGATCACCTCGCAGTCGATACCGTCCTGTTCGGCCAATGCGGCCGCCTTCTCGATGACCTCCATCTGGGCTCCCCAGCCCAGAAGCGTGATGTCGCGGCCTTCACGGATGACCTCGGCGACGCCCAGCGGCAGCTCATAATCCGCTTCCGGCACCTCGCCCACGGAGGCGCGATAGAGGCGCTTGGGTTCCATGAACAGCACGGGATTGGGGTCACGGATCGCCGCCAGCAGCAGACCTTTCGCCTGATGGGGGTTGCGCGGGATCACGATCTTGAGCCCGGGGGTATGTGCAAAATAGGCTTCAGGTGACTGGGAGTGGTAGAGCCCGCCGGCAATGCCCCCGCCATAGGGGGTTCGAATGGTCAGCCCGCCGACATTGAAGAGATCCCCGGAGCGGTAACGGAACTTGGCCGCCTCGTTCACGATCTGGTCGAACGCCGGGAAGATGTAGTCGGCGAACTGGATCTCGGCGACCGGGGTCGAGCCCTGCGCCGCCAGTCCATTGGCGAAGCCGATGATGCCCTGTTCCGTCAAGGGCGTATTGAAGCAACGCTCACGGCCGTACTTGTCCTGCAGATGACTGGTGGCACGGAAGACACCGCCGAATACGCCGACGTCCTCACCGAACAGCACCACCTGTGGGTTGGCCGCCATCGCGATGTCCAGCGCGTTGTTGATGGCCTGCAGCATGTTCATCTGCTTCTTGCCTGAGCTCGCGCCGGCTGTCTCACCCGATGCGGGAGTGACGTCGTGACGGGCAGTGGTCGGGGTCGAATCGCTCATGCCGGCTGGCCTCCCTGCTGACGCTGCTGATGGGCCTTGCGGCTCTGCTCGATCTCATCGGCACTGAACCCCATGCTGCTGGCCCCCTTGGGATAGGCATGCGGGTATTTGCGGATATGCTGCTTGAGGTCTTCCATCTGCGCTTCCAGCAAGGGGGGCGGCGTGTCATAGACATCAGTGATCAGGCTCTCCAGCGGAGGCGGAGCCAGTTTCTCGGCGCGCTTCATCGACTCGAGCACCTCTCGGCGCAATTGATCGCCGGTAGCCTTCTCCTCCTCCTCGCTCCACCAGCCCTGGGCCTCAAGCCAGTGTCGCATGCGCAGGATGGGGTCCTTGTCGCGCCAGATGGCCTCTTCCTTCTTGCTGCGATAGCCCGAGGGGTCATCAGAGGAGGAATGCGCGGCCAGGCGATAGGTCATCGCCTCGATCAATACCGGCTGATTCGTCTCGACGGCGATCTTGCGCGCCGCCTGGGTGGCTTCGTAGACGGCAATCACATCGTTGCCATCCACGCGGATGCACTGCATGTGATAACCGAAGGCGCGCGGCGCGATGCCATCTGCGGCGAATTGCTCGCAGGACGGTGTGGAAATCGCGTAGCCATTGTTGCGGCACAGGAAGATGCACGGCACACGATGTACCGATGCCATGTTGAGGGCCGCGTGGAAATCCCCTTCCGACGCGGCACCCTCTCCGAAGATGGTAATGGTGCATTGCCCCTTGCCCGCCAGCTTCTGACCATACGCGTAGCCGGTCGCCTGGGGAATCTGGGTCGCCAGCGGCGATGAGATGGTCATGTAGTTCAGATCACGCGAGCCGTAGTGGATCGGCATCTGGCGTCCCTTGCCGTAGTCGCGTTCATTGCCGAACATCTGGTTCATGAATTCGTCACAGCTGAACCCACGCCACGCCAATGCGCCCTGCTCGCGATACTGGGCCATGATCATGTCGTCATCCTGCAGCGCGGCCGCACTGCCGATCACCGTGGCTTCCTCACCCGTGCATTGCATATAGAAGCTCAGACGCCCCTGACGCTGGGCAGCCAGCATGCGCTCATCCAATACCCGGATGAACAGCATGGTGTGATAGATCCTGAGCGCTTTCTCGCGCGTGAGACTGACCTCTTCCCCCCCCTCATGCAGCGAGCCATCCTGGCGCAGACGCTGGAAGAGAGGGATGCAGAGCTCATCGCCGGTCATGAAGGCGATGCGATGCAGGACATTCGCGGTTTCAGGTGCCAGCTGCCGGGAAGTGGGAAGTGACGTCAACTCGGGATGTGCGGTCGGCTCAGAGCCCGAGGCCATCGTGTCAGCCTTCACTGCGTCCGAGGCTGAGGCCCTGGCTGCACTCGCAGACGATGTAGAGGCGGCCGCGGGGGCCTCTTCACGAGTGGCGGGCTCACTGGTGGAGCCATCGCCCTTGCAGGAGCCGGTGGTTCTTGTATGGGACATGCGCATCATCCTCTTTACCGATCAGGTGCCTGAGGCCCCCGCCCGCTCCTTTTGAGAGCGAGCAGGCAGATGGTCTGGCTGAGCCACCCCGGGAATGCAGAGAGAAGTGCTGCGAGGAGGACTCGCGATGCAATACGCTCTCCGGCAATCGCCGATGCGACGTGGTTTCCGTCATGCCTCGTTGCTGTCAGCGTAGTCGAGGTTGTCCAGCCAGCGCTAGAAAGTTGACGTTAACGTAAAAGATAGGTGTTTGCAGTGAATAGTACTGCCTGAGCGCTACATCTTTGGTGGAACGATTCGCGGCATGAGCTTATGCAGGATTGGTATGGAAACGCAGAATCCTGCAATGGGACCGCAAAATTACGACTAAAGATGCAAGGGGACCACTCAGGTGGACTGGTAATCTTCCCGCACTAAAACGGTGCCTCAACTTCCGACACCCCCTATCAAGCAGCGCTCGGGTTCTCCTGTGTGCAATGAGCGATCGAGATCGCGACCTCGAATAAGGACAACCACATGAGTGACACTTCACGTCCCAATCTCTGGCGCCGCCTGCCGCTATGGCAGAAGATCCTCGGTGGCCTGGCTCTGGGTATTCTTGCCGGCGCCCTCATGGGTGAGAACGCCAGTGTCTTCAAGCCGCTGGGCGATATCTTCATCAATGCCATCAAGATGCTGATCGTACCTCTGGTATTCAGCACCCTCGTCGTCGGTATCACCTCGATGCGTGACCCTCAGAAGATGGGGCGCATCGGTGGCAAGACCATCGCGCTTTACCTGCTGACCACGGCCTTCGCGATTGCCATCGGCATGCTGGCGTCTGCCATCTTCCAGCCGGGTGCCGGTTTCGAATTCAGCTTCGACAAGGCCATGGAAACCAAGGAAGCACCGTCTCTGGTGCAGATCCTGGTGGACCTGGTGCCCAGCAACCCCATTGATGCGCTTGCCAATGGCAACATCATGCAGATCATCGTCTTCGCCATCGGGATCGGTGTCTCGCTGATCATGATCGGCGACAAGGGCGAACCGGTCGTGCGTGTCTTCGACAGCTTCGCGGAAGTGATGTACAAGCTGACCGAGTTCGTGATGGCCTTCGCACCGTTCGGGGTCTTCGGCCTGATGGCGCATGTTTCCGGCAACTACGGCATGGATGTGCTGCTGCCGCTGGCCAAGGTCATCGCCGTGGCGTATCTGGCGAGCATCGTGCATGTGCTGGTGGTCTACTCCGGCCTGTTGGCGACACTGGGCAAGCTGAACCCGATGCGCTACCTGCGCGGCATCGTCGATGCGCTGGTCGTGGCGTTCTCCTCGGCCTCAAGCTCCGGCACCCTGCCGATCTCGATTCGCTGTGCCCAGAAGAATCTGGGCGTCTCGGAAGGCGTATCTGGCTTCGTACTGCCGGTAGGCGCCACCATCAACATGGACGGTACCGCCATCTATCAGGGTGTCGTGGCGCTGTTCATCGCGCAGATGACCGGGATCGAGCTGTCGGTGATGGATTACGGCATGATCGTGCTGACCGGTACCCTGGCCTCCATCGGCACGGCGGGCGTCCCCGGTGCCGGGCTGATCATGCTCTCCATCGTGCTCAGCCAGGTGGGTCTGCCGCTGGAAGCGATCGCCGTGATCGCCGGCATCGACCGCATCCTCGACATGGCACGCACCACCGTCAACGTCGCGGGCGACCTGATGGTCACCACCCTCGTCGGCAAGTCCGAGAAGGAACTGGATCTGGAGATCTACAACGCGCCGCACAAGCAGTGACGCCACCAGGAGTGCTTGCGACGTCTTTCGTCCGATGGCTCAGGTGACTTGTCACATAGGACATGCCACTCATGAGTCACCCCAGCCGTACGATCAGTGACTGACACGAAGAAGCCCCGCTCATCGAGCGGGGCTTCTTGTTTCGTCAGGAGTCTCTCGCCATTTCCTCTCAGGCTGTCGCCTCCGGCGGGGAATCGCGCAGCTCGCGCCTCAGCACCTTGCCGACATTGGTCTTGGGCAGGTCATCGATGAACACCACATGGCGTGGCACCTTGTAACTGGCCAGCTCCTTGCGCGACCACTCTCTCAGCGCATCCGCCTCAAGCTCCGCACCGTCCTTGAGTACCACATACAGCTTGATGGCTTCCCCGCTACGTTCATCAAGAACCGATACCGCAGCGGCCTCCAGGACATCCGGATGCCGCACGATCACGTCCTCGACCTCGTTGGGATAGACGTTGAAGCCGGAGACGATGATCATGTCCTTCTTGCGATCGACGATGCGCATATAGCCATCGTCCTGGAAGACCGCGATGTCACCGGTGCGCAGGAAGCCATCGGCAGTGAAGCTATCCTTGGTCGCCTGCTCACGCTGCCAATATCCCTTCATCACCTGCGGCCCCTTCACGCACAGCTCACCGGGCTCTCCCATCGCGACAAGCTCGCCCTCTTCATCGTAGAGACGCACTTCCGTCGAGGGCATCGGACATCCAATGGTGCCCAGCTGGATGGCGTCCAACGGATTGAACGACACGATCGGCGAGGTTTCGGTCATGCCGTAGCCTTCGGAGATATCACTGCCGGTGACCCGCTTCCACTCTTCAGCCGCCTTGCGCGTCAGCGCCACGCCTCCCGAGGTGGTGATCTTGAGCTTAGAGAAATCCAGTGCCTGGAAGCCGGGATTGTTGCACAACGCCACGAACAAGGTGTTGAGCCCCACGAACATGGTGAAGTCATGCTTTTGCAGCGTCTTCACGAAGCCCGGAATGTCCCGCGGATTGGGAATCAGCAGTGAATGATTGCCCTCGCTGAGCATGCAGGCCAGATGAATGGTGAAGGCATAGATGTGATAGAGCGGCAGAGGTGCCACCAGCGTCTCATTCCCGGCCGAGAGCCCCTGCGTCAGCGCCATCTTGCCCTGCAGCATGTTGGCCAGCAGGTTGCGATGGGTGAGCATCGCCCCCTTGGCGACGCCTGTGGTGCCTCCGGTGTATTGCAGGACGGCGACATCATCGAGTGCCAGTGTCGGCCGCTCCCAACGCTCGGCCTTGCCCTGCGAGATGGCCTGACGCAGCGGGATGGCATCCGGCAAGCGATAACTCGGCACCAGCTTCTTGACGTGCTTGACCACGGCATTGATCAACAGGCGCTTGAGCGGTGGATGCATGTCGCCCAGTTCGCAGACCAGCACGTACTCAAGGCCGGTACGCTCGCGTACCCGCTCCACCTTGTCGGCCATGTTGGCCAGCACCACCAGCGCCCGTGCGCCGGAGTCATTGAACTGATGCTCCATCTCGCGCTCGGTATACAGCGGATTGGTATTGACCAGCACCAGCCCCGCACGAATGACGGCGAAGGCCACCACCGGGAACATCAAGGTATTGGGCAACTGGATGGCGACCCGATCGCCCGGCTTGAGATCGGTCTCGTGCTGGAACCAGTCCGCCAGCTGGCGACTGGAAGTTTCAAGCTCTTCAAAGCTCATGGTGCGGTCCATGCAAGTGAAGGCCGGCCGCTGGGCGTGGGTGCGACAGGCGTTCTCGAACATGTCCATCAGGGAATCAAGGCCGGTGAAGTCCACTTCCCGCGAGGAGCGCAGGCACGACATGCCGCTCATGTCGTCTGTCGTTGGCTGTGCTCTCGAAGCGTCGGGCGAGGCATCTGCCACGTGGGAAGGTTCTGTAGTCACGTCGTTGGTGGAGTCGTTAGTGGACTTGCCTGACTCATCGGGTCGAGCCGCTAGGGGATCATGCATGGCGTTGCTCCTTGAACAGTACGTGGGGCGCTCGGCGTCACTGCCCCCGCTACCTTGTTGTTGTATGACGTTGTTGTAAGACGTCGTCGCGCGACTACGTCGTAAGACATCGTCGCGCGACTACGTCGTAAGACATCGTGGTGAGTTGCGTGGTGAGGCGCTGCTGGGGCTCCGTCGGGTGGGTGTCAGCCTGTGGGCTCTTCACTTTCGACAGCATAGCCGCAAACCCATGCTGCGCGCCGTTGGCGGAATCGATGGACCTGCCAGTATTGGAACATACGTACGTTTGATATTGCCTTGCGACCTTGGTGACATGCGCAGGCTGGCTCTGGAGCAGGGAAACAGCCCTGAGCCCAGGGAGGAAACAGCCCTGAGCCCAAGGAGGAAACAGCCCTGAGCCCAAGGAGGAAACAGCCCTGGCCTAAAGCCGGAGAATCGCTTACGTGGATGAGCGAGACCTCGCCTTCTCACCCGAAAGTGAGAAACAACGAGGCCCCTGCCCAGGGGGAAGAGGCCTCATGTCTTGCACACCGGACGCACACGTCTGGCGCGCACGTCAGGAACAGGCAACTCAAGAGAGGTCGCGGACCTCGTTCTCGATCATCTTGCGGATATGCTCTTCGTTCTCGATCATCGATTCGCCGTCCTCGCGCAGCGATTTCAACAACCCGATCATCATGGCGATCAACACGAAGGTGAACGGCAAGGCGCCGGCGATCGAGGCAGCCTGCAGGGACTTGAGCGCTTGATCTCCCCCCAGCAACAGCAGGATCAAGGTCACGGCGCCCAGCATCATGCCCCAGATGATGCGTTGCTGAACCGGAGGACGACGACCGAAGGCCAACAGGCGTCCCAGCACCAGGGTGCCGGAATCCGCAGACGTGACGAAGAAGATGATCACCACGACCAGCGCCGCCACCTTGGCTACGTTCGCGGCGATGCCGGGCGTGAGCACCTCGAACGAGTGGTAGAGGGTTCCGGCGTAGTCCCAGTTGGTGACCGCAGCCGTATAGATGCCCATGTCGGCCCCATACAGGGACTGATAGATGCCCGCCGAGCCGATGACGCCAAACCAGACCAGCGCCACGATGGAGGGGATCACCATCACCCCGAGAATGAATTCACGGATAGTTCGGCCGCGCGAGATGCGGGCAATGAACATGCCAACGAATCCGGCCCAGGCGATCCACCAGCCCCAGTAGAAGATGGTCCAGCCGCCCTGCCAGATGCGCTCGTCCGGCGTGCGTGCCGTCCACAGTGTCATCGAGACGCCATCGGTGAGGTAATCCCCGAGCGCGGTGATGGAGCTCGCGATCAGATAGTTGGCATCGCTCACCAGCAGGAAGTAGGCAAGGATGCCGAGGCATACCCAGGTATTGAAGGTGGAAAGCAGCTTGATGCCACGTGCCACGCCGCTGGTCGCTGACAGAGTGGCGATGGCGCTGATCAGCACGATGGAGACCACGGTCACCATGCGCGACTTCTCTTCGATGAGGCCCAGTGACATCAGGCCGGAGCCGATCTGCTCGACGCCCAGGCCGAGCGTGGTGGCGATGCCGAAAATGGTGCCGAACACGGTCAGGATGTCGACGGTATGTCCGATGGGCCCGTAGATACGGTTGCCGATCAGCGGATAGAGGGCCGAGCGCATCGAGAGCGGCAGGCCCTTGCGAAAGGCGAAATAGGCCAGTGACAGTCCGACGATGGCATACATGGCCCAGGCGATCGTCCCCCAGTGGAAGACGGTGAGCTTGATGCCACCGGCCGCCGCTTCCGCGACGCGACTGTCAGGCACCGGGAAGCCTTCGTCCCCCGGCATGAGCCCACTCGCCAAGGCTGCCTGCTTGGCCTCGAAGAAGACGGCGACGGCCGCCTTGATGTCAGCACTCAGAAACGGATTGCCCCCGCTCCAGTCACTCGCGAAATGGATCATGGGCTCGGACATCGAGAAGAACAGCATGCCCGCGCCGGTACCGCAGCCGAACAGCATCGAGAACCAGGCAAAATTGCTGAACTCCGGACGTTCATCGTCACGTCCCAGCCGGATCTTGCCGACACGCGAACACATCACGTAAAGACAGACCACGAAGGTCGAGAACATGACCAGCACGTAGTACCAGCCCAGGGTGCTCTCTATCCAGGACTTGATACCCAGAAACTGATCGCTGGCCGTCTTGCCCAACAGAATCGCATAGAGAATGAAGAACACGGTCATGGTGATCGCGGTGATACCGAGCGTCGAGTTGAGTCCCTTCAGGACACCTCGCTGCTCGATCAGTGCATCCAGTTCCTTTCCTTTCAGCATGTTTCTACCTCGTGACGGGTTGTTATTATCGTTTTTCATGACACCGGTATCGTGGTTCATGACAGCGGATACTGGGGCTCAGGGAACCTCAGGCGTCATGGCGACATTGCGGGCAGATCGAGTTCACCTTCGGTCAGTCATGGGCGAGAACCCTGGCAGGAGACACCACCACGGCATGTCATCTGGCCCCCGCCGGTATGCGACTTTGTGGGAAGAATCCATGCTAGAGGGCCCCCGCTCGCGAGACAAATAAGATCTCGACGTCGTCTGGATAAGCAGAGCTAATGCCTGAGCTGAGAAAGCGAGGCCTCAGGACACGGCGTCTCTCGACAGATGCACTATCCAGTCCGACTCATCCAGTCCGACTCATCCAGTCCGGCTCATCCGGTCCGTCTCATCCAGACAGACAAAAGCCCCCGCGAGTCAACTCACGGGGGCTTGGGGTCTGACGGTCTCGCGCAGAGACTCGCTGTCAGCCGGCAGACTGGGTCAGGCGCAGCTGGTGCAGATAGTGCATATGGCGCTCGTACTGTTCGAGCAGATCATTGATGACCTGGTCCTTGCTGTAGCCCATCAGATCATAGGACTGGCCGCCTTCCTTGAGGAAGACCTCGGCACGACAGTAATCCTCTTCATCGCCCTCGTCTTCCTGATCCAGATTGAGGTCCGGACGCAGGTGGGAGCGAATGCGCACGCCGTAGATGAAGTCATCTTCCTCGCCATGGCGCGCATTGAAGTAGACGCGATCACGACTGATGGTGACTTCCACCTCCAGCCCCTGACCACGCAGCTCTTCCGCCAGCTCCTGCATGCCTTGCGCGACGGTACCGCGCAGGAACCCCCGCACCATGGCGCGCGTCGGGAAGCTCATCAGGTGCTGGGCACGCTTGCGCCAGTTGCCCTTCTCGCCCATCGGGGTCGCCGCTGCCGTGTTGACGGACAGTGAACGCCGCTTGACGGACTCGAGATTGAGCTGGCGCAGCAGCCCGAAGATCGACGCCAGCAGGATCATCCCGAACGGCAAGGCAGTGGCGATGGTGGCCGTCTGCAGTGCGCCCAGCCCACCGGCCAGCATCAGGACGATCGCCAGAATGCCCACCGCGAAGGCCCAGTAGATACGCTGCCAGGTCGGGGTATCTTCCCGACCGCCGGAGGCCAGCATGTCGACCACCATCGAGCCGGAATCCGCGGATGTCACGAAGAACACGATGACCATCACCAGCGCGATCACCGAGGTGATGGACGCCAGCGGCAGCTGCTCGAGGAAGGTGAACAGGGCCAGCGAATAGTTGTCGTTGACGGTATCGACCAGCGCCGTGACGTTCTGCTCCATGATCATCGAGATGGCCGTGTTGCCGAAGATGGTCATCCACAGCAGAGTGAAGCCGGCCGGCACGAACAGCACGCCGATCACGAACTCCCGGATGGTACGACCGCGCGAGACACGCGCGATGAACATGCCGACGAACGGAGACCAGGACATCCACCAACCCCAGTACAGCAGCGTCCAGCCACCGATCCAGTCGTTGGGCTCATAGGCGTAGAGTTCGAAGGTCTTGCCGACGATATCGGCCATGTAGAAACCGGAATTCTGCACGAAGGCCTTGAGCAGGAAGGCGGTCGGCCCGAGCAGCAACACGAACAGCAACAGCACGACGGCAAGCCCGAGATTGACCTCGGACAGGATGCGGATGCCCTTGTCGAGCCCGGTCACCACCGAGATGGTCGCAAGGCCGGTGATCACGACGATGATCGCCACCTGGGTCCAGTCATTGTTGGGCATGCCGGTCAGGTGCGAGAGCCCGGCGTTGACCTGTGCCACGCCGTAGCCCAGCGTGGTGGCAACCCCGCAGACGGTGCCGACGATGGCGAAGATGTCCACCGCATGGCCGATCGGCCCATGGATACGCTCACCAATCAGCGGATACAGCGCGCTGCGCAACGTCAGCGGCAGTTCATGGCGATAACTGAAGTAGGCCAGAATCAGCGCGACGATGGCATAGATGGACCAGGCGTGAAGTCCCCAGTGGAAGAAGGTCAGCTTCATCGCTTCGCGCGCGGTCTCCACCTCTTCAGGGGTACCGGTCGGCGGATTCAGGAAATGCATCACCGGTTCGGCGACACCGAAGAACATCAGTCCGATGCCCATGCCAGCCGAGAACAACATCGCGAACCAGGTGACGTTGCTGTAGTCCGGCAGCGAGTGATCCGGACCAAGACGAATCTCGCCGTGGCGCGAGAAACCGACATAGATCACGGAAATGAGAACGATCGCGACACACAGGATATAGAACCAGCTGACGGTATTGGTGATCCAATGCTGGACCGAGTCAAATACCGACATGGCCGTGTCCGAGAACACTGCCGTGAAGATCACCAATAGCAGGATGATGGCGTTGGCGCAGAAGAAGACTGGCGGATTGACCTTGGCAAACAGGCCTGAACGAGACTCCTTGCCGGGCTCTCCGCCACCCGCAGCAGGGGTTGAACGCATGGGCATTTCCTAGTGGGTGTATTGGCGAGACAGCGTGGGCACTTGATGTCCCCTGGCCGCCTCAACGCGCATATCCATAATGAAAAGTCGTCATCAATGGCGGCGCGGATAATACCACTTGATGGCAACACGCCCAACGCCATGGACACGCCATTGCGGGGTATCACGACATCATCAGATATCATTTCTTTGCGGGTTGCTTGCACACTGAACGAGCGCGGCAGGCGCATAATCGGCGTGACGGATTGATGCAGAGGAGTTGAATGCATGAGCAGAAAAGGATCCACGCGCGGCCTCGCGCTGTCACTTGCCCTGTTGACTGCCCTGCCGGCCGCTTCGGCAATGGCCGGTCCGGGGCACCCACGTCTGGATGGCCCGGATATCTTCATCGGGCATGGTGGCCCTGGGCCGCTGGTACGCTGGGCCCCGGGCGGCCCCGGCCACGGGCATGGACTGCCGGCAGGCGCTCGCGGCATCTGGGTTGGCGCCACTCTCTACTACCTGGCGGCGGGCACCTATTACCTCTGGGAGGCCAGCCAGCAACAGTACCTGCCGGTCCAGGCCCCTGCTCCGGCGACGCTCTCCGCCCCCGCGGTGGATGTCATCGCCTATCCCTCCAAGGGGCAGAGCCAGGACCAGCAGGCCAGGGATCGCTACGAGTGCCATCGCTGGGCCAATCAGGAAAGTGGCGCGGATGCCAATTCCGCCGCCCCGCCGGTGACCGCCGGCAATGCCGACACCTATCGTCGCGCATTGAGTGCCTGCTTCAGCGGACGCGGCTACAGCGTGCAATAAGTCAGCCGGCGCGAGTCATCCCTCCGCATGCATGCAAAAAGGCCCGCCACCTCATCGTGGCGGGCCTTTGCTTGCCTGCTTGCAGAAGACCTGAGGGCCTGGTGACGTGAGTTCTGTGTGGTGAGCTCTGTGTCGTGAGCCTTGAAGCGAAGCGTCAGCCGCGACGCTTCTGGTGGCGCTCGCGGTTGTTGTCACGCGCCGCACGGGATTTGCGCAACATCACCAGCGTTGCCCCCAGGCCACCATGACGCTGCGGAGCACTGCTCCAGGCTTGCACCTCCGGCATCTGTTGCAGCCAATGCACCAGGTAGGAGCGAATCAAGGCAGCATGCGATTCACCATCACGCCCCTTGCCATGGATCACCAGCAGCGAGCGCAATTCACTGCCCCAGGCATCCTGAATGAAGCGATGGACCTCTCGACGACACTCGATCAAGGGCCGACGCATCAGATTGAGCTGTGCTTCCGGGGGGTAGCCGCCCTGACGCAGACGGTCCAGCACGCCCACCTGAATGCCATCACGCCGATACTCGACCGGATCATGCGGCGACAGATGCTCCACGTAACTGTCTGACAACCCATCCAGCTCATTGCCCAGCGTCTTCTGGGCCTCTTCCCGACGGGCCAGCTGTGCCTCGCTCGGTGCCCTGGGCCCCGTGGCCACATCCGCGCGATCCTTGCCACGCGTCAGAGGAGCAACACCTTGCATCTCACGACTGAACAGCGCATCCGCTTCATCAGGAGTGATCTCGCGCGAATGCGCTGCCGACATCATTGCAGGGGAAAAACGTGACATGGCACCCTCCAGTCTTCACCAGGACGTGGCAATCAGGGAGCAGGTCGTCATCAAGACCTGCCAGCGCCCGGGGCGATGGTTGGCCACCCGGGGGCGCAGAGGACGCCAACGACGACGCCCCGAGACAGAGAATGCCTCGGGGCGTCAGCCAAGCTCAAGCGTCCATGCCAAATTCGTGCGTCCACACGTCTGGCGTCACGACGGGATCAGTGACCCGTCTTGAGCTGTTCCCAGTACTTCTGATAGATCGACAGCGCATCGCCGACATCGGTCTGGAACTCGCCACGTGCGAGATCCTGCTGAGTCGGGAAGACCACCGGGTTGTCACGCACCTCGGGGTCCATCATCTCCTTGGCGGCAAGGCTCGGCGTGGTGTAACCCACATATTCGCTGATCTCCTTGCTGACTTGCGGGCTGATCAGATAATCGATGAACTGATAGGCCGCATCGACGTGACGCGCATTGGACGGGATGGCCATGGTGTCCATCCACAGAATGATGCCTTCCTCGGGATAGACGTAATTCACCGGTACGCCTTCCTCATTGGCTTGGTAGACCTCACCGTTCCAGATCAGACCGGCATCGACCTCGCCCTGCATGAACGGCACACGCGCCGCATCGGAGTTGAAGGCGCGAACATTGGGCATCAACTCGGTCAGCTTCTCGTACGCCGCCTTGATCTCGTCCGGGTCCGTGGTATTGCCGCTGTAGCCCAGGCTTGCCAGCGCGACATGGAAGACCTCGCGCATGTCATTGGAGAGCAGCAGCTTGTCACGATACTTGTCATCCCACAGATCGTTCCAGCTGGTCAGCGCGCCCTCTTCGACATAGTCCGGGTTGTAACCGATCCCGGCGCTGCCCCACATGTAAGGCACGCTATATTGATTGCCCTTGTCGAAGTCGCGGTCGACCAGGTTGGGATCGAGATCCTTGAAATGGCTGAGCTTGCTGACATCCAGCTTCTGCAGCAGATTCTCGCGCGCCATCTTGTCGATGTAATACGTCGACGGGAAGACGAGATCGTAGCTGTTGTCGCTGTCCAGCAGCTTCAGCTTGGCGTACATCGCTTCGTTGGAATCGAAGGTGGAGTAGATGACATCGATACCGGTCTGTTCTTCAAAGCGCTCGATGACCTCATCGGGCATGTACTCCGTCCAGTTGTAGACGTAGAGCACCTTGTCGCTGTCATCCGCGGCCAGAACGGGGGCGGATGTCGCCACGGATGCCAGGCTGACGGCAGCCATCAGGCCAGCGGCGCGCAGCGGGAAACGGGAACCTTGCATGTTATTTTTTCTCCTTGATCAACCACTGGGAAATCACCAGCAGACAGAGTGACAATCCAAGCAGCAGAGTTGCCAGTGCATTCACTTCAGGCTTGAGCCCCAGGCGCACCATGGAATAGATACGCAGCGGCAGAACTTCAAAGGTCGGACCGGTGACGAAGGTCGAGATGACGACATCGTCCAATGACAGGGTAAAACTGAGCAGCCAACCCGAGGCTATCGCCGGCATCAACGCTGGCACCAGCACATGCCAGACGGCTCGTGCTTCGCTGGCCCCCAGATCACGTGCGGCCTCCAGCAATTGCGGATTGATCCCCGACAGGCGCGAATACACCGTGATCACCACGAAGGGCAGACAGAAGGTGGCATGAGAGACCAGCAACGAGAGATAGCCCAGCTGGATGCCCAGGGCGATGAACAGCGCCAGGAACGCGATCGCCATCACGATGTCCGGCATCATCATCACGGTAAACAGCATGCCGTTGAGCAGCGGCTTTCCCCGGAAGCGATAACGGTACAGCGCCGTGGCGGTCAGGGTGCCGATCAGCGTGGCGAGAGTCGCCGCCGTCACGCCCAGCCACAGGGTATTGAGCGCAGCATCCATCAGATTGGCGTTGCCCAGCAGCTTGTCGTACCAGCGCAGACTGAAGCCACCCCAGAGGAACGGATTGCGCGAATCATTGAAGGAAATCCCGATCAACACCAGGATCGGCACATACAGCAGCGTGAAGATCAGCGTCATGTAGCAACGACTGAACACGCGCACGGGGCGGCTCAGGCTCATAGTGTCACCTCCCGCTTGAAGAGCTTCACGCTGCGGTAATACGCAAGCAGCAGGAAGGCCATCACCAGTGTCAGCATCACGCTGATGGCCGCCCCGAAGGACCAGTTGTTGGCTTCCAGAAACTGCCCCTTGATGATGTTGCCGATCAAGGGGTGACGCGAGCCACCCAGCAGATCCGACACATAGAACATGCCCATCGCCGGCAGGAACACCAGCAGCACGCCGGCGATGATGCCGGGCATGGTCAGGGGCAACACCACATGACGGAAGGTGGCCAGACCATTGGCGCCGAGATCGCGTGCCGCCTCCAGGGTCGGACGGCTGAGCTGCTCGAACACCGCGTAGAGCGGAAGAATCATGAAGGGCAACAGCATGTAGACCAGCCCGATGATCACCGCCTCCTCGGTATACAGAAGCCGCAGGGGGGCATCGATCAGCCCCAGAGTCATCAGCACATCATTGAGCAGCCCACGGGTCGCGATCAGCGTGCGCAGGGCATAGATGCGAATCAGCGAGTTGGTCCAGAATGGGATGATCACCAGCAGCAGCAGCAGCGGCTGCATCCGGGGGCTGGCACGCGAGATCATCCAGGCGAACGGATAGCCGAGCACCAGGCAGATCAGGGTCGTGACCAGGCCGATCCACAGCGAATGACCAAACACTCCCAGATAGACCGGACTGATCATCTGGCCGTAATTGGTCAGCAAGCCCTGCCAGAGCGTGGCAGGCGAGATGTCGCCACTCAGTAGCTGCCCACTGCCCTCGGGCATCAGGCTGACCAGTACCACCAGCAAGGTGGGCGCCAGTACCAGCACGATCAGCCAGCCCCAGATGATGGTCAGCGTGGCCGTCTTGAAGGGATTGCGCACCACACTCATGCCCCCGCCTCCACGGGGGCATCATCCGGCAGGATGATTTCCCAGTCCGGCACCCAGCTGACCTTGACACGCTCACCGAGGCGATAATCGAAGTCCGGATCATCCTCATCGAAGAACTCGCTGGCCAGCAGCTGCTGGCCACTGTCGAGCTCCAGCACCGTATCCAGCGTCATGCCCTTGTAGTTGCGCTCGATGACACGGGCCGCGAAGCCTTCGCTGTCCTCGGCGGACTTGAGTCGCATGTCCTCCGGGCGCAGCAGTACCTGCACCGCCTCGCCACCCAGGTATTCGCGGCCGTGGCTGCTCAGTTCCAGCGACTTTCCCAGCACCTCGACGTGGATGCGCCCCGGCGTTGTCGAAGGCCGCTCGACGCGTGCCGCCAGCTGATTGATCTCGCCGACGAAACGCGCCACGAACAGCGTGCTCGGCGACTCATAGACTTCACGCGGCGTGCCGATCTGCTCGATCCCCCCTTCCCGCATCACGACCACACGATCGGACATGGAGAGCGCTTCCTCCTGATCGTGGGTGACGAAGACGAAGGTGATGCCCAGACGGCGCTGAAGACGCTTCAGTTCATTCTGCATCTGCTTGCGCAGCTTGTAGTCCAATGCCGAGAGCGGCTCATCCAGCAGCAGGACACGCGGGCGCTTGATGACGGCGCGAGCAATGGCGACACGTTGCTGCTGGCCACCGGAGAGCTGGTCCGGACGACGGTCGGACAGATGCGCCAATTGCACCATTTCCAGCGCTTCCCGCACACGCTCGTGGATCTCGGCCTTGGGCACCTTCTCCATGCGCAACCCGAAGGCCACGTTGTCGTAAAGATTCATGTGCGGAAACAGCGCATAACTCTGGAAGACGGTATTGACCGGACGCAGGTGCGCAGGCGTGTGCTGCAATGCCGCGTTCTCGAGCGTGATGGTACCCGCATCAGGGTCCTCGAAGCCTGCGATCAAGCGCAGTACGGTCGTCTTGCCACACCCTGAGGGGCCTAGCAGGGTCACGAACTCACCATCCTTCAAATCCAGATCCAGGCTGTCGAGCACCTTGCGCTCGCCAAACGTCTTGGTGATGGAGCGCAACTTGACCAGTGGGGTCGTCTCAGGAGCAGAGCTATTCATCGGCAGGGGGTCACCTCCAGCGGGAAACGCGCGCGTCTCCCTGATACATGAAATGGCGCGCCGGAAATGATGCGCCACACTGTCGAGTCTTCTTCAGTTCCTGCGCGACCTGCACGCAGAAGGTCCAGCTCAGGATCTTCGCCGCTGCGCCATGGCGGTCATGCAAGCCGTTGTCCATGCCGTCATGGCGATGCGCGCGGCAACAAATCCTGAGCGACGAAACATGAAAAGGCCCGTACCGGAGTCGGGCCTTTTGCATTGCCTGGCAGCTTGCATCCTCCAGCCTCAGGCAAATCGTGAGGTGCGCATTCTGCCCACTCGAGGGCCTGCTGTCATCTCGCATTCATCCAGGGACAACTCACGTCGCCATGGAGGAGGTGGATGACGGATTCGTCGGAAGGGGGGCGCCGGTGTGGGCAGAGCCAGATTCGACCTCACCGACACTGGGCAGAACCTCCACCAGCCCACAGTCCATGCGTTCCTTCTCGGCCTGACGCGCCTGAGCCAACGCTTCTCGCAACGGCTCCAGACGAGGGTGCGGCGCTTCGCCGGCCTCGCCTGCCGGCAGATCCCAGGGCAGCGCTCGCGCCAGCTCCCAGAGCGTATAGTGATTGAGATCACGTCCCAGCACCCACTGACCATCCTGGGTCTGGCTGGCGATGTTCTCCTCAATCAAGGGCTTGAGTACACGACGATAGCGGCTGCCCAATACCTCGGTCAGGCTGTCATCCGACAGCGGCTCGCCCCGTTCATGCGCATCCTTGAGCAGCATGACGGCCCCCAGGGTCTGCCAGAACGGTGGCCAGCGGTGCCAGTCAGCGTTGGATCGCTCTCCCATCCAGGCCGCCACTTCCGCCCCCAGCAACACGATGCACCAGGACAGGAAGACCCACAGCAGGAACAGTGGCACTGCCGCGAAGGCACCATAGATGGCCTGATAGGACGGGAACTGCGTGACGTAGAACGAGAACCCGGCCTTGGCCAGTTCCAGTGCCAGAGCTGTCGTCACCGCTCCCACGGCCGCATCCCGCAGGCGCACCTTGCAATTGGGTACCGCGGCGTAGATGAAGGTGAAGGCCACCGCGCTCAACAATGGTGGCAACAGGCGCAGCAATACCGCCTTGCCGCCCAGCATCGAGGCCGCTGAATCGAAGAACGACAGCGAAGTCAGATAGGAAGACAGCAGGAAACCGGACCCCAGCATCAGCGGCCCGAGTGTCAGTACCGCCCAGTACATCAGAAAGCTCGACAGCCCCTTGCGCCCTTCCGGTACCTGCCAGATGGCATTGAACGCCCCTTCGATGGTGATCATCATCAACACCGAGGTGACGAACAGAAAGATGAGGCCCACGGAGGTCAGATTGCGAGCCTGGCCCGAGAACTCATTGAGGTACTCAAGCACCGTCTCGCCGGTGGAGGGCAGGAACTGGGCAAAGACGGTGGTCTGCAGTTGCTGCCCGACACCGTCAAAGCTCGGGATGACGGCGAACATCGAATAGATCACCGTCATCAGAGGCACCACCGCGAACAGGGTGGTATAGGTCAAGGCGGAGGCAGTCTTCTTGCCATCGTGATAGTTGAAACGTGAGACCAGCTTGAGGACGACCCCGATGGCAGGCGTCATCCGCTTGAGTTGTGGCAGTTGTGGCATTCTCATGCGCCCCTCTACAATGCATCCCTGATGTGAAGCTGCCGTCAGGAATCACTGACGGCACAGTCCATTCGCCTTACCGCCTGTCCGGAAACGGAGACAGTCATGCCAATGCTGAAACTCTATCACAACCCGCGCTGCTCCAAGTCACGCGAAACCCTCGCGTTGCTGGAGTCACGCCTGAAAAGCGACGAATTCGAGACCATTCGTTACCTGGACACCCCGTTGAGCCGTGAGCAGCTGAGTGCGCTGGCCGCTCGACTCGAAGGCGGGGCGAAAGCCCTGACGCGAGAGAACGAGAGTGACTGGAAGGCGCTCGCCCTTGAGGAACCCGATGATGCACGACGTCTGGACGCCATCGCTGCCACGCCCAGGTTGATGCAACGCCCGATTCTCGATGACGGAAAGCGCGCCATCATCGGCAGACCACCGCAGGATGTACTCGCCCTGCTCGACGACGCCTGATCCCTTCGTGACCTGAGGACGCCCATGTCAGCTGACACCCATTCCAGTACGTCCCCCGATACGACACCCTATGTGCTCGTGCTTTATTACTCGCGTCACGGTGCGACCCAGACCCTGGCGGAGCAGATCGTCGCTGGCATCGAGTCCATTCCGGGAATCCAGGCCCGCCTGCGCCGTGTCCCCGAAGTCTCGACGACCTGCGAGCAGACCACGCCGGAAATCCCCGACAGCGGTGCCATGTATGCCACCCTCGATGACCTGCGTCAGTGTGCAGGCCTGGCACTTGGCAGCCCGACCCGTTTCGGCAACATGGCCGCTCCGCTGAAGTACTTCCTCGACTCCACCAGCGAGCTGTGGATGAACGGGGCACTGATCGACAAGCCCGCCACCGCCTTCAGTGCCTCAAGCTCACTGCATGGCGGTCAGGAAACCACCTTGATGACCATGCTGGTGCCTCTTCTTCACCACGGCATGGTCTATGCGGGTGTGCCCTACAGTGCCACTGAATTGCTGGAAACCACCCAGGGCGGCACGCCCTATGGCACCACCCATGTCAGCGGCAAGCGCGGTGACAATGACGTGAACGACCATGAGAGACGCCTGGCCGTCGCACAAGGCAAGCGCATTGCGCGTCTGGCCCTCGCCATGCAACCCCTCAGGGAGAACCGATAGATGCGCGCCTGGCTTGAACGAATGGAACGTGAACAGGGCCTCGACACCCTCGAGGCCAAGAGCCGCCGCGGCGTGATCGTGAGCTTCGCGGCCCTGGCCGTCATCCTGCTGGTAGGTGGCATCCAGTTGATGGCCCAGAGTGACAATACCGGCCTGGTGCCGTTGTTGATTCGCCTGCTGCCCATTGCCCTTTTCCTGCCCGCCGTGCTGACTCGTCGCGCCCGCGGCCACGTCTGGCTGGCCTTCGTCAGTCTGCTCTATCTCATGCAGGGCGTGATGCTGGCCAGCGTACCCGGCCATGGGGTGATCGGCGTACTGGAGGCGCTGGCGGCACTTGGCCTGTTCCTCGCCAGCATGGCGTATGCTCGCTTTCGCTCGCGCAATCTGAAGCGTCAGCCTCAGTCGTGATGCGGGCCGGCACCCCCATGGGGTAAAAGGCCGGCCGCCAAGGACCTGACAGATAGCGCCCCTTGGGCGCTATCTGTCATCAGGCCTGGCGCTCTGTCTGCACGACCGGCGATTCTTTCGAATTTTATGCCCCTTCCCTCATTTCTGTCCCTGCCGCTATCTCTTTCCGCTGTCTCTTTTTCCTCTCCCCCTTTCTCCTCGGCCTCAGCGCTTATCCCTTGAAGATGCGCGGAGGATTCCTATGACAGATCAGCGCTCGACGGTGGCTTGCTGGGCAATTGGCGCTAGAATCCAGAGGATTGCACTGCAGAGTGCCACCTTGGCCGCATCGCCACACCATCATCGTCACGCTATGCTGATGCGTCTGACCCCTTCGGGATCGGGTCGTCACGCAGCCTTGCGTGATGCCAATGCCCATTGAGCCGACAGGAACCCCGTACGCCTCATGCCTACGACACCCACCACCGATGGCGTGACACGCACCCTCGACGACGGCGCGCACTCCCTGGAGATGGCCGAACCTGAATCGATCACCACGGCCAGCGAATGGCTGAGCGCTCGCCAGGCGTGGCGTGAGGCGCTGCGTCAGACGCTACCGGTGATGTTCGGCTATATCCCGCTGGGAGCCGCCTTCGGGGTGCTGTTCACCCAGTTGCCCCTGAGCCCCTGGCTGGGACTCTTGATGTCGGTGATCATCCTGGCGGGTGCCGGGCAGTTCCTGGCGGTCGCTCTGCTGGGCGCTGGAGCAGGCGTCACGGAAGTGGCCGTCGCCACCCTGCTGCTCAACTCACGCCACCTGTTCTATGGCCTGTCATTGCTGGAGCGTTTCCGCGATGCCGGAATCACCAAGCTCTATCTCATCTTCGGCCTCACCGACGAGACCTACTCGCTGCTATCCAGCCTGCCGCGCAGCGGTGAGCGGGATGACAAGGCCGCCAGGCGCAATGATCAGCGTCTGATGCTGCGCATTACGGCGCTCAACCAGCTGTGGTGGGTATTGGGGACCGCACTGGGACTGGCGGCCGGCCAGCTTACCTTTGACAGCAGCGGCATCGAATTTGCCCTCACCGCCCTGTTCGTCGTGCTCGGCATCGAGCAATGGTACGCATTGCGGGAACGCTGGCCCTTCCTGCTGGGCCTGGTGATCACCCTGGCGGGGCTATGGGTGCTGCCCCAAGACCAACTGCTGCTCGGCAGCATCGCCGCGGCAAGTGTCCTTCTGCTCGGCCATTACCTCCATCAACAGCGCTCTCTGAGCGACGGGAGCCGGACACGATGACAACGACCCAGGCACTGCTGCTGATCGGCGTGGCCGCGCTGGCGACCTTCGCGACACGCGTGACCCCCTTCCTGTTTCTCTCACGCCATTCCGCACATCCCTTGATCCTGCACATGGGTCGCTATCTGCCGGCCATCGTGATGGTCGTGCTGATCATCGTGTCCCTGTCTGCCATGTCGTTGCCCGGCGACTTCCCCCGTGATCTGCCCTCCACGCTTGCTCGCAGCGAGCTCTGGCGCGACTGGCTGATGCAGGCCGAGGGTGCCGGCATGCTGATATCCGCCGCCTGCGTGGCCGGCCTTCACCTCTGGCGACGCAATGCGCTGCTCTCCATCGCCGTCGGTACCGGTCTTTACATGGCGTGGGTACAGCTCGGCCCCATGGCACAGGCCTGAGGCCCTTGCGATCTGGCGCTCGACGGTACACAGTCCTTACATTACATGAGCAATTCATCAAGGGAGCCCACCATGAATCGCGATATCGCTGACGTGCGCAGAACCTACTCCGGTGATGGCCTGAATCTTGACAACACCCCGGCCGAACCCTTCGAGCAGTTTCAGGAATGGCTGACCAGCGCACTCTCCGCCGATGACAACGATGCCAATGTGATGACGTTGTCCACCGTGGACAGCCAGGGCAAGCCGCACGCGCGCATCGTGCTGCTCAAGGGATACGATGCACAAGGGTTCATCTTCTATACCAACTATCAGAGCCACAAGGGCAGCGAACTGGCCAATGTGCCGCATGCGGCCTTGACGTTCTGGTGGCCTGCCATGGAGCGCCAGGTCCGTATCGAGGGTCGCGTGGAGAAGGTCTCGGACGCCACCTCGGACCACTACTTCGCCTCCCGTCCCAAGGAAAGCCAGCTGGGGGCCTGGGTCTCGCAGCAGAGCGTCGAGATTCCGGATCGCGACTGGCTCAGCGAGAGACAGGGCCGCTTCGAGAAGGTCTATGCCGACAGTGATGTCCCGCGCCCTGAGCACTGGGGTGGCTATCGCGTGGTGCCCGAGATGATTGAGTTCTGGCAGGGCCAGCCATCACGCCTGCACGACCGGGTCCGTTATCAGCGTCTGGATACCGAAGACAATGAGTGGCACAAGGTGATGCTCGCACCGTGAGTGGCACCTGATCGCCACACGCTCTCGAAGGCTCCGCCATGGCGGGGCCTTTTGCGTGAAGGCGCCTGCGTGCTGATCGATGCACGCATGCCCCTCACGCCATGCCCCTTACGCCAAGCACCTCACATCACGCCATGCGGCACCCGCGATGCGCCCCATCGACGCGGCATGCGAGATCAAGCATGACTTGCCCTGCGCCGTGCCAGAACAGACAATGGCCGGCTTTTCGGTGCAGGGCATGCTCAGGTCGGCGACAGCTGCACGGCTCATGTTCTGCATACACCGTCACATGTTTACAGGAAGGGAGGCCACATGGCCTGGGACGACAGTGCAACACCCAAGGTGGCTCGTCAGACGCTGGTAGATCGCCTGCTGGCAAGCTACACACCTTCCGATCACCATGGCATCTCGCTGGTGGATCACGCCGTGGTCGGCAATGTGCTCTACACCGTGCTGGAGCATCCCCATGGTCATACCTTCATTCGCCAGCATCTGATGCAGGCTCCCCGACAGGGTGACCCCAGCCGCTGGGAATACCATATCCGGGATGAAGGCACGCCAGATATTCCGCTGCAATGCCCACCGAAACTCCTGGCGCAGTCCACTGCCCCCGGTGAGATTGCCGCCCAGTGGCGAGAGGCGACCCGCGCCGCGCGTGAGGATGTCGCGGCGCGCAAGCGCAAGATCAAGAAGCTCAGGAAAGGCGAGCGCCTTGCGGCACTGGATGGCAGCGAGGTGATCTTCGTGCGGGCTTTCACCGCCAGCCTGTTCATCGGGCGAGCTCCCGACGACACCGAGGAGGAGGAATACGAGTATCACTGGGAAGACATCGATCTGCTGGCCTCCCCGCTGCCTGACGAGTGACGGCGAGCTCGTCACCCGCCTTGCCGACCATCACCGTCGAACCGCCCATCGTCATCTGTGAGACCCCATGCAGCCACAAGCCGACCCGTTCATCGTTCCGCCCTGTCATGAGACCTACAAGGTGCTTTACGCGGATGAGGACATCCTGCTGATCCACAAGCCCAGTGGTCTGCTGAGCCTGTCGGGCAAGCATCCGCTCAATCTGGACTCGCTGCACCATCGGCTGGTCAAGGAATACCCGACCGCCAAGCTGCTGCACCGTCTGGATCTCGGCACCTCAGGCATCATGCTGGTGGCGCTCAACAAGCCGGCCAACGGCAACCTGACGCGCCAGTTCCAGGCCCGGACCATCGACAAGTCCTACCGCGCGATGCTGCTGGGACACGTCGAGCAGGACAGTGGACGGATCTCGCTGCCGATTGCCAAGGACGTGGATCAGTTCCCGTTGCAGAAGATCTGCCATGAGACAGGCAAGACCGCCATCAGTGACTATCGCGTGCTTGAGCGGCTCGAGGCCCCCAGGCGTACCCGGGTCGAATTCACGCCCGTCTCCGGGCGCACCCACCAGCTGCGCATCCACAGTCAGCAGCTGGGCCACCCCATCCTGGGCTGTGATCTATATGCCAGTGATGAAGCCTTCTTCATGGCCGAGCGCCTGATGCTGCATGCCGAGATGATCGCCTTCGATCACCCGGTCAGCGGCGAGCGCATGAAAGTCTGCAGCCCCTGCCCCTTCTGAGCGTCTCTGACGTCCCGCATCGGCGAGACGGATGGTGAGACGGATGGTGAGACGGATAGACGACCCTGATAGACGAGACGCCCCCGCAGGCAAGCCTGCGGGGGCGTCTCGTCTTGGTCTTACTCACATTGATGGCAGGCCGAGGTTGACTGGACCGCTGCCATCACGATGAGGTTACTGAGCCGTTGCCGGCAGCCACTCATTGACGATATCCGGATGGCTTTCCACCCACGCCTTGGCCGTCTCGTAGGGGTCTGCATCATCCTCCTGATTGTTGAGCATCACCTCGCCCATGTCCGCCGGCGTCCAGGCGAAGTTGTCCAGGATCGCGTAGACCTCCGGCATGTCCTCCTTGAGCCCCTTGCGTGCCAGGGTATGGATCTCCTCGGCACCGCCATAGACGCCCTTCGGATCTTCCAGGTACTTGAGGTCCCAGCGCGCGAACATCCAATGGGGGGTCCAGCCGGTCACCACGATATCCCGCTCGCCCTTGATGGCATTGCTCAGCGCTGCGGTCATGGTCGCGCCGCTACCGGTCGTGAGGTCGATATCCTCGAGATCGTAATCCTCGAGCACCTGCTCGGTGAGTCGGGTCAGGCCGGCGCCTGGCTCGATACCGACGATACGCTCATCAATCTCGTCGGCATGCGAGGTGATGTCCTCGATGGACTCGAGCTTGCTGTACGCCGGGACCACCAGGCCAAGCTTGGTGCCCTCGAGGTTGACTCCCAGGTCCTCGACCTTGGGCCCGACCTTGGCCATGTAGTCTTCATGGGTCGTGGGGAGCCACGCACCGACCATGCCATCCGCATCACCAAAGGCGACCGCCTGGAACATCGCGGCGGCGGACAGCGCCTTGAGCTCGACATTGTAGCCCTGGGCTTCCAACACCGCTTTCACGACATTGGTGGAGGCGACCTCGGAGGACCACTCGACATATGCCAGGGTGACATCTCCCTTGTCACCTGCCGCATGAGCCGCGCTGGCACCGACCACCGAGGATGACATGGCGGCCCCCAGCAACAGTGCCTTGGCGGTGATGGTCAGATGGCTGCGTGAAGTACCTTGCTTATTCATCAACTTCCCCTTTATTTGAATCTACTTATTTCTTAGGGCGAGAATTGCCTGATCGCCGATCAGGTCAGCCTTTCATCAATACAGGACCAGCAGAAAGACTGGCTGCCGCGAATGCCGTATCCCCATGCAACGTGTAAAGAACAGGAGAATGTGTCGCGGTGCAGAAATGTGGGCAAGAAACGCCCTGAAGAGATGGGACAAGCCGGCACGACAGGCGGTGCCGGCTTGTGGGTCGAGGTGAGTCACCTCAGGAGCGTGACTTCTTTTCCTTGCTCAAGGTCTGGGTCAGGCGGTCAAGCAGCATGGCCAGGATCACCACCGCGATACCCGCTTCGAACCCATCTCCGGGACGCAGACGCTGGATCGCCTTCCAGACTTCGTTGCCCAGACCATCGGCGCCGATCATGGCCGCGATGACGACCATCGACAGGGCCAGCATGATGGTCTGGTTGATGCCCGCCATCACCGTCGGCAGCGACAGGGGCAGCTGCAGCTTGAAGAGCTTCTGGCGACGGGTGGACCCGAAGGCATCTGCGGCCTCGATCAGCTCCTTGGGCACCTGACGAATCCCCAGGGTAGTGAAACGGATCGCCGGCGGCATCGAGAAGATGACCGTAGCGAAGATCGCCGAGACCGACCCGATACCGAAGAAGGGAATGGCCGGGATCAGATAGACGAAGGCCGGCATCGTCTGCATGAAATCCAGAACCGGCATGATGACCCGATAGAAGCGATCCGACAGCGCCGCCAGAATGCCCAGGGGGATGGCGATGACCACGGCCACCAGCGTCGCGATGACCACCAGGGTGAGCGATTCGATCATCGGATCCCACAGATCCAGATTCCAGATGAGGCCGAGGCCCAGGATGGAACCGATCGCCAGGCGAGTTCCCGCCAGCCGCCAGCACAACAGCGCGACCATTGCGATCAAGGCCCACTGAGGCATCCACATCAGGGCGTCATTGAGCGCACCGATGCCGGTCTCGGTGAACTTGGAAATGGCGCGGGTCACGCTGGAATAATTGTTGGTCAGGTAATCCAGCCCTGCCTCGATCCAGTCACCCAGCTCTATCTTCGGAATGGTGAAACCTGTCGATTCACTCATGCATGCGCCTCCCCTGCTTCGGCCAGCTCAGCCAGTACGGATCCCTTGACCACGACTCCCATCAAGCGCGATTGCTCATCCACGACTGCCAGCGGGTGGTGATGGCCAGCAAACATCGCGAACAGGTTGTGCAAGGGCTCATCAGGCGAGACCCGACAGCAATCGGAGTGGATCAGACTGGAGAGATCCGTGAGGTTCTCACGCACCGCACGCTCGGCATCTTCTGCCGTCACGATTCCCAGAACGGTACGGTCGCGGCGCACCACGAAGAGACTGTCCAGGCCGTTTTCTCCCATCTTGCGCAATGCCGTACGGGGGCCATCATCGTCTCGCGCGGTGGCACGGACATCCGTCATGGCGGACTGGGCGGTCAGAATCCGCGACATGTCCACGCCTTCGACGAAGCGCGCGACATAATCGTCAGCGGGCTCGGTGAGAATGGTCTCGGGAGTGCCGATCTGGACGATTTCACCATCCTTGAGCAGGATGATGCGATCACCGATGGACAGGGCTTCATCCAGATCGTGGGTGATGAAGATGGTGGTCTTCTTCATCTTGTGCTGCAGCGCCAGCAGCTCCTGCTGCATGTCCTTGCGGATCAACGGATCCAGTGCCGAGAAGGCTTCATCCATCAACAGGACGGTAGAATCATTGGCCAATGCACGTGCGAGCCCGACACGTTGCTGCATACCGCCGGACAGCTGATCGGGATAGGCATCCTCCCACCCGTCCAGTCCTACCTGCTTGAGTGCGTCACGCCCGCGCTGGAAACAGACTTCCTTCGCCTCGCCGCGCACTTCAAGGCCGTACTCGGCATTCTGTTGAACCGTACGATGGGGGAAGAGCGCAAAGTTCTGGAAGACCATCGAGAAGTGCTTGCGACGACAGCGCAGCAGCGATTTCTCATCCAGCTTGGCCACGTCCTGACCGTCGATCAGGATCTCGCCTTCTGTCGGGTCGATCAGACGATTGAGACAACGGATCAAGGTGGACTTCCCGGAGCCGGACAGCCCCATGATGACCAGCAGCTCACCTTCCATCACATCGAAATCGACATTGGACAGGCCCAGTGTCTGGCCGGTCTTTTCCAGAATTTCAGGACGTTTGAGTCCCTGGTCACGCAGAGTGAGCGCCTTGTCAGGCTGGTTACCGAACACCTTGCTCAGGTTGCGCACCCGGATCTTCACATCGCGAGTGTCAGTCATTGGCTTTCCTGTTGTGAGTGCACAGGGAAGCGTGAACAGGCTTGATCAGTCACACGGCAGGCAACGCGCTTTCACGATGTTGCGCCGCTGAGGGTGGCATAGCGCCAATCAGGCCGTCATGCGGGAGGCACCCGTCATGACACTGCCTGATACTGAGCAGAATGCCACGTCATTCCCTGCGCCAATTTCCATAAAGGATTCTTATATTTAAAATAATGATACAGAGTTATTGATATTCACTCAAACAACAACACAGCTTTATACGACGAAGGTGGCATACCACCGATCATGCCCTGACACGCGCGCATCAGGCCTTGGATTCAAGCCTCAGGCGTTGCCAATCACTGGTGGGCTCATTGAGTCGGATACTCGCATCGATGACCTGTTCCTCCATGTTGTAACGACAGGTGAACCCCAGATGCTTCATCAGTGCACGCATCGGGTGATTGTCCATCATGATCTTGCCTACCATCTCGAGAGTGCCCAGCGAACGGCAATAGCGCAGCATCTTTTCCATCAACAGTCGTCCGATCCCCTCACCTTGCAGGTCATCACGAATGATCACCGAGAACTCCGTGCGAATGTTGTCAGGGTCATTCCAGACCCGCACCACTCCCAGCATTTCACGACGTGAGCCGCCCTCCTCCTGCTCACTGACTTCACGCTCGGCGATGAATGCCATCTGGCGGTCATAATTGATCTGGGCCAGCAGCGCCAGATCGCGTTGCGTCAGGGAAGCCTTGTGATGGAAATAACGGAAACGAATGCTTTCCTCGGACAATCTGGCATGGAAAGCGGTGATCAATGGCGCATCCTCTGCACGAATCGGCCGCACTTCCACCTCGGTGCCATCCTCAAGCCGCACCCACTCCCGCAGCTCTTCCGGGTACGGCATGATGGCGAAGCGCGCGGGCTTGCCCAGATCCAGCGTGAAATCCACCGCGACGGCCTCATCACGATTGAGCAGCAACGGATTGATCTCCAGCCCTCGAATGTCAGGCAAATCCGATGCCAACTGCGACAATTTGATCAACAAGGTACACAGGCGCGCGATATCCCGCTCGGGGTCCGGCGAGTGTTCCTCGATCAGACGCGAGGCGTGACTGCGCGAGATGAGCTCGCGTGCCAACGTCATGTTGAGAGGCGGCAAGGCAACCTGGCGGTCTACCAGCACGTTGACCTTGTAGCCCCCCAGCCCGAAGACCACCACCGGCCCGAACTCCTCGTCACGCGTGATGCCCGCACTCAATTGCAGCGAATGCTTGCCGCGACGCATCGGCTGCAGGCAGAACTCATGGATGCGGGTGCGTTCGCTGCCGCTGCGTCCCCGCTCGTCATCACGCTCGCTCACCTTGCTGGTGATTCGACGCATGGCCAGGGCGATGTCTTCCGGGCCATTGAGATCCTGGACCACGCCAGAAGACAGACGCTGCGGGAAGCGGCGGTAGCGGAATGGCTGGCTGTTGTGCTCGTGGACCACCCGCAAGGCGAAGGGCCCCGCTGCCATCTCGGCGTCTTCCTTGCCAGCCGCCTGCCTGAGAGCTGCAATGGCCTGCGCGGCTTCGGCGGCGTCAGACACATAATGACTGGCAGCTGTCGCGATGCCATAGGTCTCCAGTACCTGAGCCGTTTCAGAATGGGTCAGCCATTCACGACCGGCACGCCGAGCGCTGTGCACCAGATCATGTGCTCGGGCGCGAATCTCGGCGCTGGTGGTGAAGGACAGGCTCGGCGGGGTCTGCTGCAACAGGGACTGCACCCGCTGGTAATCCACCATCTGCAGGAAGGCCTTGACGCCCTTTTCAGGTGAGAGATAGGTCGGGATACCCGCAGCGTGGCAGGCATGACGTGCCGCCAGCGCCTGCTCGAGCCCCATCCAGCTGGTCAGCAGATTGCGCCGGAACTGCTTGCGATGCGTGATCAGGGCCTCGGCCGTGTCCTTGGATGGTGCAAGTCTTGTCGGCGCGTGCACGACGAGCACCGCATCGACTCCCTGATCATTGGCCACGATGTTGACTGCGGCAACGAAGTCTTCGGGCGTGGCATTGCCCCCCAGATCCACCGGATTGCGACCGGGCAGGCTGACATCCAGCTGATCCTTGAGCAGCGCATCCCGACTCTCCTTGCTCAGCTCGGCAAGCTTGCCGCCTCCCGCCATCAGCTTGTCGATCGCCAACAGGGCCGGCCCGAGACCATTGGAGACGATCGCCAGCCGATCGCCCCGCAGCGGTTTCATGCGATTGAGCGTCTCGAGGGCATCGAACATGTCCTCGCTGTCATTGACGCGTACCACCCCAGCTCGCGCCAGCGCGACGTCCACGATCTGGTCGCGATTGGGGATGCCGGGGGTGACGTGAGTCCCGAACAGGTCGGCCTCGGGCGTGCGACCGCTCTTGATCGCCAATACCAGTCGGTTGCGAGAGGCCTCGCGCAGCGCAGTCATGAAGTGCATCGAGTCATGGATGCGCTCGAGATGCAGCAGGAGCGCCTGGGCATGCCCATATTGATTCAGGTAATCAATCAGGTCAGGCAGCATCACGTCGACGCTGTCTCCCAGCGTCACCAGATGGGAGAAGCCGATACCGCGCCCCGCTGCCCAGTCGATCATGGCATTGCCCAGCATCCCCGACTGCCCCAGATAGGCGACCTTGCCCTTGGCGACAGGCTGACCACTGAAGGAGGCATTCAGATTCCGATTGGGCACGCAGACCCCCATGCACTCCGGGCCCAGCAGACGTATTCCACTGCCACGTGCCGCCTTGAGCAGACGGCTGTTGAGACTCTCCTGATCCGGATGGATGCGCAGTCGCGCGTGGTCGGGGGCCACAGGCTCACGCCGGGCAAGCATTCCGAGCCCTTTTTCCGTCACGCGGGCCAGGGAGCTTGCCGGCGACGGTGCCACTCCTCCGGAGATCAACAACGCAGCCTTCACGCCGCGACGCCCCAGCTTCTCGACGATGCGCGGCAAGGTCTCGGCAGGCGAGCACAGGATGGCGAGGTCCGGCATCGTGTCCAGCTCACTGATCCGGCGCACACAGGGCACTCCATGCACCGTGTCATAGCCCTTGGGATTCACCACGACAAGCGTGCCCTTGAACCCGCCTTCCAGCAGGTTTCTCAGCACCTGGCCGCCCAGTGAGTGTGTCTTTTCCGAGGCCCCGATCACCGCGATACTGGTGGGCTCGAAGAAATTGCGCAGAAATCGCATCCCCATGGAGGTGTCCTGTCAGCCGGTGCGCATCCAATGCGCGATGCCACCAGCATGCCGCGAAAGTGAGTGCCTGAACAGCAGCCGGCAGGTGCTGGAGAAGGTAGACCATCCGCCACTATCCGTGCCTACCAGTGAATCTTACTGTGAGGTTTCGAACTATCCTCAGTCTAGCGCCCAGCCAAACAGGCACATGCCGATGATCACCTCTTATATCTCTCATAGCGACTGTGGCAATCATTTCATGGGTCCGACACATCCCGAGAGCCCATTGCGCCTGCAGGCCATCCAGCGTCAGCTGGCATTGAGCGGCGTGATTCAGCATGTCCAGCAATACGATGCACGCCCTGCCACGCTGGAACAGCTGGCAAGAGTCCATCCGATGCGCCACCTGCAGGCTCTCGACAAGTGCCCGCCCCAGGCAGGTCAGCTGCTGGCGCTCAGCGAGGACACCGTGATGTGTGCAGACAGCCTGGTGGCGGCACGTCTCGCGGCAGGGGCCGTCGTGCGCGGGGTCGACCAGGTGATGCGCAATCAGGCAGACAACGTCTTCTGTGCCGTGCGCCCACCGGGCCATCATGCCGAACGCGCGGATGCCATGGGCTTCTGCTTCTACAACAACGTGGCAGTAGGCGCGCTGCATGCCCGCCAGCAGTACGGTGTCAGACGCATCGCCATCCTCGATTTCGATGTTCATCAGGGCAACGGCACGGTAGATATCTTCAAGCATGACCCCGACACGCTGGTCTGCTCATCGTTCCAGAACGCCATGTACCCCTGGCGCTATCTCGAGAGCCGCTGGGAGCACATTCACAATACCCCGCTGGCAGAAGGCTGTGGTTCGCTGGACTTTCGCCATGCCATCGAAGCGCAATGGCTGAAGAAGCTTGATGATTTCAAGCCGGAGCTGATCCTGATCTCGGCAGGCTTCGACGCGCATCGTGAGGATCCGATGGCCGAACTGTGTCTCGAGGACGACGACTATTACTGGATCACGCGCCTGGCGATGGACGTGGCCAGGCGCCATTGTCAGGGACGTGTCGTCTCGGTACTGGAAGGCGGCTACTGCCTGGAAGCGTTGGCACGCAGCACTGAGGCCCATGTCAAGGCACTGGCGGGTCTGCCGATGGAGGACGGGATATCCCTTCGTCATTCGCCGCCAGCCGCGCACGCGTCACCCAAAGTTCATGCAAGGCCAGATGAGCGTGATCATCCGCTGTTCTGAGTGACCAGACATGCGACTTCAAGAGACGCATCCCCTGTCGCCAGGAGCATCGTCGATGCCTTGCTCAGCTACACCGTGATTTCCTTGCTGTGATAAGCTGGCGAAAAAGTTTCCAATAGTAAACTTGTGAACTCCCGCCGCCATCGACCACAGCGAAGCTTCCCATGAGTACACCGACTGACAAGGATGCCGCGGTCCGGATCGCTTCCGGCCGCAAGGCCTTCGTTGAGCCCCTCAAGCTTGGAGAGAGGGTCAAGCAGATCCGTCTCGCCAATCATTGGACCCTCGAGGACGTCAGCCAGCGTACCGGGCTTGCACGCTCTACGCTGTCCAAGATCGAGAATGAACAGATATCCCCCACCTTCACCGCCGTCCAGAAGTTGATCAATGGTCTCAATATCGACCTTCCTCAACTGCTGAGTCCTCCCAAGCGACAGAGCGGCACGCTGGGCCGACGTGATCTGACGCGCCTCGGTGAAGGTAAGAGCCACCCGACCCCGACCTATGAACATGAGCTGCTTTCCTGGCAGCTGGCTCAGAAACGCATGATTCCCTTCAAGACCCGGGTGCGCGCTCGCAGCTTCGAGGAGTTTCCCGACTGGGTGCGCCACGACGGCGAGGAATTCCTGATGGTGCTGGAGGGCAGCATTCTGCTGTATTCCGAGTTCTATGAACCCTTGCCTCTCGGGGATGGAGACAGCATCTATTTCGACTCCGACATGGGCCATGCTCTGGTTTCCACCAGCGAAGACGATGCCGTAGTGCTGTCGGTCTGCACGCGCAACGACGCCGATTGATGATACGCCCACTGGCGCAATGCTAAACCGTTCTCCAGAAGCATGTGACGTGAAAGATCTCTACCTCGCCAGAACAATGGCCTGGCGAGGCAGAGGCAGCGCCTACATCATCACCGTTTAGCCTGGTGCTAGCGGGCGATCTTGACTCAGTCATGTTGGGCGGCGTCGCCTCGCCAGATGAGCTGACCACATTCACGCAGGTCATACCCTCCCAACGACTGTGCCAGCTGGATGCCATTGGGCGTGGACAGATAGTCCAGCAGGCCATGGAAGAGGTCGCGGAAATAGACGTTGCGTGGCACGACCAGATCAAAGGCCTCTTCACAGACCGGCACGAATCCGAGACCGAATTCATTCGCGGCCGATAACGTCCCCGGCCCGACATCCACCTCCCCGCGCGCGACGAGTGATGCGACCTCCCGCTCCGAGTAGGCGATGGCGAGGGTGTTGAGCTGCTCCGGGCGCATCTGATGGCCGGACAGCCACTCCTGCAGGAAGCGCTGCGAACCGGCCCCCTCCTGACGCACCACCCAGCGCCGTTGAGACCCGAACAGGCCACCGGGATTGATCGGCAGGTGGCGATCTTCCTGACGAATGATCAGCCCCTGGGTGCGCCGGGCCAGCCGGACCAATACCCACTGACGATAACCATCGTGCCCGCGGATCAAGGCCGGATGGCGAAGCGATGCTTCCTCGGCACGCCCCCAGTGAATGGCACAGACATCGGCTCGCCCCTGACTCAACAGATCCAGCCCCAGGCGTGTCCCGGTGACACTCATGCCATAGAAGGCACTGCCATCGTGCTGCTGGTTGAGTCGCATCGTCAGCGCTGCCAGCAAGGGGTCATCGCTACCGGTGATCATCAAGCGATCCGCCAGCACCCCATGATGGCTGGACTCCAGAATCCATTGCTCGACCAGGCGCCGCGGGAAAAGCCATTTGCCGGTGACCTTGGTGGCCGGCATGGTGCCCTCACTGGCCAGCTGGTAGATCTTCTTTTCATTGAGGTGCAACAGTCGTGCGACCTCATGGACCGTCAGAAAGGGGTTGTCATGCATCGTCGCATCCCCGGGAACAGGCTGATTCATTGCTCGCCCCCAGAGCGAGACTTGCCGGCTTCACGAAGTTGATCACCGGCACGCAGTGGAGGGATGGCGTCCAGTATCATCCGACCGGCAGGGTCCACCACCTGGAAGTGGCTGCCCTTGGCGCGTGCGATCAACAGCACCCCGAAGCGGCTGGCCAGCTCAACGCCCTTCTGGGTCACCCCGGAGCGTGAGACCAGCACCGAAATGCCCGCCTGCGCCACCTTGAGCACCATCTCCGAGGTCAGACGCCCCGTGGTGTAGAAGATATTGGCACCCCGGTAATCCGTCTCGTCCTCGCGCACAGGTGAAAGCCAGTTCAGGCCTGCCAGGGTATCGACGGCATTGTGGCGACCGACATCCTCGATGAATGCCAGCACCTCATCATCCCGGCACAGTGCACAGCCATGTACCGCCCCCGCCTTGCGGTAGGTGGCATTGTGGGCCGCGAGAGATGCCAGCAGCTGATACAGCACACTCTGCAGAAAGGGGCGATCATCAAGCGCCTCCAGCGTCTGACGCTCCAGCAGATTGCCAAAGACGGTTCCCTGGCCGCAGCCGGTGGTGACGGTACGCTTGCTCAGTCGCTGCTCGATATCCTCCGGCAGATGGCGCGTCACCACCGAGGCGCTTTCCACCTCCCAGTCCACTTGCAGCGCCTCCAGGTCTTCGATATCTCCCAACAGGCCCTGATTGCGCAGATAGCCCGCGACCAGCGCCTCAGGCTCGGCCCCCAGCGTCATCAGAGTGACGATCTCACGCTTGTTGAGGTAGATCGTCAGCGCGCGCTCGGCGGCGATCGACTGCGTCTGGCGCTGGCCTCGCTCATCCATCACGACGATATCCAGCGTGGTGGGCAATCGAGCATTGCTGATGACCGGAGGCATGGAGGTTTTCATGGCGTCGGGGTCTCCCTCTTCGAGCCGAATTGATGCCGGAGGGTGCCGCCACACGGCGAACCTGCCATGCAGGTTGCGGCATGCGTCGTCACCCAGCGCTCAAAGAATACCAGTCAGGCCGAGAGGCTGTCCTGATCCGGCAGCCATTGCGATCTCGCGTCATGCAATTCTCGACGCATGCGGCACGCTTCTTGCTAAAACCGGTAGAGCGTCGCATGTTCGTGAACGTGCAAGCCACGGCGCTGATGACAGACTCGCCTTGGACCCGATACGCCGCCGACCACGACTCGGGTCCCCCCCTGAACCACTTCCAGAACGCCCTCAAGAGATACGCCATGACCCAGCCACCCGACCCGTTGATGGACACGGCACTCGACGCCTCACGCGAGTCATCACGACCTGACGACACTCGCTGGCTGACCGTGACACTGGCCCCCTCGCAGCAGACTCTCGGCCGCTTCACTCTCGACACCTGGGTGATTTCCCGGATCGCGCCCGCGGATCACGGCGAGGCCACGCCCCGGACGCCTGAACAGGCGGCGCAACCGGAGCCTCAACGCACTCTGCCCCTGCAGCTGCATCTCACCGAGCGCACCGACTATCGTTACAACCTGCGTTGCGAACAGCCGCGTCTGTTCGTCTTGTGTGAAGAGCGTGAAGCGGATGGCATGCAGCCAAGGGTCGTCACCGCCTGCCAGGAAGTGGCCTCGCATTGGCTGGATGGCGACCAGCTGGTACTGGATACCCCGATGCCTCCTGCCCTGATGGTCTGGCTGGAGGGCTATCTCGCCCGGCATGGTGAGCGCATCGACGAAGGCAAGAAGAAGAAACGCAAGGGGGCGGGGCGCGCCAGTCAGACCGACACCGTGCGCCCGGACGCTGATGCTGCCAACAAGGAAGGGTCATGAGTCACTCCGACGACCGCGACCATACCTCGCAAGGCCTGTTGTCCCGCTGGTCACGCCGCAAGCAGCGCGCCGGAGCCTCACGGACGACCACGGACTCCCCCGATGCCGCCGCCGCTGGACTGGCGACGGTCGCTCGGCCCTCCACGGCCAATGACACCGCACCCACTGATACCGCACCCACTGAGACCGCACCCACGGTAACAGAGGCCTGCGAGGCATCGGACGAGCCGGGCCATGCTCTGCACAGTGAGCGGCATGACAGCAAGCGGCATGGCGAAGCGTCCGCTGAAGGCGGCAGTGAGACGACCGACGCCGAGGCCCTTGCACAGGAGGCAGATGAGCCCCCTCCCGTCGTGGAGCTGCCAGACCCCGACACCCTGCTGCCGGATGCGGATATCAGTGCCTACATGCAGGCAGGAGTGGACCCGGCGCTGCGACAACGCGCCCTGCGCCGCATCTTCATGGGAGGCGAGCACTCCCTGCGCGATGGCCTGGACGATTACGATCAGGATTTCTCCCAGATGCGTCCGCTCGCCGCAGGTGTGGCCGAGACGCTGAGACGTTGGACCCGCGATGTCGAAGAGGGACTCGAGAAGCTGGAAGATGACGAGGCTGAGTGCGTAGCCACCAGCAACGGCTCGGAAGATCAGCCTCAGGATGAGGCGCCGGAGGCTGCACCCTCAACGGATGAGCAAGGCCTCGACTCACTGGATGAGACATCACCGGATCACGGCCCACAGACCCATCGAGAACCCGCGCAGGACCAGCACACAGATACTGATGCTGCCCTTGCGCATGGCACGCATGCACGGCAAGGCGCATGGGACCAGACCGATGGCGTCACGGCTGACGGACATGGGCCCACCCACAGATCGCCCCAACCACCAGAATGACACGCCTGCCCTCAGGCACTGAGACATTATGACCCAGCGCGATCTCCGTATTCGGCATGCGGGGTCATTTCCTTGCCTCTCACATGACTTCCACTCCCATGCGAGAGGCGCACTGCCTGCAAGAATCCGCTCAACAGAGGCAGGTATCGTTACCAAGAGAACGGCACTGCCTCCCGATACCTGACCGACTACGCCCGATGCTCATCGCTGGCCCTTCAGTCCCTGACTATGCTGAAGCCAGTCGCAATGATGCCGCCATGCGGATCATCCGGATGACATCAGGCGCAAGACGTCGCTGGAAGCCCATGCACTTCCTTGAATGACCTTCGACCGCTGACCGGGCGCAAGCCTCGAGAATCAGCGGCGATCAGGAACCGTCCACCGCGCCACCTGACAGGCGCCAGGGGCGGAGCCGCCACGACCGAAATAAGGATGAGGATGCTCAGTTCAAGTCTCGAGAACGCCCAGCGCGCGCTCAACCAGCAAGCACGCCAACGCGCCCTGGCGGCAGTGCTCGGAGCCTCCCCCGCTTCCAGCCTGCCACTGCTGGCCAGTGATGCCGGCAGCGCCCCGATCCGCTATCGCAGCCAGGGCCGCACACTGCTGATCGGCAGCGAAGCGCGCCTGCGTGCCCTGTCCAGCCTGATGCTGGCACTGCCCGACACTCACTCCCTGTCACTGTCTCTGCTGATCAGCGAGCAGGACAACAGCGCTCTGGTATCCCTCGACGAGCGGCATATCACGACGAGCGAAGCACTGCCCTCCCATGCCAGCACCCGCGAGGCGCTCTCGCTGAGCGGCCATCTTGGCCATTTCACGCTGCTGGCTGGCGGGGTCAATCTGGCGCGCGCACTGCTGTCCACAGGTGCCCGACAGGTCGAGACCTTCGACCTGATCGCCGATCTGGGTCACCAGCCCCTCAATCAGGCGGAACTTCCGCCGCCGGGCTATCTGCGTGCAGATGATACGGTGCTGGGCGAGCTGGATCGTCTCGCAAGCGACGCCAGCCTTGTCGAGAGCGGCGATCAGATCGCGAACCTGACCCATTGGGCGACAGAATTCGCCGGTCTGGTCGGCAGCTTCGACAAGCCCAATTACGTCAACGTCAATCTCGACATCTGTGCCCATTCAAGTGCGGGCAGCATCGGGTGTACACGTTGTCTTTCCTCCTGCAGCGCCGATGCCATCTTCTCCGTGGCGGGACGCCGCAACGCGCATATCGAGATCGACCCGTACCTCTGCCATGGTGCCGCCAGTTGCGTGAGTGCCTGCCCGACCGGCGCGCTGAGCTTTACCCAGCCGCCACTCGAACAGCGTCTCGAACAGATCCAGCGTCTGCTTGAGCGCTATCAGGATGCAGGGGGCACGCAGCCGATACTGCGCTACCGCCTCGAGTCAGCCAGTGACCGCCACTCGCCGTTGGCACCTGAGGATCAGGAACGCTGCCTGGACATCGCACTGGATGAAATCAGCGCCACCGGGCACGACGAGTGGCTGGCCGCGCTGGCGCTGGGCGCCACCCAGGTCATCGTCGAACTGCCTCGGACACTGCCTGCCGGCCAGCACCAGCAACTCGAGCAGGAACAGCGTCTGTGCAATGCGTTGCTGGAGAGCATGCAACTGGCCACGGACACCCAGGGTTCCCCCCGTCTCGTGCTGATCACCGAGTCCGCCGTGCCGGCCTCGCCCATGACGCTCGTCAGTCCGCTCTGCATCGCGCTGGCGCCCGGTGCCGATCGCGAAGAGGACGGCCAGCCGGGCCTGCCGATCGCGCGTGACTGGCTGTTGGGTCAACCGGATGCCCGACCCGGCAAGCGTGAGCGCCTGAATCGTGTACTGGATCACCTGGCCACGCTGGCCGCCGCTGACCTGGCGCAGACCGCCGTCGAGGTACCTGCCGGTGCGCCCTTCGGCGCGATTCAGGTCGAAAGCGACGGCTGCACCCTGTGTCAGGCCTGTGTCGCGGTCTGCCCGACCAGCGCACTGTCCGCCAACCGCACCTCTCCGGCACTGTCCTTCACCGAGGGAGATTGCGTGCAATGTGGCCTGTGCGAGCAGTCATGCCCCGAGAGCGTCATCACTCTGACGCCGGGCTTTTCCGCACAACCAGAGGTGCGCCGTGAACCGCGCCTGCTCAAGCAGGACACGCCGTTCCCCTGCATCAGCTGCGGCACCCCGTTCGGCTCCACCGCCACCATCACGGCGATGCAGACCAAGCTGGCCTCCCACGCCTATTTCCAGGGTGACGGTGCGCTGCGCCTCAAGATGTGCAGCGATTGCCGCGTGAAGGATATCTGGCACGAAATGGCCCGCAATCCCGATGCTCAACTCAAGGTCTGAGTCCATGCCTTCAAGTGATGACACTGATATGACACCTGATGATGGATCGCTGATCAGCCACAGTGCCGAGCAACAGGCACTGCGGGCCGATCTCTACCGCCTGCTGGCTCGTCTGCTGCGGGCAGCGCCCGATCAGCCACTCATCGACTTCCTGGCGGCGCTGGAGCCTGAGGCCATCACCATGCCCGGCGCGGATCAGCAGCAACTGCCCAGGGCGCTGGCCTCGCTGTCTCTCTCGGCGCGCGTCAGTGACCCTCGACGACTGGAGGACGAGTATTTCCAGGCACTGGTCGGGGTCGTGCAGGGCGAAGTGGTGCCGTATGCCAGCTGGTACCTGACCGGCTCATTGATGGAAATGCCGCTGGTGGCACTGCGCCATGACCTCAAGCGCCTCGGTTTCGAGCGCGAAGCCGACGTTCGCGAGCCGGAGGACCACCTGGGGGCTCTGTGCGAGGTCATGGCCATGCTGATCGAGGAGCTGCCCGGCGAACAGGTCAACTTCTTCCGTCAGCATCTGGCGAACTGGGGTGAGCGTTGCTGTGCCGACCTTGCGCGCCGCAAGAGTCCTTTCTATGCCGCGGTTGGCTATCTTGGCCAGGCATTTCTGGCAGCCGAACGACGCAATCTCGGAGAGGCTCCCCATCCGACAGCCTCATTGGCGGACGTCGCAAGCCAAGACACCACTGGCTGGCAAGGCATACAACTTCCCCAATCGTGAGACCGACAGACACGCGCCGGACAGCACCCACAGCCCCGGCACACGCCATGGCCGGTGCTGGGGCTGATGCAAAACCCTGATGCAAGACCTGAAGCAAGACCGTGAGACACCCTTCAAGCGACAACGGATTCAGCGACGTTCGCCTTGAACATGACATGTCAGACAGGAGATCAGCATGAAGACTGATGACAACACGCAAGGCCAGGAACTGGCCCGTCAGGGCCGCCGCAAGTTCCTGAGGGTACTGGGAGCCAGCACCGTCGGGGCGGCAGCCGCTGGAACGCTGGCCGGGGCCGTCATCCCGGATCAGGCCGCGCCACAGGACGGCAAGACAGCAGACAGAGTGACCGACAACTATCGCGAGACGGATCACGTGAAGGCGTTCTACGCCACTCTGCGAGATTGACCTTCTGTCGGTCACGTCTCCACAGGGGAATCTGCCAGTGGCAACGCCGCCACTGCCAGATCCTCCGGGAGAGTACAGACTCGCCTGACGACGTGACCGATCAGAGACACAAAGGGCAGCGTGGAGTTCACTCCAGCCGCCATTGACAGCGACAAGACGGCACAGGGGCTCGCTGGCGAATGCCAGAAGAGCCACCTGAAGAACCGCCACTCCCGACACGGCCACCTGACCCGCCCAAGCGGTGCATGTCGTGTATCGGGTGATGAGGAGAAAGATGTCATGCGACTGACCCCCACCCCCTCCAGCACGGAGAGTACGGGACTCGGCATCAACCGCCGCCAGTTCCTGAAGCGCAGCGGTGTTGCGACCGGCGGCCTTGCCGCGGCCAGCTTCATGGCCACCCCGATGATGAAGCGTGCCGAGGCCAAGACGGAAGTCTCTCAGGCACCTGTCGAGACCAAGCGCACGATCTGTTCCCACTGCTCCGTTGGCTGTGGCGTCTATGCCGAAGTCCAGGAAGGCGTCTGGACCAAGCAGGAACCCGCCTTCGATCACCCCTTCAACCGCGGCGCGCATTGTGCCAAGGGCGCCTCGCTGCGTGAGCATGGTCACTCTGATCGTCGTCTGAAGTATCCGATGAAGCTCGAAGGCGGCAAGTGGAAGAAGCTGTCCTGGGAGCAGGCCATCGAGGAAGTCGGCAACAAGGTACTGGAGCTGACCGAGCAGCATGGCCCGGACAGCATCTACTGGCTCGGTTCGGCAAAGTTCAGCAATGAACAGGCCTACCTGATGCGCAAGTTCGCGGCCCTGTTCGGCACCAACAATGTCGATCACCAGGCGCGTATCTGCCACTCCACCACCGTCGCCGGCGTCGCCAACACCTGGGGCTATGGCGCGATGACCAACTCGTTCAACGACATGCACAATTGTCGTTCGATCCTGTTCATCGGCTCCAATCCCTCCGAAGCCCACCCGGTGGCGATGCAACACATCCTGCTGGCCAAGGAGCGCTCCAACGCCGAGATCATCGTCGTCGATCCGCGCTTCACCCGCACAGCAGCGAAAGCCAACAAGTACGTGCGTCTGCGTCCGGGCACCGATGTTGCCTACATCTGGGGCCTGCTGTGGCACATCTTCGAGAACGGCTGGGAAGATGAGGCCTACATCCAGCAGCGCGTCTACGGCATGGACGAGGTACGCGCGGAAGTCGCCAACTTCCCGCCGGACGTGGTCGAGCGCATCACCGGTGTCGGTGAAGCCGACATGCTCGACGTCGCACGTCGACTGTCCCAGAACCGTCCGGGAAGTGTCGTGTGGTGCATGGGTGGCACGCAGCACACCACCGGCAACAACAATACCCGCGCCTACTGCATTCTGGAGCTGGCACTGGGCAACATCGGCAAGTCCGGTGGCGGCGCCAACATCTTCCGGGGTCACGACAACGTTCAGGGCGCCACGGATCTGGGCCTGATGTCCCACTCCCTGCCAGGTTACTACGGCCTCTCCGAAGGGGCGTGGAAGCATTGGGCCAAGGTATGGAACGTCGACTTCGATTGGATCCAGAACCGCTACGACCAGACCGAATACCACGACGGCAAGCCGATGCACACCAACGGCATCACCGTCTCGCGCTGGGTCGATGGCGTGCTCGAGGACCCGGATCGCATCTCCCAGCGCACCGCGCTCAAGGCGATGTTCTACTGGGGGCATGCCGTCAACTCCCAGACCCGTGGACCCGAGATGAAGAAGGCCATGGCCAAGCTGGACATGATGGTGGTGGTCGACCCCTACCCGACCATCGCCGCCGTCATGCACGACCGCACCGATGGCGTCTACCTGTTGCCGGCCGCGACCCAGTTCGAGACCACCGGCAGCGTGACCAACTCCAGTCGCTCCCTGCAGTGGCGTGACCAGGTCATCGAACCGATGTTCGATTCCAAGCCGGATCACGAGATCATGTACCTGCTGTCCCGCAAGCTGGGCTTTGCCGACGAGCTGTTCCGCAACATCAAGGTCGAGGGCAGCGTGCCGGTGGTCGAGGACATCACCCGCGAATTCAATGCCGGGATGTGGACCGTTGGCTATACCGCCCAGAGTCCCGAGCGCCTGAAGGCACATCAGAAGAACTGGCATACCTTCGACTTCGAGACACTCAAGGCACGGGGTGGTCCGGCAAATGGCGACTTCTACGGTCTGCCATGGCCGTGCTGGGGAACGCCGGAGATGGGCCATCCGGGCTCTCCCATCCTGTATGACACCTCCAAGACGGTGGCCGAAGGCGGTGGCAACTTCCGCGCCCGTTACGGCGTGGAACACAACGGCACCAATATCCTGGCCGAGGGCTCCTGGTCAAAGGGCGCCGAGATCGAGGATGGCTATCCGGAGTTCACCGACAAGCTGCTCAAGCAGCTGGGCTGGTGGGACGACCTGACGGCCGAGGAAAAGCAGGCGGCGGAAGGCAAGAACTGGAAGACCGATCTTTCCGGTGGCATCCAGCGCGCGTGCATCAAGCATGGCTGCATGCCGTACGGCAACGCCAAGGCACGTGCCCTGGTGTGGACCTTCCCGGACCCGATCCCCAAGCACCGCGAGCCGCTGTATACCGCGCGCCGTGACCTGGTGAAGGACTATCCGACCTGGCCGGATTCCGAATCCATCTATCGCTTGCCGACGCTCTACGCCTCCATTCAGGAGAAGGACGTCAGCGCCAAATACCCGATCACCCTGACCTCGGGCCGCCTGGTGGAATACGAAGGGGGTGGCGAAGAGACACGCTCCATCCCGTGGCTGGCCGAGCTGCAGCAGGAGATGTTCGTCGAGATCAATCCGGCGCTGGCCAATGACCAGGGTATCAAGGATGGCGACATGGTATGGGTCGAGGGTGCCGAAGGCGGCCGCGTGAAGGTCAAGGCGCTGGTCACCGAGCGAGTCGGGCCGGACGTGGTCTTCATGCCCTTCCACTTCGGGGGCCACTACGAGGGCGAGTCCCTGGAGTCACGCTACCCGGAAGGCACGGTGCCCTACGTGCTGGGTGAGTCCGCCAACACCGCGACGACCTATGGCTATGACCCCGTGACCCTGATGCAGGAAACCAAGGTCACGCTGTGCCGAGTCAGCCTCGCCTGAAGCGCGTCCCGACCCTGACTGTCGATCGCGTAAACGCCGAATCATCGAGCCAATCATATGTCGATGATCAGAAATATCCGGCCTGTCGTCTGAGCCACTCGACGACGGGCCGTGAAGGAGAAGCAAGATGGCCCAGATGAAATTCCTGTGTGATGCAGAGCGCTGCATCGAGTGCAATGGCTGCGTGACGGCCTGCAAGAACGCCAACGAGACGGAATGGGGCATTCAGCGTCGCCGTGTCGTGACCCTGGATGACGGCAAGCCGAGCGAAGTCTCCATCTCGGTGGCCTGCATGCACTGTGACGACGCGCCCTGCATGGCGGTCTGCCCCACCGACTGCTTCTACAAGACCGATGACGGCATCGTCCTGCACGACAAGGATATCTGCATCGGTTGCGGGTACTGCCTGTATGCCTGCCCGTTCGGCGCACCACAGTTCCCGCAGCAAGGTGCCTTCGGCGAGCGCGGCAAGATGGACAAGTGCACCTTCTGTGCCGGCGGCCCGGCCGAGAGCCCGGAAGAAGAGTTCGAGAAGTACGGTGCCAACCGCATCAGCGAAGGCAAGCTGCCGCTGTGTGCCGAGATGTGCTCCACCAAGGCCCTGCTGGCCGGTGACGCCGAGACCGTCTCCGACATCTTCCGTCAGCGCGTGGTCTATCGCGGTCACGAGGATGGTGCCTGGTCGCCGGTCGACAAGGCCAGCCACCCGGAAACCTCGGCCAACCTGACCACCAGCAGCGTTCAGCAGGCGGATCACCTGGCCTACGACGCAGCCCGCAAGGGGTAAGGAGGCGACATGCGCGCGCACTTCACAGCTTCACGGTTGACCGTCGTCGCCATGTTCCTGTGTCTGATGCTGGCCAGCCTCTGGCTGGCCCCTCAGGCGCTGGCCGCGAATCCGGACGGCGAGATCGGTCAGGCGGTCGGTACGGTGAATGCCGACACCTGGCGTCAGGTGAAAGATGGGGAAAATTCCATCGACAGTCGCCATGACTCCAACTACAGCCTGATCAACCAGAGCGGCGAGACCTGGCGCCAGATCCGCAACCGCTGGATCTCACCGGGTGGCCTGATCGCTCTGGGCGGTATGCTGGCCGTGCTGGCGATCTTCTATCTGCTGGTGGGGCGCAACGATCTGGACCACCCCCGCTCAGGCAAGTTGATGCTGCGCTGGACGGCACTGGAACGTGCCATGCACTGGACACTGGCCACACTGTTCCTCACGTTGGCCATCACCGGCATCAATCTGTTGTGGGGCAAGTTCGTGTTCCGCAATGTCTTCGGGGATGTGTTCTGGGCCAACATGATCATGGCGACCAAGGTGATCCACAACTATGTGGGGCCGTTGTTCTCGATCATGCTGATTCTGGTGCTGGCCAAGTGGCTGAAGCTCAACCTTCCCAAGAAGCATGACCTTGAATGGTTCCGCCAGGGCGGCGGCATGATGAAGGGCAAGCACCCGGATGCCGGCTTCGCCAATGGCGGGGAAAAGGCCTGGTACTGGATTCTGGCAACGGTCGGCCTGGTGGTGATTGCCAGCGGGCTGGTGCTCGACTTCCCGATATTCGGTCAGACCCGTGACAACATGCAGTGGGCCAATGTCTTCCACGGCGTTGCCTCATTGATGCTGATCGCGGTGTCCTTCGGCCACATCTACATCGGTACCGCCGGCACGGAAGGTGCCTTCGAGGGCATGAAGACCGGTTACGTCGATGAAACCTGGGCCAAGCAACACCACAATCTGTGGTATGACGAGGTCAAGCAGGCCGAGGCGGCGGACCCGGCATCAGACCCCGCCACGGCACCTGACGACAGCCTGGCGCGTCAGCAACGCCCGAATTAGTCCGAGGCCAGACATCCGCTGGATGAGTGATGATTCGCCCGGTCAGGTTCGCCTGCCGGGCGTTTTGCATTGATATCGCCTCTCCCTGCCCGTCGCCCGGCCTCTCGCACCGGTTCACAGCCCTGCATTAGTTGCGTAAAGTTTCAGGTATCTGGCCTGGTCTCACCAGGCCCCCTCTACCATGAAGGCCTGCGCCATGCCGCGCCTTCTCAGGAGATTTCCATGAGCGACCCGACCCCCCAGACCGTCCAGGACCTGAACCAGCTGGACGAGCAGACCCGCACCGAGCTGGAAGCGGCCGCTTTCCGCCGTCTGCTCAAGCACCTGGATGACAACAAGGATGTCCAGAACATCGATCTGATGATCCTCGCCGACTTCTGCCGCAACTGCCTGTCCAAGTGGCTGATGGCCGCCGGCGAGGAACGCGGCGTTAGCTTCGATTATGACGCGGCGCGCGAGCACGTCTACGGCATGCCCTATTCCGAGTGGAAGACACATCACCAGGCCAAGGCGACCCCTGAGCAACTCGCAGCGCTCGAGGCTCGTCAACAAGGCAAGAAGGACTGATCATGAGCGGCAATGACGAACAGATCGGCCTCACCATCGCGGTATTGACCGTCTCCGACACGCGCACCGAGGACACTGATCGCTCCGGTGACGCCCTGGTCGAGAGCCTGACGGCAGCCGGCCATACCCTGCATGAAAAACGTATCGTCCCCGATGACATCTATCAGTTGCGCGCCGTGGTCAGCGAGTGGATCGCGGACCCGGCCGTGCAGGTCATCCTGACCACCGGCGGCACAGGCTTCACCGGACGTGATTCCACACCGGAAGCCATCCGCGTGCTGCTCGACAAGGAAATCCAGGGCTTCGGCGAGCTGTTCCGTCAGCTTTCCCATCAGGAAATCGGCAGCTCCACGATCCAGAGCCGCTGTCTTGGAGGGCTGGCCAACCGTACCGTGGTGTTCTGCCTACCCGGCTCCACCGGGGCCTGCAGGACAGCCTGGAACGGCATCCTCAAGGAGCAGCTCGACAGCCGTCACCGTCCCTGCAACTTCGCCAATCTGGTGATCCCGGAGCGCGGAACCCATGCCCACTGACTCCTCTTCTGCACAAGAGGCATCCCGGGCGGGCCAGGCAACGACCGCCTGCGGCTGCGATAGCGTGCCGGTTGGCGCCAAGGGCCTGGCCCCTCTTTCCAGGGCCTTGTCCGCATTGCGCGAATGCTGTCCGGTAATGCCGGTAGAGCAAGTCCCTGTCAGCAAGGCCGCGGGGCGTGTCCTCGCTGAGGATATCTACGCCGAACTGGACGTTCCTCCTGCCGACAACTCACAGATGGATGGCTACTGTGCAAGAGTGGCGGATATCGGTGATGGCGCCTGGCTGCCAATCAGCCAGCGCATCGCGGCAGGCCAGCCCACCTCGGCACTCGCCTCGGCAAGTTGTGCACGGCTGTTCACCGGGGCGGAAATCCCCGAAGGCGCCGACGTTGTGGTCATGCAGGAAGAAGTGACACTGCGTGAGAACGAAGATGGCACCACGGAAGCCTGGCTGCCCGGCCCACGAATTCCCGGCGACAATATCCGCCGACAGGGACGCGACGTCACTCGTGGCACTCGGCTGATCGCCGCCGGCACTCGCCTGGATGCCGCGATGCTTGGCCTGCTCTGTGGTCAAGGGCTCAGCTACGTATCGGTACGACACAAGGTACGCGTTGCCCTGTTCGCGACCGGCGATGAACTGATCGAACCCGGCCAGCCGCTCAAACCGGGGCAGATCTACAACTCCAATCGCGTGATGCTCAGCCAGATGCTCAGCGACTTCGGGGCTGACGTGGTGCTTGCGCCACTCAATGTGGCCGATACCTTCGAGGCCACTCGCGATGCTCTTGCGACAGCGGCAGAACAGGCCGACTTGATCGTCACCTGTGGCGGGGTCAGCGTCGGAGAGGAAGATCACGTCCGCCCTGCCATCGAGGCGCTCGGCAGCCTGGATCTCTGGCGCCTGGCCATCAAACCGGGCAAGCCACTGGCGCTGGGGCGCATCCTCAACACGCAAGGCGACTCGGTGCGTGTGGTGGGGCTACCTGGCAACCCGGTGTCGAGCTGGGTCGGCGGCTGGCTATTTCTTCGCCCCATACTGGGCGAAATGCTCGAGTGTGACGCACTGCGGGCCTTGAGAAGCCTCCGGGTACGTTCCGCCTTCTCGGCCAACACTGCCATCCGTCAGGACCATCTGCGTGTCACGCTGACGCCAGCCGATGATGGCCAGCTTGAGGCTCACGCCTTCCCGGACCAGAACTCAGCCGTGCTCTCCTCATGCGTCGGCGCTGAGGCATTGGCCGTGATCCCTCCCCACGCACAGATAAGCCCCGGCGACAGTGTGGAGTGTCTATGGCTGGAGAGTTGAGTGATTTCCGCTACTGACCGGCATCCCCACCTCCTCTGACGCTGGAATGCGACAACCGAGTGACCCTCCAGCGTCATCTTGACCTTCCCTCTGAGTCCGGCACACTGACTGCTTTTATTCGTCAGCGTTCTGGCCTGCCAACCGCAGGCCAGAACGCTGGAATGTTCCGGACTCTTGAGCAAGGACATCTCAATGCCAGCCAATTCCTCGTCGCCTCGTGCGTTGTTGCGCCCACTCACCATGGCTGTGCTGCTTGCCACCGCTTCGTCATCCCTCCCGGCCTTGGCCAATGACAATGAAACGGCACCAGCCCCGGGAACATCCGTCACCGAATGGAGCTACTCGAGTGAGTCGGGCGACAGCGCCAATGGACCGGAACACTGGGGAGACCTCACCCCCGGCTACGCGGAATGCGCCAGTGGTGCCCGGCAATCACCGATCGACATCGACAGTCAGTCACGCCCTCTGGATGAAACAGGGCCGAAGCTCGACTACCACTCGCCGCTGCTCGTCACTCGGGACACGGGGCACACCTTGCAGATCGAAGGGGCCAGCGGAAACACGATGACACTGGATGGCACCCCCTACACTCTGTCACAGGTGCATCTGCATGTGCCCTCGGAACACGCGATCGATGGCAAGCGCGCTGCCATGGAAATCCATCTGGTGCACACCACTCCAGAAGGCAAGTTAGCAGTGCTGGCCGTGTTGGTCGAGGAAGGACATGACAACCTGGCGCTCAGCCGTCTGTTGAGCCGTCTTCCACAGCGAGGACTCTCCGAGACTCTGACAAGCGGACTGTCGGCCAACTTGCTACTGCCACGCGAGAATGCTGGCTGGCAATACTCCGGCTCGCTGACCACTCCGCCATGTTCTGAACCCGTTACCTGGTTTGTGATGAAATCACCGATCGAAGCCTCTCGGTCACAGATCGATGCCTACCTGGAGTGGCAAGGAGGGGAGAATTCTCGCCCTCTCCAACGCTGACGACACGATTTCCTCTCGAACCATGAAAACGCCACCCGCCAGGGTGGCGTTTTTTTGTGAGCTCAGAAACATATTTCAAACGTTTAAACAACGGACATTACTGGCCAGCGGGCACCTACTTATAAGGATATCTTAAAGTAATGCGATTTTTCGCCACGATATTAATCAGTTAGCGACATTCCATGAACGTATCAATACGAAACTAGAATAATCATACCTAGGGAATGATCCAGATACGTCTTTGCAGCGTTCTTGAAAACACACGCCATACCTCCATGGTACCCTAGCATCAGGGGCGTAATGACATTCGGCGTGTTGAACAAGAAATTTAGAAATACAAAAAAATATATTAAACGACATATAAACGGTATCCATCAATACGGTAGTACCAGAAAAATGCACCCGCTCACAATGCTATGTTAATTATTGATAATTAATAAAAAGTCGTAAAAGTACACAAGAAGAACCATTGAGGACAACAATATGCCAGTCAATGCCAAGGTCGCTTCGCACGGTCAACTCGAAAGTCAGGAAGCTATCCTGCGTGAAGTCGATAACATCACCCTCAATGAAGCCTCGGATGTCAGTCTGGACCTCCATCCACGTGACGTAGAAATGATGACCCGCCAAGGGGACAACCTGCTCGTCACTCTCGAGAACGGGGATCTGGTCACGATCGAGAGTTTCTACGCCGACCCCAGCGAACTCAGTCATCTGTATCTTCAGGGTGATGAATTCGCTGGAGAACTATTCCAGGTCGGCCTTGGCGAGGCCGGTGCTAGTGGCGCAGTCCCCTTCACGAGCACTGCGACATTGACCACGGCAGAGTCTGCCCTCGCCACAGCGGCTGCGGGAGCAAGCTCTGTCGGCGCCGGGGCGGAAGCAGCCACAGGCGCAGGGGCTGGCGCCGGCATCAGTACTGCCGGACTGGTGGCAGGCGGTGTTGCAGTAGCCGCCGGCGTTGGGGTTGCCGCAGCCACTTCTGGTGATAGCGCTTCCTCCGATGCGGACACGACAGCGCCCGATGCTCCTCTTCTGAGCGACACAAATGGCATGGTCCTCAGCGGCATCAGCGAGCCCGGCGCCACTATCGAAGTCATCAATGCATCCGGTGAGATCGTGGGCACCGCAACGGCTAATGCCGAAGGCAGCTTTGTCGTTGAGCTGGATCCGCTGCAGGAGCCAGGAACCGAACTGAGCGCCACTGCTACCGATGCCGCGGGCAATGAAAGCGCAGCCTCTGCCACATTGACCGTGCCGGAAGATGCCGACGTCACCGCGCCGAATGCGCCGACCATTGTCTCCGCCATCGATGATATGGAGGCTGTCACAGGCACCCTCGCCGATGGCGACAGCACCAATGACGCCACCCCGACCCTGACCGGCAGCGCCGAGGTTGGCAGCACCGTCACGATCACCCACAACGGTGAAGTGATCGCTACTGTCACGGCAGATACCAATGGCAGCTGGACCTACACCCCGACGACCGCACTGACCGAGGGCGATCAGACCTTCAGCGTCACCGCCACCGATGCGGCCGGCAATGTCAGCGACGTCTCGAACGTGTTCACGCTGACCGTCGATACCACCGCACCGGGTGCCCCGACGCTGATCGAATCCGATGGCACCACTGTCTCCGGCACGGCCGAGGCTGGCAGCGATGTCGTCATCACCAACGGCGATGGTCAGAACGTCGGTAGTGGCACTGCCGAGGATGGCGGTTCCTTCGACATTGTCCTGGATCCGGCACAGGAAGATGGCGAGACGCTGACGGCGACCGCCACTGATGCCGCGGGCAATATCAGCAGTGATTCAGCACCGACCGTCGTGGATACCGGTATCGATGCCACCGCGCCGAACACGCCGACCATCGCCTCCGCGATCGACGACACGCCTGATGGCACCAGCACCCTCGCCGATGGCGACAGCACCAACGACGCCACCCCGACCCTGACCGGCAGCGCCGAGGTTGGCAGCACCGTCACGATCACCCACAACGGTGAAGTGATCGCTACTGTCACGGCCGATACCAATGGCAGCTGGACCTACACCCCGACGAGCGCGCTGACCGAGGGCGATCAGACCTTCAGCGTCACCGCCACCGATGCGGCCGGCAATGTCAGCGACGTCTCGAACGTGTTCACGCTGACCGTCGATACCACCGCACCGGGTGCGCCGATTCTGTCCGAGACCGATGGCGAGACCGCCAACGGCAGCACCGTCAATGGCAGCGCCGAGGCCGGGGGGACCGTCGAGATCACCGATGTCGATGGCGTTGTGCTTGGCACCGGCACCGTTGCCGATGACGGCACCTTCAGCATCACGCTGTCGCCGAAGCAGGATGCTGGCACCGAGCTGACGGCTACCGTCACTGATGCTGCAGGCAATGAAAGCGCAGCCTCTGCCGCATTGACCGTGCCGGAAGATGCCGACGTCACCGCCCCGAACACGCCGACCATCGCCTCCGCGATCGACGACGTGCCTGATGGCACCAGCACCCTCGCCTCGGGCGACAGCACCAATGACGCGACTCCGACGCTGACCGGCAGCGCCGAAGCCGGCAGCACCATCACGATCACCCACAACGGTGAAGAGATCGGCACCACCACCGCCGACAGCAACGGCACCTGGAGCTTCACGCCCGAGACCGATTTCGCCGATGGCGAGCATGTCTTCAGCGTCACTGCCACTGATGCTGCAGGCAACGAAAGTGCACCGTCTGCCGACTTCACGCTCACCGTCGACACCGTCGCGCCAGATGCACCAGTGCTGGCCGAGACCGATGGCGAAACCGCCAATGGCAGTACGGTCAATGGCAGCGCCGAAGCCGGCGGGACGGTCGAGATCACCAACGGTGATGGCGATCTGCTGGGCTCCGGCACTGTTGCCGATGACGGCACCTTCAGCATCACGCTGTCTCCGAAGCAGGAAGCCGGCACTGAGCTGACGGCTACCGTCACCGATGCCGCAGGCAACGAAAGTGCTGTCTCCGACACCCTGGTGGTCCCGGAAGATGCCGACGTCACCGCGCCGAATGCGCCGACCATCGCCTCCGCCACGGATGATGTGGCCGCCGTAACCGGCGCCCTCACCGATGGCGACAGCACCAATGATGCGACCCCGACCCTGACCGGCAGCGCCGAAGCCGGCAGCACCGAGACCCTCACCCACAATGGTGAAGAGATCGGCACCACCACCGCTGACAGCAACGGCACGTGGAGCTTCACGCCGGCGACTGGCTTCGCCGATGGCGAACACGTCTTCAGCGTCACTGCCACTGATGCTGCAGGCAACGAAAGTGTGGCGTCTAGCGAGTTCACGCTGACCGTCGACACCACCGCGCCAGATGCACCAGTGCTGGCCGATACCGATGGCGAAACCGCCAATGGCAGTACGGTCAATGGCAGCGCCGAAGCCGGTGGCACCGTCGAGATCACCAACGGTGATGGCGACCTGCTGGGCTCTGGCACCGTCGCGGATGACGGCACCTTCAGCATCACGCTGTCTCCGAAGCAGGATGCCGGCACCGAACTTAGCGCCACCGTCACCGATGCCGCTGGCAACGAAAGTGCTGTCTCCGACACCCTGGTGGTGCCGGAAGATGCCGACGTCACCGCACCGAATGCGCCGACCATCACCTCCGCCACAGATGATGTGGCGGCCGTAACCGGCACCCTCGCCGATGGCGACAGCACCAATGACGCGACTCCGACCCTGACCGGCAGCGCCGAAGCCGGCAGTACCGTGACCCTCACCCACAACGGTGAAGAGATCGGCACCGTCATCGCCGACAGCAACGGCACGTGGAGCTTCACACCGGTGACTGGCTTCGCCGATGGTGATCACGTCTTCAGCGTCACTGCCACCGATGAAGCCGGCAACGAAAGTGCAGCGTCTAGCGAGTTCACACTCGCCGTCGACACCACCGCGCCGGATGCGCCCGTTCTGGCCGAGACCGATGGCACCACCGTCGCCGGGACCGGTGAAGCCGGTACCACGGTCGAGATCACCAATGCTGCTGGCGACGTCCTGGGCTCTGCTGAGGTCGACACCGATGGCAACTTCTCGGTCGCGCTGTCTCCCGAGCAGGATGCCGGCACCGAGCTGACCGCCACAGTCACCGATGCCGCTGGCAATGAGAGCCCGGCTTCCGACACACTGGTGGTCCCGGAAGATGCCGACGTCACCGCCCCGAATGCGCCGACCATCGCCTCCGCCACGGATAATGTGGAAGCCGTGACCGGCTCCCTCGCCAATGGCGACAGCACCAATGATGCGACTCCGACGCTGACCGGCAGCGCCGAAGCCGGCAGCACCATCACTCTCACCCATAACGGTGAAGAGATCGGCACCGCCACCGCTGACAGCAACGGCACGTGGAGCTTCACACCGGCGACTGACTTCGCCGATGGCGAGCATGTCTTCAGCGTCACTGCCACCGATGCCGCGGGCAACGAAAGTGCACCGTCTGCCGACTTCACGCTCACAGTCGACACCACCGCGCCGAATGCGCCCGTTCTGGCCGAGACCGATGGCACCACCGTCGCCGGGACCGGTGAAGCGGGCACCACGGTGGAAGTCACGAATGCCAACGATGATGTGGTGGGCACCGCGATCGTCGATTCAGAAGGCAACTTCTCGGTCGCGCTGTCTCCCGAGNTGGCACCTGGAGCTTCACGCCGGCGACTGACTTCGCCGATGGCGAGCATGTCTTCAGCGTCACTGCCACCGATGCCGCGGGCAACGAAAGTGCACCGTCTGCCGACTTCACGCTCACCGTCGACACCACCGCGCCGAATGCGCCCGTTCTGGCCGAGACCGATGGCACCACCGTCACCGGGACCGGTGAAGCGGGCACCACGGTGGAAGTCACGAATGCCAACGATGATGTGGTGGGCACCGCGATCGTCGATTCAGAAGGCAACTTCTCGGTCGCGCTGTCTCCCGAGCAGGATGCCGGCACCGAGCTGACCGCCACAGTCACCGATGCCGCTGGCAACGAAAGTGCTGTCTCCGACACCCTGGTGGTCCCGGAAGATGCCGACGTCACCGCGCCGAATGCGCCGACCATCGCCTCCGCCACGGATAATGTGCCAGCCGACACCGGCTCCCTCGCCGATGGCGACAGCACCAATGATGCGACTCCGACGCTGACCGGCAGCGCCGAAGCCGGTAGCACCGTCACGATTACCCACAATGGTGAGGAAATCGCGACAGTCACCGCCGATGCCAATGGCACCTGGAGCTTCACGCCGGCGACTGGCTTCACCGATGGCGAGCNGAGCCCGGCTTCCGACACACTGGTGGTCCCGGAAGATGCCGACGTCACCGCCCCGAATGCGCCGACCATCGCCTCCGCCACGGATAATGTGGAAGCCGTGACCGGCTCCCTCGCCAATGGCGACAGCACCAATGATGCGACTCCGACGCTGACCGGCAGCGCCGAAGCCGGTAGCACCGTCACGATTACCCACAATGGTGAGGAAATCGCGACAGTCACCGCCGATGCCAATGGCACCTGGAGCTTCACGCCGGCGACTGACTTCGCCGATGGCGAGCATGTCTTCAGCGTCACTGCCACCGATGCCGCGGGCAACGAAAGTGCACCGTCTGCCGACTTCACGCTCACCGTCGACACCACCGCGCCGAATGCGCCCGTTCTGGCCGAGACCGATGGCACCACCGTCACCGGGACCGGTGAANACCTGGAGCTTCACGCCGGCGACTGGCTTCACCGATGGCGAGCACGTCTTCAGCGTCACCGCCACCGATGCCGCGGGCAACGAAAGTGCACCGTCTGCCGACTTCACGCTCACCGTCGACACTACCGCGCCGGATGCACCAGTGCTGGCTGAGACCGATGGCACCACCGTCGCGGGCACCGGCGAAGCCGGCACCACGATCGAGATCACCAATACTGCTGGCGACGTCCTGGGCTCTGCTGAGGTCGACACCGATGGCAACTTCTCGGTCGCGCTGTCTCCCGAGCAGGATGCTGGCACCGAACTTAGCGCCACCGTCACCGATGCCGCTGGCAACGAAAGTGCTGTCTCCGACACCCTGGTGGTGCCGGAAGATGCCGACGTCACCGCACCGAATGCGCCGACCATCGCATCTGCCACCGATGACGTGGAAGCCGATACCGGCGCCCTCGCCGATGGCGACAGCTCCAATGATGCGACTCCGACGCTGACCGGCAGCGCCGAAGCCGGCAGCACCGTGACCCTCACCCACAATGGTGAAGAGATCGGCACCACCACCGCTGACAGCAACGGCACGTGGAGCTTCACGCCGGCGACTGGCTTCGCCGATGGCGAACACGTCTTCAGCGTCACTGCCACTGATACTGCAGGCAACGAAAGTGTGGCGTCTGGCGAGTTCACGCTGACGGTTGATACCACTGCGCCGGATGCGCCGATTCTGTCCGAGACCGATGGCGAGACCGCCAACGGCAGCACCGTCAATGGCAGCGCCGAGGCCGGGGGGACCGTCGAGATCACCGATGTCGATGGCGTTGTGCTTGGCACCGGCACCGTTGCCGATGACGGCACCTTCAGCATCACGCTGTCGCCGAAGCAGAATGCTGGCACCGAGCTGACGGCTACCGTCACTGATGCTGCAGGCAATGAAAGCGCAGCCTCTGCCGCATTGACCGTGCCGGAAGATGCAGACGTCACCTTGCCGAATGCGCCGACCATCGCATCTGCCACCGATGACGTGGCGGCCGTAACCGGCGCCCTCGCCGATGGCGACAGCACCAATGACGCGACTCCGACGCTAACCGGCAGCGCCGAAGCCGGCAGCACCATCACGATCACCCACAACGGTGAGGAAATCGCGACAGTCACCGCCGATGCCAATGGCACCTGGAGCTTCACGCCGGCGACTGGCTTCGCCGATGGCGAACACGTCTTCAGCGTCACCGCCACCGATGCCGCGGGCAACGAAAGTGCACCGTCTGCCGACTTCACGCTCACCGTCGACACCACCGCGCCGGATGC